>NZ_JBVJLS010000029.1:0-112274 GCF_055584605.1 Nocardia sp. NPDC102475 | reverse complement strand
ACGTCCTGTGGGCACTGCTGCGCGACGGGAGAGAATTCACCCTCGACACACCCGTCCCGACGGCAGTCGCGGCTTGACACGATCATTGAGAGTCCCTTCATAGGTGCGGACAGGCGCGGGCTCAGGAAGTTCAGTACCGCGCTGGCAACCCATTCCGGATCTTCATCGGGCAGTAGGTGACCGGCGCTGGGATGCACCCGTTCATGGCTGACGGGGATATCGCGAGAGAAATGCTGGGCGTCGACGGACGCGCTGCGCAGCACCAGGGTCGGCGCCGTGATGGCCGGTATTTCAGCTGTCCGGTCGAGTTGTTCGGTGTTGGCGAAGTCAATGAACGCTTGTTGATTGCCGGGCCGGGTCAACATCGCGTGCACCCGGTCGACCAGTGCGTCATCGACTACCCCTGGGCGCGATCCGACCGCCGAACGCAAGTTGCTTTCGGTGGTCGAACGAGACGCCACCCGACGCAACAGCACGCGCCCGATCGGATTGCGGGCCACGCGCAGTGCCAACGGCAACGACTTGCCGGGATAGCCGGTCGCGTTGATCAATACCAGCCGGTCCACCCGCTCGGGATAGTCCAGCGCGAAGTTCCAGGCGATATTGCCACCGAGCGAATTGCCGACCAGCGAAACCTTCGAAACCCCGATCGAGTCCAAGAAGTCGGCGACGGTCCGTACGAATGTCGACACCCGGTAGTCCCGGTCGGGACGTGGACCTGTGAGGCCGAATCCCGGCAGGTCAGGGCGGATTGCGTCGAATGACGATAATGCCGAGACCACATGATCGAAGCAGTGCAGCGAGGAGCCGCTGCCGTGCAGCAGCAGCACCGGCGCTCCGGTCCCGGCCCGCTTGTAGTGAATGTTGCGGCCATCGACGATCGCGAAGCACGAATCTGGGTCGATGTAATCATCGGCTTCACGTCGGTTCATAATGGCTACAGCGTTGCCGATACGACGGGGCAGTCAAGCAATAATGGCAACATCGTTACCTTTATGTTTTGATCAGACCCCCGAGCCAGTCGATGACAAGGATCCGAGCGTGACCACAGCCGACCCAGACGCCGCCGAGACCCCCGCTCGCCGTTCCCCCGGCCGCCCTCGGATCCCCGTCGACCGGATCGTAATGACCGCGCTGCGCATTGTCGACGAGGAAGGAGCCGATGCGCTGTCGATGCGTGCGCTGGCCCAGCGTCTGGATACCGGCACCGCGGTGCTCTACCGCGCCATCGCGAATCGTGCCGAGTTGATCGGCCGCGTGGTCGATTGGGTGCTCGGCGAGATCGTCGACATCGACATACCCGAAGCAGATTGGCAACGGGCATGCACTACCACCGCCGAAGCTATTTTCACGATCCTGCGACGTCATCGCAGACTTGCGCCACTGCTCATCGAACAAATACCCACCGGGCCCAATGCGCTCGCCTTGCGTGAGCGAGTCCTGGCCACATTGCTCGCCAACGGGTTCCCGGCACAGTCCGCGGCGCTCGTATATGCCACTCTGGCCCGCTACGCCATCGGCTTCGCCGCGCAGCTCAACGGCCACAACACCGAGGCCAACATAGATCCGGCGCCGATCGCCGCCCTGTATCGCGGACTCGATCCGGCCCGATTTCCCGCCACGGTCGCCGTCTCCGACTGCCTGCCCACCCAAACTCTGGAAAGCGAGTTCCAGTTCGGCCTGTGCCTGCTCATTGCGGGGCTCGCACCGCCGAGGCGGGACCCGACCGATGCGGCGGACTCCACCTGACCCGCAGACCCGCACTTCACGCACTCTTGGCGCTGCCATCCAATTCGGATACGCTGTTGCCGAATTAGCCGTGCGATCTGCGTGCCAGCCACCCACCGACGGCGGCCGCCTGAGACCGGCGAACATTTCGACCACAGGAGAACGCATGCGTACCGTTCAAACCAGCGCCCGCTACCAGGCAAGTCCCGACGAGGTCTGGAAGGTGATCGGCGACCCGGCGCGCTGGAGCGAGTGGCTGGTAATTCACAAATCGTGGAAAAGCCCTGTCCCAGCAGAGATCTCGACTGGTGATACCGCCACCGCAGGGGCGAGCATCATGAATATGCCGGTCACCATCGACTGGACCTTCGAGAAGGTGGACGCGCCACACGCGGTCACCATGGGCGGAACCACCAGGGCCGATGTCAAACTGGCGCTCACCATCACTTTGGTCGACGAAGCCGGGACCACGAAGGTCGACCTCACCGCAAGTATCGACGGCGGCATGATCGACGGCCCCATGGGCGGAGTATTCAAGAATTCACTCGTCGGCGCACTCGACAAGTCACTGAAGAAGGTTCAGGGCCTAGTCGCGCTCGGTGAAGTTCCGGGACAGTGATCCGAGTGGACGAACCGAGGAAAACCGTTGCCGCGATCGGATGTTCGGGTCAGGTGGCCGAAGTCTTCGTCCGTGGTCTGCTGGCCGAGGGCGTCACGGTTCGTATCCTGGCCCGCGATGCCGAGTCGGTCGGGCGACGCTATCCGGAAGCGACCACCGTCAGCGGCTCCATGATGAACCCCGACGATGTCGCCCGTGCCGTCGCGGGCGCGGACGCGGCGTTCTTCTTGACGCCCATGGCGCGGCGCAACGATCCGTCGACCGAGTTCGAGGCCGCCAGAGCTGTTATCGCCGGTGCCGAGACGGCCAGGGTGAAACACCTGATCTACACCTCCGCGCTCGGCGCGGATCGGAACACCGGTGTCGGCGTGCTCGACGCCAAGTTCGAGGTCGAACGCCTACTGATGGCCAGCGGCATCCCGCACAGCATTCTGCGCTGCGGATCGTATATGCAAGATATTTTCGACGTGCGGCTGAGTTTGCTGAACAAGGGCACCTTCTTGTTCCCCATCCATAAGTCGCGTCGGATCAGCTATGTGAGTCAGAAAGACGTCGCGCCCTTTGTCGTTCAGGAACTGCTGGGCAAGGATCGTGTCGTGAACGGCGCCATCGAACTCGTCGACCCACGCAGTTATTCCGTCGATGAGGTCGAGCGGTTGCTGACGAAAGCGGCGGGCCGCACGGTGAAAGCGTCGCCGCGGTTTCCCACCTATTATCTGTTCCTGGCCGCACGCCCCTTTTTCAGCTGGCGCGAACACCGCTTCGCGTCGCTGATCCCCCTGGTTCGCTACTGGGACCGCCACGGCTCCGAAGCATCGGAGAATACGGCCCGAGCCTTCGCGCCGTCATTCCGTATGACGCCCCTGGAAGAGCATCTCGACAGTCTCTTCCAGACCCAGCAGGATTCCGCTCCACTATGAGGCACCACAGCCAGAGTTGATCGCCGCATACTCGAACGCCGGTGACGTTGTCCGTCACCGGCGTTCGCGCTCCCTCGGAATCTGACTCAGTTCCACGGCCGCCCAGCTCATTTCAGCGGCAGCAGGGCACCGTCCATACCGCCGACGTCGGTGATCTTCCAATCCGCACCGGAATCGACGCTGACGCTGTAGGTCACGGTGGTCTGTCCCCCGTCCGGGGTCTGCGCGTTGGTCGAATTCACGTTCAGAAAGACATTCACCTTATAGACGCCGCCCGTCTGCGACGTGACAACCGCACTGATCGGCGTCGCGGTCGAGGTCCACTTCAACGGCACCAGGATTTCCTGCAATTTCGGTGCGGTGGCATCGAACTTGTTCGCAAGCTGGGTGCTGGTGTTGGCCTTTAGCTTCCCCACCCAGGCGTTGTAGTCCTGGAAGTTGATGGTCGAGGCTCCGACCGCGTAATCCGTTGCCGCCTGCACGGCATGGTGGTTCGCGGCGATCTCGGCATCGCGATCGCTGAGTTCGCCGCTGGCCGACAGCCAAAGGGTGGCGAATACTCCCGTCGCCGCAACCAGCGCGAGTATCGCGGCCCCCACGGCGATCGCGGACGGCCGTAGCGACACAGTCCAGGCCGTCCGCTGCACCGGCGGTGCCTCGTTGCCGTTCGTTTCCTTTTCCACTCGCTCGGTGGTGTCGATTGTCATGTGTACTCCTGTTGAATAGGTAATCGGTTGCGCGGCCGACTATTTGACGTTGATGTGCAGTCGGACAACGCCGTCGCCGGTTTCGGCGAGGGCTTGCTCGATCAGCGCGCTGAGGTCGATGCGGCTCAACTGGCCGGTGGCCTGCTGGGACAACGGGGTGAGCATCGGCACCAACGCGGCCATGTCGGGACCGATTTCCTCGAGGTAATCGGCGAGCTTGCCGAAGAACGGGACGAGGCCGTTGCCCTCGACATACATATCCGGCACTTTCCCGGTCCGAACCAACCCTTCGATGGCGGTCGCGAGGTTGTTCATCGAGGCGCCGACCCCGGTCCAGCCCGGCGCCGCCGCACTCATCGCCGGACCAGCCCAGTCCATATCCGCGCCGATCACCTGAAGATCGGTGAGCATGCCCCGGATCGCATCGGTGCGGGCCAGCAGGGTCGCGGCAAGCAGGCTCGTCGACCGGGCCAGCTGCGGGACGACGACATCGGTACCCGCAAGCCCCTGGGAAAAGGTCGCGACGATACCTTCGAGCGCCTTGGGGTCCAGTTGCTCCATCAGGTGCGTCACTTGACGGGAGGCCTCCGGAATCGAGGTCGGTGTGCGGACGGTGGCGGTGTCGATGTTCTGTCCGTCGCGCAGATACGGACCGCCGCCGCCATTGACGGGAGTGAATCTGACCTCGGGTTCACCCAGCGCGGAAAGGTTTTCGATGGTTACCGTGCTGGCGACCGGTATGCCGTATTCATCGCGCACCCGCATCCCGACCTTGACACCGCCGTCACCGTTGCGCACCGAAACGATCTCGCCGACCCGCATACCGGACAGCAGAACCGGCGAGTGCGGACCGAGGCTGCCCGAATTGGACAATGTCATATTCAGGGTGGAATACCTGGTAAACCAGTCGACACCGACCACGTCGAAAGTGAGGTAGGAAAGGCCGAGAATCATGACGGCGGCCAGGCCGCCGAGTGAGGCCACCGGCCCGAGAATTCGTGATGTCACCGCACGGCTCCGATCATGCGCAGGGTGTCGATAATCCGGGTTGTCTGTTCCTCCGCGGGAACGCCGATCCCGGCGTCGATACGGGTGATGTTCACCTTCGCCCCGTGCTCGGTGAACGGGATGATCCGGTCTCGAAGCAGCGAGACAATCCGGTTCAGATTCGACGGTGCGTTCAGGTCCAGCGGCCGATTGGTGAACAGCAATGGCACCAAGGCTTTCGCGGCGGCATCGCCCGCGGTTGCCATCGGGGCCACCCAGCTCAGCGAGTGGACGACCTCACCCATAACCCCCGCGACCCCCAGTACGAGGATCAACGACTCCATCGCCGAGGCGACGTGCGCCGTACCTTCTTCGCTCAACAGCGCGTCCAACGCCTGATCACGGTGCAGCACCATGGCCGTGTTGGCCTCGATACCGTCGAGGAAACGGTCCACCTCATCGAGATGGCCTGCCACGTCTTCGAGGTCGGCGCCGACGACTTGGGCCATCCGAGCGGTGTCGGAAGGCTGTTGCGGCAGTATCGCGTTCATGCGATTCACCAGGTCCTGGAATTGGTTCACCGCGCCGCCCTGGAAGAACGTCGCGAGCCCGGCCATCACGTCTTCGACCTGTACCGCGGGCTTCGTCTGGGCGATCGGAATACTTCCGCCGTCGGACAGTGTTTCGTCGAATCCGGCAGCGGGGGTGGATAATTCGATGAAAACGTCCCCCAAGAGGGTGTTCTGCCGCAACTGTGCGGTGGTTCGAGTGGGGAGTTCCACCCCTCGATCGATATCGAGATCGGCGACCACATGTCCGGGGACCGTTGCCGTGGGGTCGACCACTGTCACTTTCCCCAGATCGCCCACCTGTACACCGTCGGCCATCACCTTCGCCCGTGCGGGCAGGTTGAGGGCATTGGTGAACTCGACATGTACCCGGTACGCGGCGCCGCGGCCGGTGCCAGGGACCGTGATGGCCGACGGATCGAAGGCACAACCGCCGAGCGTGGCGCCCGCGACAGCGAGCGCGGCCAGTCTCGTAGTGAATCGCATTGCGCACCGATCCCTCATCGGGCACCCGCCATATCGAGGATCAGCGGGACCAAATCGATGGTCGCCAAGCCCTTTTCAGCGCTGCGGCAGCGTCCGGGCAACGTCGCGTTGATCGCCGAGCACACCTGTTCGGCATCGGATCGAGCAAGCGCGACCTTGGGCGGCGCGTAGGAAATCGCGGCCTGACCGGTGCTCGGATCGACGGATCGCTGAAAAGCCGCCGTCAACGAAGGAACCATATTCACCAACTGTTCGAGAGCGCCGACGTTGGCACCGGCCCACCGAACCAACGGCACCGTCGCATGTAGGACATCCAGCATCGGTTGCCCGAATGTGCTGGTGAGGTCGTTGAACCAGGGCAGGATCACCCGCAGCCGTTCGACGATGTCGATCAACGGCGCGATCACCTCGCTATTGGCCTGATCCAGCATCCCGCCGAGTCGAGTCAACATATGTTCGAGATCGCCCCAATTGTTTTTCAGAGTCGCGCCGAGTTTGCTGAGTGCGTCTATCAATTCACCGATGCGTCCGATGGCGGCATCCGGCGATTTCAGCGCGTCGCCGAGTTCGAAAATCAGTTTGTTGAGCGCGGGGCCGGTGCCGGATACGGCGGAGTCGAGCGCCGAGAGGCCTGAACCGACCGTGTTCCGGTTGCCCGGGTCGTCCGGCGCGCTCAGCTCGGTGGCGAGTTTCGACAGTGCGTCCAATGTTTCGGTCATGCTCTTGGGTGTGAGAGATCTGGTGATGCACTGGTCGGTCGCCCACTGCGGCGCCGGTTTCGGCTCCGACAGAATCGCGAGGTTGCGATCGGCCACCAGGGTGTCGGACAGGGTCACCGCCGAAACGTCGCCGCGCAGCGGATGATCGGATTCGACGTTGAAGTCGACCCGAACACCATTGCCGGACGGCTCGATTCCGGTCACCGAGCCGACCGCGATGCCGAGCAGTGTGACATGGCTGCCCTGGTAGAGCCCCACCGCGTCCGGCATCATCGCGCAGTAGGAGCGCATCGACTTGGTGGCGCCGGTGAGCACGGCGTAGCCCACGGCAGAGGCCACGATCAGGACCAGGGCGGTGGAGACCGACATGAACCCGCGGGAAGCGAGAAGTCGTCGCATCAGCACGACCTCCCCGGCACCGGGATGCACAGTGCGGGCGCGGACACAGTGGCCTGCGATTGATCCACGGTGGAACCGTCCGGCGCACCCGCGATCTGCCGCAACTGCCCCCCGATGCTCTGGACGGAGGAAATGACCTGGTCGAGCCGACCGGTGAGCCGCTCCATCTCGGGGACCGCCTTCGCGAGTTCGTCCACCATCGGCTTCATCGTGTGCTCGTAGGCGGGTTCGGCCGCCGCGATGCGGGCGAGCAGCCGTGCCAGCAGATTCAGCGAGACGCGCAATTCGGATCGCTTGTCGACGAGGATGTCTGTGGTCATGATGAGCTTGCGATTGAGCTGACCGTACAGCGCGGTATTCCCGCTGATCCTGCTCAGGTACTCTTGCGAAACCGCCAGTGCCCGTGACACATCCGCATTCTGGGTGTCGAGAATATCGACGATGGAGTCGACCGCTCGCCCCAGCTGCCGTAGGCCGTCCGGGCTCTCGACCAAGGCCGTGCTCAGCTCGCCGATATTGTGCCGCAGCACCGCGCCGTCGACCTCACGCACCGGAGTCACCGCATCTTGGAACGCCTGCCCCAGGGTGTAGGGCAGTCGCACCTTGTCTTTCGCGATGACCTTCTTGCCCAACGGTTTCGAACCGGCGGGCGTCAGTGCGACGAAGTGGCCGCCCGCAATCGTCAGCATCCGAATGTCGAGGGTCGACTGATCGCCGACGAACATATCGGAGGCCACCGTGAAGACCATGTGTACGCGATCATCGTGCAGCTCCAACGATTCGACGGTGCCGACATTGATGCCCGCCACCCGGATGTCCTCACCGGGTCGGATCGACCCGGCCCCGCTCAGGTCGGCTCCGTATTCGACCTTGCCCAACGGCAGTGCGTACAGGACGCCGCAGGCGGCGAGCACGAGCACCACGGTGGCCGCGCCGATCAGTCCGAGCCGCAGCTCGCGCCGGCGCATCGTGCGAGCGTCCGGCACCGGCCGATCATCGCGGAAGCGAAACCGCTTGCGCGGCACAATAGTCATCGGTTGCATAGCGAGATCCTCTGGCCGCCGATGAATACCCGCAGTTGCGGTGGCACCGACGCGTTTCCGTTCGAGCAGGTGGTGTTCATTTCGGGCGCCGCCTTCGGCAGTAGTGCGTCCAACGACTGCAGCAGGCCCGGTAGTTTGCCGAGTACCTCGACCGCGGCCCTGGTGTCGGGAAACGCCGTTCGCAGCGCATTGTCGAGATCGGGATTGGTATCCGGGGTGAAGCCGAGGGTCGCGAGCAGATCGTCGATCGGACCCAGCACCGGCGGTGCGGCGAGGGCGTAGTCGACCAGCGCGTCCAGCTTGACCTCGAGTACGCCGAACAGGTCGGTCAGGTTCTGGATCAGGGTCTCCAGATAGCGTGACTTGCCCCCGACCCGATCATCGATATCGCGCAGATTGCGGACCAGCGTGGAGATCACCGCCTGCCGGTCGACGACGTAGCGGCTGAGCTGCTCCACCGCGTCGAGCGCGGGCCCGATGCCGGTGCCGTTGCCCTCGATCACGGCGAGGACGCTTTCGGCCAATTGGTTGAGGGCGCTCGGCGAAAAGTCCCGGAGCACCGGCTGTAGACCGTTGAACAGCGTGGTGATGTCGAACGATGGAATCGTGTGCTCGGGTGGCACTGTCGCGCCGCTCGCCAGTTCGTGACCGGGTGCGTCCGGTTGCCGCACGTCGACATACCGCTGTCCGGTCAGCGTCTGATATCGGATCGCGAACGTGCTGGCCTCGTACACCGGGTGGCCGCGTTGCACACTCAGCCGCACGGAGGCTCGCGCCTGATCGAGGTCGATCGCCTGAACCTTGCCCACCTGCACGCCGTACATGCGGACGTCATCACCGGATTTCAGGCCATTGGCATCGGTGAAGATCACCCGAAACGTGCCGGTACTCCCGGCTACCGGCCGCTGGATCGCCATTACCACCATGCTCAACAGCGCCGCCATTACGACCACGAATATCAACAGTCGCAGAACTACATTGACAGTCGATTTCATCGGGTACCTCCCGGCATCGCGGCTGGATCAACCGGTGCGGGCGCCGCCGATGCCCCGGTGACACCGAGCAGCGGCCCGGCGAGGACGGGGAATCCGCGCAGGGTCAGCTCGAGTTGCAGGACCGGCCCGTCGGGTGTGTCGACGAACGAATTGTCGATGCGCGCCAAGATGGTGCGCAGTTCGGCACTCGACTTCTCCGGTGTCGGCACCATCCGGGCGGTCATGCTCAGCAATGGCGTCAGCATGTCGCTGTAACCGGTGTAGTGCCGCTGCCCAACCCAGCCCACGTTGGCGAGACCTGGAAACAATTGGTCGGTAAGCAGATTGACACCGGTATCGAAGAGCGGCCGATCGGTGCGCAGCACTTCGATATTGTTGATGTGGTAGAGCAGATCTACTGTGGCACCGGCGAATTCGGCAGCACCGTGCAATGTCGAGGCATACTGCCCGATCAGGTAGGACGGATCGTATCGCTGGGTATCGGCCACTTCCCGGCCGAGCATCACGATGGCCTCCAGGATCGGCGCGAACGCCTTGGCGTCGGTAGCGAGAGCGGTCAGCACGCCGGTCAGTTCTGGCGTCAGCACCTGGTTGGTGGTCTGCCCGAGTGACCGGATCAGGGTGCCCATGGTGACATCGGTGACGCGCGACGCCGCCGCACCGGCGAGGTCGACCTCGGTCCCGTCCCGCAATGGGACACCACCTTGGCCGCGGCGCAATTCGAGCTCGCTGATGCCGAACAGATTCGACGGCGCGTAGTCGACGACAAGAGCGTCGGTCAGTCCGGTGAGCTGGGAACCGTCCAGCCGCAGCGCTATCTGCTGCCGGCCGGCGCCGACACTGCTGATACCGGTGACCTCGCCGACATTGACCCCGTCCAGCCGGACCCGGGTGCCGGCGATAACGCCGTCGCCGACCTGCTCGGTGCGCAGCGTCACCGACATTCGATCATCTTCTTGTACCGCTCGATATCCGCCCCACACTGCGGTCACGAGCACCGCCACGGTGAGCGCGACCGCACCGGTGCGCCGTGCGGATTTCGCGGTAATGGCTGCTCCAGGCAACCCGTACGTCGGCATTTCGCACTACCCCGTAAATGTGACCGTCGAGCTGAATCCCCAAATTGCGAGGGTTAACAGCATGTCCAAAATGATTATTGCGACGAAACTGGCCCGCACCGCCCGGCCGGAGGCGATTCCAACGCCCTCCGGCCCGCCCACGGCGAAGAATCCTTGATAGCAATGGATCAGGATCACCGCGACGCCGAACACGAGCACCTTCAGTAAGGCGGCAGCAATATCGGGAAGGCTGACGAATTGGTCGAAATAGTGCTGATACACGCCCGATGCCTGACCGTGGACGCCGACAACGATTGCGGCACAGGACAGGTAGCTGAGGATCAGGGTGATCAGGAAGGTCGGCACGATCGCGACGACACCGGCGATGACCCTGGTGGTGACCACGAACGGAATCGACCGCAGCCCAAGGCATTCGATCGCGTCGATTTCCTCGGAGATGCGCATGGATCCGATCTCCGCGGTCATTCGGCAACCGGCCTGGGCCGCGAACCCGACCGCGGCGATGATCGGCGCCAGCTCCCTGGTATTCGCGAACGACGAAACGACACCGGTCAACGGGCCGAGCCCGATCATGTTCAAAGTGCCGTAGGACTCGATGCCCACGCCGGCGCCGAGCACCACGCCGAGCAGAATGAGCATCGGCACGGTACCGCCGCCGACGATCAGCGAGCCTCTCCCCCAGGTGGTGTCACTGATAGCGCGCAGGGTTTGCGCCCGATAATGGCGGAGCGTCAAGGGAATTGCCGAGAGCACCTGCCAGCTGAAAGCCAGGGCGAAACCGATGCCGTCCACCGGCAGCAACGCGTTGCGGTTGCGAAACAACCGATACGCCCAGCGCAGGCCCTTCGGCGAATACGCGGTCGCTGTCATCAGGCCATCCTGGTCGGGGCGAACATCTGAACCAATTGGGTGGCAACGAGATTGACGACCATGATGGACACCACCGAGAGCACGACCGAGGCATTGACACCGTCCGCCACCCCGCGCGGACCGCCCTTGGCCTCCAGCCCGCGCTGACAACTGATGATCACCACGATGAACCCGAACACCACCGCCTTCAGCAGCGAGATGCCGACGTCGGTAACCGTGGTGAAGGAGCCGAAAGTGGCCCAGTAACTTCCCGAGGTCACTCCTTGTCCGCCGATCGCGACGGCGTACCCCGCGACCACACCGGTGAAGATGATCAAAATGTTGAGCAGGGGCGCTACCAGCACCATGGCGACGGCACGGGGAATGACCAGTCGGTGAATCGGGCTGACGCCCATCACCCGCAGTGCGTCCACTTCCTCGCGAATAGTGCGCGCGCCGAGGTCGGCGGCGATCGCCGCGGCGCCCGCACCGCCCAGCAGCAGCCCGGTGGCGATCGGCGCGCCCTGCTTGATGACTCCGAGCCCGCTCGCCGCTCCCAGCAGCGAGTCACCGCCCAGTTCCTTGATCATATTGCCGATCTGCAAGGAAACGATCACGCCGAAGGGCACCGCCATCAGGATCGCGGGAAAGGCGGTGACCGTGATCAGATACCAGGCCTGATGCAGCATCTCGCGCATTTGGAACCGGCGCCGAACCATATCGGACAGTGCTCCGCCGATGGTCTCCGACGCCATATCAACCGTCCGCCCGCCGGTGCGTACACCCGAGACGACGGTGTCGGAGAAGTTTGCCCACAAAATCCGCGATGTCGAATCTTTCTGCTTCGATGGTGTGGACACCTGGGGTGCCAGAGTCAAAACAACCGCCTTTTTACGTGCGCCGACACCAGTGCGCGGTATCGACTTTGATCCACCAAGCTATTAGTGACGAAATATTCAGCAATGAGCCCGTGGTCAGCAGACGGTAGCTCATGGCCCGCAAACCGGAACAGGAATGAATATCCGTTCATCCGCCGGGCACCGCAGTGCGCGAATCCGTGTAAACGGCCACGCAGGCGGGCTGCTCGAGCAGGGCCACGACCTGCTGCGCCAGGGCATCCACCCACGCGATAGTCGCCGCCCCGGCATTGCGCTGCGACGTTCGCAAGATCGCCAGCGCGATGCCGCCCATGAGGTCGAGCGCGACAACCGGGTCGTGGATATGAAAACGCCCCGCAGCAAGCCCGGCCCGTACCGGAGCGCAGAGTCGAGCGCGGATCTCGGGATGCTCGAGGATTCGATATTTCTCCGAGAGCACAACCGCGGCCACATCGGGACGAGACACCCCCACCTCGCCGAACGCGCGCATATGCGCGCGAACGACACCGGCGGGATCGTCGAGGCCGGTCGCGGGATCGTCGAGCATCCGCGCCAGTTGGTTCACCACTTCCGCGACGGCCGCGGCGAACAACTCCTCCTTGCTGCTGAAATGGTTATAGAAGGACCCGGTCGCGACTCCGGCGTTTCGCGTCAAGTCGGCGATACTGATCGCCGCGGCCTTACCCTTGGCCAAGGCCTGCCAACCGGAACGTAGCAGTGCCGACCGCGTGCGCAGGGCGCCACGCACGCGCGCACCATCTCGATCCGAAATCTTCGACCCCGAGGCCGCCGGGTTCATGCAGCAACTCCGGCCATCAGAAACCCTTCATTCGCGCAATCCGTAACGGCAACAGTGTGACCGTTATTACGGCAGAGGTCAAGGCCCTATTACCGACCGGTAATCGATGAGAAATCTGGTCGCATGCCCAGATATTCGGCGGATTTTTACGCCTATCATTGAGCTGTCGGGGGGTCCACTCTTCCCGCGCGAGCCCGATTGTCCGGCTCCGAAGATTAGGACCTAACGCGATCTCCACGTGGTCTCGCGGCGGAGTTGGCTGCGGCCGGGTTCGGCGAGGCCGAGGAAATCGGGCGGGGCGGCTTCGGGATCGTGTTCCGGTGTGTCGAACACTCACTGAATCTCCCTGCAGCACAGTACCGCCAGGCCAGGGCTACCGGTATTGCATCGGAGTCCAAACCGATGGCTCGGATTTGGCTCGTGGTCCAAGCGCGGGCCGGGCAGGCACGGCTTGACTGGCCGACGTGAGCATCAACCTTCTCCGCTACTCCACCGAATCGGGCACCTCGGGGTGGGGCGTGGCCCGCGGCGAGCGGGTGCTGCCGCTGCCCGGCGAGTACCCGACGGCCACCGAGGTGCTTCGGGAAGGGGTTGCGGCGGCCAGAGCCCTGCTGACCGAGCCAGGGGATCCCGGCATCGAGTTGGCTGGGGTTACGGCGCTGAACCCGCTGCCAGGTGCGAAGGTCAACTGCCAGGGTACGAATTACCGGGCGCATATGGCCGAGGTCGGGATGGATCCCGATAATCCGCCTTTCAATTTGTTCTTCACCAAGTCGACGGGATCACTGACCGGGGCCGACGATGACATCGTCACTCCCCCACACGTGCGGCTGCTGGACTACGAGATCGAACTGGGCATCGTGCTGGGCAAGGCGATCACCGGTCCGGTGACCGTGACCCCGGAGAACCTGGCGGACTACGTCGGCGCCTTCGTCGTCGCGAATGATGTCAGCGCGCGCGACGTTCAGCTGTCCCAAGGGCAGTACTACAAGGGCAAGAGCTACCGCACATTCTGTCCGGTCGGTCCGTACCTCTGCGTGCCCGATCGCGGCGAGGTCGATAGATGGAAGGACCTTCGCCTCGAGCTCGCCGTCAACGGTGAAACCCGGCAGCGGGCTCTGGCGGCCGACATGGTCTTCGCACCAGCTGAAACCCTGACGGAGTTCTCGCTGTTGGAGAATTTCGCGGTGGGTGACCTGTTGCTCACCGGCACCCCGGGGGGAGTCGCCATCCACCCGCCCAAGCCGATCGTGCAACGCCTCGCCGGTCTGCTATCCGAAGCAAGGAAGTGGGAGCTTTTCCTGCGGACGCAATCCCGCAACTCCCGATACCTCGCGCCGGGCGATGTCGTCACGGCGTCCATCCGCACCGACGACGGCGTGCTCGACCTCGGCACGCAGCGCAACACCGTCCGTTGACCGAGAGACCAGAGACAGACGAGATGGTTGAGACGAACCAAGCGGTGCGCCACGACTCGGAACCCGACGTGACCATCGTCGGCGCCGGAGCGACCGGATGCACTCTGGCGCTACTGCTGGCCCGCTACGGTATCGCCAGCACTGTCCTCGAACGCCGGACCGATCCGTTGAACCATCCCGCCGCGCACGTCATCAATGCGCGGTCGCAGGAAATCTGGCATCACGCTTCCCCGACGCTGGCCAGGCGAATAGCCGCTTTGGCACCACCGGCCGAGGAGATCAGTGTGATCCGCTGGTGCACGGACCTGCGCGATGGCACGCTCGGTGACATCGACCTGTTGGCCGATGCCGAGCAGGTGCGACACGTGCGGACCCACAGCCGCTTCCTCATCTCGCACATCGGCCAGCACCGACTCATGCCGGTCCTCTGGGATGCCATCGAGGCCGACCCGCACATCGATTTCCGTCGCGGCGCCGGTGTGCGCGAGGTGACTACGATGCCGACAGGCGCCACCGTGCGCACTGTCGACTCCAACGCCCGCACCTCGGAAGTCCGCTCGCGGTTCGTGGTCGGCGCCGATGGTGCGAACAGTGCGGTGCGCCGAGCGCTTGGCATCACGATGCGTGGGCCGGTGCTGGCCAATATGGGCAGCGCCTTCTTCCACGCCGAACTGTTCACCGACGGCGTCCGCCCGCTGCTGAGCTGGATCTACGCCCCACAGTTCTGCGGCGTGCTGATCGCGCACGCCGACGACGACTACGTCCTCATGACGCCGTTCCTCAGCGATCGGCAGGACATTGCCAATGACAGCGAAAAGTTCTGGGCCGCAACGCTACCGAAGGTGATCGGACGGCACGTGCCGTTCGACATCCATTCCACCGGCACCTGGACGATGACCAGCCAAACCGCCGAGTCGTTCGCCACCGGCAACGTCATCCTGGCCGGGGATGCGGCACACCGGTTTCCGCACACCGGCGGTTTCGGCCTCAACAGCGGGGTGCAGGACGCCCACAACCTCGCCTGGAAACTGGCCGCGATTCTCGAAGGCCGCGCGCCGACGTCGCTACTGGACAGCTACGAGCCGGAACGACGGCCGGTGGTGGAACGCTTCGCCACCCAGAGCGTCGACAATCACTTCCGGCTCGACGATGTCATGGCGGGGTTGGCCCCTGGTAACCGGGCGCTGGCCCGGATGACCCGTGCTTTCTCGCACCCAGTCGTCGATCGCCTTCCGTCGGCGATTGTGCGGCGCGCCGCTGACGGCCTGATGAACCTGGCGATGCGCCAGACCGCGAAGCTGAGCGGAGGCGATGCGCCAGCGGGTGACCGACGCGCCACGATCGGACGTCGGATACCGGGCCAATTGCAGCACTTCGCCTCCACCGGACTCGAATTCGGCTACGCGTACTCGGGCGATCTGATTCGGACCGAGCCGACGCCGCAACCGCTGAACGGCGATGGCGTGGTGGAATACCGCGCGACGACGTGGCCCGGCTGCCGGATTCCGCACGTGTGGCTCGCCGGTGCCGACGACCTGTCCACCCACGACCTGCTCGACCTGCGCGACTACACCTTGTTTACGCCAGACACCCACGGCTGGCGTGCGGCCGTCGCCGGTAACACCCCCGTGGTTGTCGTCGGTCTCGATGCCGGGATCCGGCAGCGGGCGCACGATCTGTTCGAGGTCGGTGAGCACGGCGCTGTCTTGGTCCGGCCGGACGGGCACGTCACCTGGCGCACCACCGCCACAGCCGACTCGGCCGCGGCCGAACTCGAGCAAATACTTGCCGCCCTTGCGATCTCGACCGCGAGAAAAGACGCCGTACGGTAAGCGGTTCCGACGCGCCACTTTCGGGCGATGGCCCAATCAAGGTGCAAAGCAACGGCTCCGCCAGCGTATGGCGGAGCCGTTTCACCGCGACACAGGCATCATCAGCTTCCTCGACCTGGCGGGCGCCGACCTCGATAGTGTCATCCGTACCACCGTCCGACACGACAGCCGAGCCAGTGCGGCCGTTTCCGCACTGGCTCTCACCTGCGCGCAGTGATCTCTCGCATGCGATTCACGGCGCGCCCACCGATTCATCGTGACGTTCCCGCACCCCGATTGGAAACCGCTCCCCTTGTTTCCTTCGATGGCCGCGCCGCATCGCTCCGGCAATATGCCTACAACGTCTTCCAGGTAATAGTGCGCTTGTTGGCGCGCGATATCGTGCCGGGGCGGGTGCCTGCCCCCTGTTCGAGCAGAGTCGAGGGGGCGTCGCCGGAGCGCAGTCGCTCCAGGAGGTAGTCGGGGTCGAAGTCGACACCGATGGGATTGGCGGCGAAGGCAGGACCGGCCAGAAATTCGGCGGTGGCGGCGGCGGTAGCGAAGTTCTCGGTCTGGAATTCCAGCCGGAAGCCGTCGGGGTCTTCGTAATACAGGGAGGTGGTCGGTCCATGATTGATCGACCACACCGGGTGGATCCCGAGTTTCCGTAAGCGTTCGTAGTTCGTCAGTAGACGTTCCAGCGAGCCGAAAGTCAGTGCCAGATGGTCCATTCCGTAGATCTTGCGACGAAAACGCGCCAGCGGGAATAGGTAGCGCAGCAGCCTGGGCACTTTGATCAGTGCGAGACGGTGGCTTTCGTGATCCCAGACGAGGAAGGCGATCTGCGTGTCCTCGTGCGCGATGCTAGCTCCGAAAACCGTTCCGTACCAGGCGATCATCTCTTTGCTGCGGGTGGTCTTGACGACCCAGTGGGCGATCAGGTCGGGTGCGGCGGGATTCGGTGTCACGTGGTGAGTCATGCTGTGGTGCCCTTCATTCGACAAGATCGAGGGCAGCGCCGACGATCGCGTCGGCGTCGATCCCGTGGTATCGGTAGACATCGGCCAAATCGCCGGATTGGCCGAATCGGCTTACACCCAGATGAGTTGACGGAGTTCCATGAACAGTCGCCAGGAACGCCAGCGTGTGCGGATGCCCGTCCAGCACGGTGACCAGGGGCCGAGCCGCGGTCCCCAGTAACAGACTGTCCAGAATCCAGTCTGGTCCGTCGTCGAGACCGCGGCGTGCCTGCACCGCCTGGAAAAGAAGCCCTGGGCTGGTGATACACAGCACCTCTGCGGGAAATCCGAGAGTAGCGAGACGGTCGGCGGCCGCGAGTGCTTCCGGTAGCACGGCGCCCATCGCGGCGATGGTCACGGTCGCGCCAACAACCCGGCGCAGTACGTACCCACCGGCGACCACCTGCTTGCGCCGCCGTGCCCGGGCCGCGGGATCGGCGGGCACCTGCGCGAGCGCCTGGTCGATCGGTCGCGTGGACAACCGAAGATAGGCGGACTGCCCGTCCGGTCTGCCGAGCCGCGCCAGCGAAGCGAGCAGCACCCATTCGGTGTCGATGACGAATGCGGGCTCATAGGCGGTGCATCCGGGCTGTTCGAGGCCGATCGACGGGGTTTTGATGGATTGGTGGGCACCGCCCTCGGCAGCCAGCGTCACTCCGGAGGGCGTGCCGACAATGATCGACTGCCCGCCGCCGTAGATGCCGAACGACCACGGTTCGAGTGCGCGTTCGACGAACGGGTCGTACAGCACACCGATGGGCAGCAGCGGCTGTCCCCACCGGCTCCAGGTGGCACCCAGCTCACCAAGTGCGCAAACGAGATTGGTTTCCGCGATGCCCAGTTCGATGTGTTGCCCATCGGGGCTTTCCCGCCAGTGCAGGATGGTGTCGGGATCGTCGGCGAACCAGTTGGTTCGCTCGGCTGCCGACCAGGTGCCGACCTTGTTCACCCACCCACCCAGGTTCGTGGTCGAGCTGACGTCCGGGCTGACGGTCACCACTCGTTCGCCGACTTCGGGCGCGGTTCGGAGCAGGTCGAGCAGGGTGCGCCCCAGGCCCTCCTGGGTCGAGCGTTTTCCCGCCGGGGTCCGTTCGAGATCGAGCGGCACCGGCGGCGCGGTGGTCTGCGGTATCGGCGGGCGGGCAAGGCGCGCCGCAGTGCTCGCGCAGATATCGGCTTCGCCGCTACCGGCCGGAAATACCGCCCATGGATCGGCCCGGTCGATGCCGAGCCGGTCGGCCAACTCGGCGACCTGTGCGGGGGTCAGCAACGACGAGTGGTTCTGGGGATGTCCTTCGGTCGGCAGTCCGTGACCTTTGATGGTGTACGCGAAGATCACCGTCGGCCGGGTGTCGTCGATCGCGGCGAATGCGTCCGCCAATGCTTGCTGATCGTGTCCACCGAGATTGCGGAAGGTCCGCAGCAATTCGTCGTCATCGAGATCGTCGAGTATGCGTCGTATCCGATCTGCGGCATACCCCGAGCCGGGCAGCCGGTCGCGCAGTTCGGACGGCGACAACCGCAGCAGCCGTTGGTATTCCGGATTGGCCATCGCATCGATGCGTTCCCGGAGCGCATCCCCGTCGGGCCGCGCGAACAGCGATTCCAGCAGTCTGCCGTATTTCACCGTGATGACCTGCCAGCCGGCCGCCGCGAACATATTCGCCACATAGGCCGCGGCGACCTGGGGCACGACCCGGTCCAATGACTGGCGATTCACGTCGACTATCCACACGACCTCGCCCAGTTCCCGGACCATCGGATCCAGTACGGTCTCCCAGCACGCCCCCTCGTCCAACTCGGCATCACCGACCAACGAGTACTGCCGCCCGTCGCCCGCGCCGCCGAATTTGGTGTCGACATAGCGGCGAGCCAGCGCACCCCAAACCGGTGCGGTGGCGCCGATGCCGACCGAACCTGTCGAGTAGTCGACGGGGTCGGGGTCCTTGCTCCGGCTGGGATAGCTCTGCAGCCCCCGGAAAGCACGCAGCGTGGTGAGGTAGTCGGCGTCGAGTTCACCGAGGAGGTAGTTGATCGCATGCAGCACCGGGGAGGCATGCGGTTTGACCGAGACCCGGTCGCCCGGCCGCAACTGGCGGAACCAGAGTTCGGTCATGATCGACACCATCGACGCACTGGAGGCCTGGTGCCCGCCGACCTTCATCCCGGACGTATTCGGTCTCGTGTTGGCGTGGTCGATCATCGCGACGGTGAGCCAGAGCACGCGTTGTTCGACGCGTCGGAGTGCCTCGGCCGACAGGACAGGCGGATTCGCGGACAACGATGTCTCCCGGCAGTTTCCCGGCGAACCGCCCGTGCGGTACCGGATATGGATATCGACTTGCCCATCAAGCCAACTCCGGGGCACCGCTGTGACGCTTGGGCTACGGTGCAAACACATTTCGGCGCTTTGGACCCGAACCCATACCGCGCGGTCGAACTGCCGAGCACCGATCACACTCCGTCGAGAACCACCCCACCCAACTCCTCCGCCAGCGCGAGTGCCGCCTGTAACTGCATGCGCCGGACGCCGATCTTGCGGCCGCGCAATTCCTCGGCACGCTGTACGCGGTAGGCGACCGTGTTGCGTGCGACATGCAGCTTTTCCGCCGCCGCGCTGAGGCTGCGTTCGTCATCGAGGTAGCACTTGAGCGTCGCGCGGAGAACGGCCGTCGCTTCCCCCGCCCCTGCCAGCGCACCGAGCTCACGGATTACGAATTCGCGGGCCCGCTCCGGGCGACTGCCGATCATTGCCACCAGATCGAGCTCGCCGTAGTCGTACAACCAGCGCACGCCGGTGCCGAGCATCCCAAGCTGCGCGGCCTCCGAGGCCTGGTGATGACTGGTGATGAAGCCCCGAATGCCGGGAGCGGCGACGCCGACGGCCATGCGGATACCGGCTGTCGGCCGCAACTGCTCAGCGTCGGACAAGTCCGGCGGGCGGCGAACGCTCGCGCCCCAGGCCCACACCCGGCGACCACCGACAGGTATCACCAGTGTCGACGAGCATCCGGCGGCTTCCAGCAGGGTGGCGGCGGCGCCTTCGAGCTGTGTAGTAGCGCCTATCGGCACCGGCCCGTCGGACCAGCCGATCACGGCGAGATGCTGCCTGGTCAGGTCGTAGCCCAGCAGGCGCGCCGCCCGGTCGACCGGGACCGGGTCGCCGCGCAGAATCTCCTGGATCATTTCCATTCGCGCCGCGGCCGAACTCGCCAACCACGCGTCGTGGACCTTGCCGTACTCCCGTGCCATCTCGGTCGATAGTCGATCGGTGATGCCGAACAGCAGCGCGGTAACACGCCGCATCTGGGTGAACCGTTGCGCTGCGGGGACGAATCGTTCGGCCGCGTCCAGCACATAATCGACGGCGACCGCATGGCCGACCTGAACGCTGCGCAGCATAAGTTCGACGCCGACCCCTCGGCTCACCACCTCGGTGGCACCGAGCAAGACCTCCGGCGCTGCCGCGATCGCGAAATCCTGGTCACCCGTCAGCGCCGCGACGGCTTCCAAGGCCACCGCCTCGCAACCGCCGCGCACCATCTGGACAATGCCGTCCACACCGAGCTCGGGGATTTCGGCGGTGATACGGGTCGCCATGGCCTGCCCCAGCTCCACCGCCCACCCCGCGGCACCTGCTCCCATCCGATCGGCGAACGCCGCGGTCTTGGTCGGCGACAACACCGAGTGACGCAGCGCCGCAGCGTCTTTCGGGGCGAGTTCACGCACCCATCGAGATACGAAGCTGGACACCGGTCCTCAGCGAGGGTCGCTGGGCGGACTCGGTGCGACCGCTGGCCGAGAGAATAGGACGGTGGTCGACCTAGGACCGAACCGCCCCGGCGACGGCAAGAATTCGATGCGCATCCGCGGGTCGGCGGCGCGGCCGAGCGCCGTGAACGCCGAGTGACTGTAGGCCCGCAATCCGCTGATGAAGCCATCGTGCACGAACGGACGCACCGACGAGAACAGCACGCCCGCCAACAGCAGCGGGAATGTCAGAATCGGCGCGAGCGCGAGTCCGATGGGGCGGCCCCTTCGCAGGTCGATGACCAGGAACCGCTTCCCGACCCTGGTCGCTTCGGCGATCGCCTGGTAGGCGACCGCCGGTGGCAGGTGATGAAATGACATGGCGAAGACGACGAGGTCGTAGCTGTCATCGGGGGCAGCTATCGCGGTCGCGTCCACAACCTGTGTCGTCACCCGCGGATCAGCGCCCAATTCCCCGGCGGCGATGTTGGCGACCGAGGTGGGGTCCAGGTCGCTGACGGTGACGGTGGCCGCAGGGTGGTACTCCAGGATCTTGGCGGAAAGCTTCCCGTGCCCGGCGCCGAGCTCGAGAATGCGGGGCGCGGGTATGTCGGCGAGCACCCGCAGCGCCGTGCGCGCATTCTTCTCGTGCATCTTGGCCAGCGTTCCGAGTCGATCCAGACTCGCGATGACCTTTTGTTTGAGTTCGTCCGGGACGTCATAGCGGTCGGTGTATTCCAACGCGTCGGTCTGCATTCGTCGATCCAGCCACGACGCATCCGGCCCGCCACGCGGCATAACCGCGATCGCCGATTCAACTTCACTCGTACCCATGCCCACTCCTCGCGACTCGAGAACTACGCGGTATCGGCAACATCGTAACCTTTACATGTCGACGACGGCGAAATCGGCAACACTGTCACCGTATACTGATCACGTGACCAATTCGTCGATCAGCGACAATGTGGGTATGGCACGCAGCACCGAACCCGCGAGTGACGGACCTCCGGCTCGTCGCTCGCCCGGGCGACCCCGGGTACCGTTCGACAAAATCATCACTACCGCTGTGCAACTCGTCGATGACGAGGGCGCTGCGGCGCTGTCGATGCGTACCCTCGCCCAGCGGCTCGACACCGGCACGGCGGTGCTCTATCGGGCCGTCAGCGGCCGGGCCGAACTTGTCGGTTTCGTGGTCGATTGGGTCTTCGGCGAGGTCGATTTCGAGGTGGACACGCCCGAGGGCAACTGGCAGGAGGCGTGTCGAGTGGCCGCACAAGCCATGTTCGACACGCTGAGCCGACACCGCGGCATCGCAACGTTGCTGATCGAACAGGTCCCTACCGGCCCCAATGTGCTCGCCCTTCGTGAGCGCTTCCTCGCCATGCTGCTCGCCGCGGGTTTCGCTCCCGAGGCGGCGGCCCGCGCCTACGCCACGCTGGCACGGTATGTCGTCGGGTTCGCCGCTCAACTGCACGACCCCACCGTCCCTGACCTCGAGCCCGCCCGCCTCACCGCGCTTTTCCACCAGCTCGATCCCGCTGATTTCCCGGCCACCATCGCGGTCGCCAACTGCCTGCCCGGCCAGAAGCTGGAGGACGAGTTCCGTTTCGGGCTGGACCTGCTCGTCGACGGGCTCGCGCTCTGGCGCGATGCCGCACCGCGCGAGCGCCGCTGAATCGGCCAGGGCAGACGAGGTCAGGAGATATCCCGCAGCGCCGCGACCGGGCATGAGTCCACCGCGGCACGTGCGGCGGGAACAAGATCAGCGGGCACCTCGTCACCTTCGAATCGGTAGACGAGCGCGGCGTCGTCATCGAGGCTGAACACCCCGGGCGCCTGTTCGGTGCACAGCCCGTGCCCCTCACAGCGGGGGTAGTCGACGGAGATTTTCATGCTGTTTCCCCTATCGGGACGGAATGAGTTGCAGCGGAAGGTGTTCGAAGCGATGGATGATGTTGTTCATCGCCCATTCGGGTTCGGCGGTGATCTCGATGCGCTCGACACGCTCGGCGAGTGCGGTGAGCATCGCCTGGGTCTCGAGCCGTGCGAGACCTTGTCCCGCGCAACCGTGCATGCCGTGGCCGAAGCCGAGTTGCCGGGTCGCGTTGCGGCGGATGTCGAAGGTGTCGGGGTCGTCCCATTCCAGCGGGTCACGATTGGCCGAGGAGTAGATCACCACCACTCGTGCGCCCGCCGGGATCCTCGTCGCGCCGATGTCGGCATCTCGAATCACCTTGCGGGAGAACGCGCGTAGTGGCGATTCGAATCGGACAACCTCGTTCACCGCGTTCGGGACGCGGGCGGGATCGTCTCTGAGCAGCTGCCACTGTTCGGGGTGGCGCGCGAAAAGGTACATGGCGCTGGCGATCGCGCTGATCGTGGTGTCCAGCGACGGAGCCAGAAAATCGATGAGGAGGGCGGGGCATTCCGCTGCGGAGAGTTTGCCTTCGTCGGCGGCCTGGAGCACCTCCTCCCCCACACTTCCCGGCAACAGGTCCCGCTCGCGGGCAAGCTTTCGGGTGAAGCGCATCATCCCTATGGCGGACGGCGTTGTGGACGCCGATTGGCGGTTAACCGGTCCGAGCGCGTCGAATGTCGCTCCGGCCCAACGCAGCAAATGTTCCCGGCCGTGCTCGGGCCAGCCGATGAGATCCGGGACGACCGACATGGGCAGCGCGGCCGCCAGTTCGGCGCCGTCGATCTGCCCCTGCGCCAGCGCCTTCTCGACGGCGGCAACCGCCTGTTCGTCGATCGAATCACGCATCGCTCGCAGCCCCCTCGGGGCCAGACGACGGGCGAGCAGCGCGCGGCGGCGGTTGTGCTCCTCGCCATCGCTGTTGAGGGTGGTGCCCTTGGAAAGCCGGTTGGCCACCGGGTTCAGGGCGACGCCTGGTCCGGAGACGAACGTCGAATCATCGAGCAGGACGGCCTTGCATTCGGCGTAGCGCGGCACCGCGTAGGTGCGCTGCTTGGCCAGCCAGACCACCGGGCCGAGCTCGCGCAATCGCGCGTAGTGCGGATACGGGTCGAGAATGCCTTGTCGGGAATAGATGTCCGGGCGATAGACCGGGGCATCGGCTCGATTACGCATCGGGTCCCCTCGTCGAAAAGGCCGTTGCGCCGGTGGGTGCGGATCGAACGGCGGGCGGAATAGGAGAATGGAGGCGGGGTATCGCGGCACAGAGCGTTGGCAGATCGCGTGCGGTTCGCTGCACGGTGCCGTCGGGTCGGATCAGCGCCGCGGTGGTGCGGCCCCTACGTAACCAGCGATACAGATCGGTGCCGGTCGGCACCACTTCCAGGACACCGCCGCGGTGCTCCACCGCGACACGGTCGGCGGGAGTGGGCGCGGCGGTGGTGAGGATGGCGTACCGGCCCGCGAGAACATCGTCCACGCGACGGTCTGCATCGAGCGGCACGTTGGGCACCAGCCTGCCTGCAAGACCGCGCCCCAGCCTGCCACGGCTGTTCAGGGCCGTAGCTCGCAACGGCGGAGTTTCGTCACTGGTCGCCATCGTGTCGAAGCCGGGGATCCGGTGCAACCGCGGCGCGACCAGCCTGCGGATCAGATCACCCACTTCGCCACCTTCGGTCATGGTGACTCCGGTGAGCTTCGCTAACCGGATCAGACTCCGCGCGTGCGGTTTTCGCTCCAGCTCGTAGGTATCAAGGACGCTGTTCGGGAGCTGGTCGCGAAGCACTGCGGCCAGCTTCCAGGTCAGGTTGGTGGCATCGCGCAGCCCCGTCCCCATCCCTTGGCCGATGAACGGTGGGGTGAGGTGTGCGGCGTCACCGAGGATCAACATTCGCCCGCGCCGCCAGTGGTCGGCGAGCTGGGCACGGAAGGTGTACTCGGCCACTCGCACCAGCTCGAGACGGTCGGTGTCGACATCCACCGTCCATGGCGCGATCAGTGGCCGCAGCCGCGTCATATCCGCGTAGTCGGTGGCGGTCTCGCCAGGTGCGAGTCGGAATTCCCAGCGATAGCGGGTCTTTCCGATCCGCATGTAGGTGGCCGCGCGGACCGGATCGCACACCTGATGCACACCGTCCCATTGGCCGAGGTCGGCGGTGGTGGCCACATCCACGACCAGCCATCGCTGCTCGAACCGCAGGTTCCGCATGCGCGCACCGATGGCCGCCCGCACCAGACTGTTGGCGCCATCGCAGCCGAGCACATAACCGGCGCTCACCGAACTCTCCGACCCGGTCGCACGGTCGCGGTATTCGACACGCACGCTGTCGGTTTCGTCGATCACCGCGGAGACCTCGACGCCGCCGCGCAGTTCGGCCAACGGGTATCGGGCCAGATTGGCGCGCAGAATCGCTTCGAGCTCCGGCTGATCGAACAGATTCGCCTCGGGATAGCCGTTGCGACTGCCTGCCGCGACCCGGTCGAATTGGGCGAGCACCCGCTGGTTCCGATCGATCAGGCGTAGCCCACGGGCCGGGCGCGACACGGCGGCGAACTGCTCATCGACACCCAACCGGGTCAGGATGCGACGCACCTCACCGTCCAAGTGGACCGCGCGCGGCTGCGGATACACCTCATCCCAGCGTTCGAGTACCAGCGACGAAATGCCGTACTGCGCCAGCAGGGTTGCCGCGGTGAGCCCGGTGGGGCCGGCGCCGACGATCACCACGGGAAGATGCGCGGCGGTCATCGGTGCGCACCGATGACGGTGACGACGTAGGCGAGCGCCAGCGCACCGATGACGATCGACGGCAGGTACTCGCGCACCCCGTCGCCGATCTTCAGATGCGTGATGAGAGCACCGATCATCAACAGCACCAGCCCGATTCCGGCGGCCGCCCCCAACGGCCACCACACGATACCGACCAGCACGCCAAGCGCTCCGGCGATCTCCAGCACCCCGATCGCGCGATACGCGGTCACCGAGAAGCCGGTGTGTTCGGCCCGCTGCCGCATATCCGCCACGGCAAGCACCTTGAGGACGCCGAGCGGAAGGAACCCGATCGCCAACAGGACAGCCAACACGATGGATGCGACTGTCATCGGCGCACGCCTACCTTCCATTCGACGGCGTAGCGGCCGAGCACCTCGGCCACCGCCGCTTCGTCGGCGGCATCGTCCACCTCGACGGACGCGACGACGGCGCCGTCCTCGATCGCGGTGGCAACACCGCGCACTCCGGCGACGTCGGCGAGCGCGACGGTCAACTCGTCACGGGTCGCGTCCGCGCGCAATCCCAATTTGTAGGGCTTGCCGACATCGGTGACCGGCAGCGCGTCGCGCACCGTCACCAACTTGGGTGCGGCGGCGCGCTCGGCGACCCGCTCCCCCGCCCACGTCTGCAACTCCGCGGCGGTGACGGTGGCGCCCGGCACCAGCGTGACGTAGGCGACCGGCACCTCGCCCGCGTGCACATCGGGGCGCCCCACCGCACCGGCGGCGCTTACTTCCGGGTGCGACAGCAGCGCGTCCTCGATGACCGCTGGGTCGATGTTGTGACCACCGCGGATGATGAGATCCTTTGCCCGACCGTGCAAATGGATGAATCCATCGGCGTCGAGATGGGCGAGATCGCCGGTGTCCAGCCAGCCGTCGACCAGCTTTCCGAGCCCGTCCAGCACGTAGCCGTGGGCACCGCGGCCGACGACGTAACCGGGAAAGACCGTGGGACCGCTGATCGCGAGCACGCCGGTCTCGCCGTCGGTCAGGTCGGTCCAGGAACCGTCAGAACCGATGCGGACGACCTTGGCCTGCTGGTAGGGCATGCGCTGGCCGACCGCTCCTGCCCGCGGCCGGTCCGGAAAGCTGCGCGCGCTGGCACAGGTGGCCTCGGTGAGTCCGTAACCCTCGATCAGGGTCACGCCGGTATGCGTCTCGAAATTCGCCCGGACCGCGGGCGGCAGCGGTGACGCGCCGACCATCGCGTAGCGCAGACTCGAGATATCCGCGGTGACCGGCACCTGGGCCAGCACCGCGTACACGGTGGGAACCGCGCTCATGGCGGCGATCCGATGGTGTTCCACGATGTTCCAGAACTCGCCGTACAGCGCGAAATCCCGGTACCCGAGCGGCCCGGCCCACACCACCGACTGTCCCTTGAACAGTGGTGCGAGCAGCGTAACCACCAGCGCGTTGACGTGGAACAGCGGCAGCGCCGCGAATATCACGGCGTCGGCGTCGAGCAGCGAGTTGGCCGCGATCATCCACGCATTGGCGACCTCGGCCGCATGCGTGTGCGCGGCGAGCTTCGGCACACCTGTTGTCCCGCCGGTGTGGAACAGTGCGGCCAAATCACCGGCGGCGGGCAGATCTCCCGCGAATCGCTCCGAGTCGTGCTCGGCCGCAAGCTTATCGAGGTAGCCGACACGTACGCCGTCGATCTCCGCAAGCGGTGGCGGCGTGTCGACCGCTCCGGTCGGTCGCAGTACCAGCACCGCGTCCAGCAATCCATCGGCGGCGAGTGCGCCTACGGCATCCCATGTGTCAGCGGCTAATTCGGATCCGGCAGCGATCAGTACGCGAGCACCGGACCGCCCGAGCAATTGCGCGATATGTTCTCTGGACAATCCACCGTTGATCGGGGCCGCGATGCCCGCCAATTGCGCGGCCAGCGTCGCGGGTATCAGCTCCGCGCAGTTGGGCGCGATCAGCGCCACGGCGTCGGTGCGCCTGATCCCGATGGCGTGCAGCAGATTCGCGTAACGGTGCACATCGGCGAGCAGTTTTGCGTAACCACTGGTGGTGGCTTCGCGCCAGCGCGCCGCGTCCGGGAGCACCGTGAGCCCGGTGCTGTCGGGCCGCAACTCGGCCGCCCGGGCGAGCAGCGCGTAGGTCGATTCGGGCAATCCGCGTTCGGCCAGCGGCACCGATTCGATGTCGGCCAGATCCGTCGGGAATTCGTAGCGCGGCCAAAGGTTCTGGTCGGCGGTAGTCAGCGGCATGGTCATCGCGCGTACCGCACGATCGTGCGCTGGCGGCCGAGATCGATGCGCGCGTCGTCGGTGCCGATCGCAAGCTCCATGATGTCCCCATCCTGCAAATATTTCGGGTTCTTCGCCTGCCGGTCGAAGAACAGCTTCCACTTCAGCGCGGCCGGCAGCAGTGCGCCGATGACCTCGACGACCTTGGGCGGGGCACTGATCGCGGTGCCGATCGGTGTGCCGGTCAGGAGCAGATCCCCGACACCCATCCGCTGGAACCGGGTCAGCGCTTGCAGCGTCTCGACCGGGCGATAGATCATATCGGCGGCCGTCATATTCTGGCGCTCCTCGCCATTGACCCACAGGCGCAGGCGCAGCTCGTTGAGTCGCGCGAGCTCGGCGGCGTCCAACAGGACCAGCGCGGGTCCGACCGGAGTGAACGTTGGATACGACTTGCCTTCATAGAACTGGGTTTTGGGCAGTTGCACGTCGCGAGCCGAGACATCGTTGGTGATCACCAGCCCGGCGATGTAGTCGCCGAGGTTGTCCGCGGTGATCTCGGAGCCGACCGGCATCTCGCGACCGAAAACCAGTCCGATCTCCACCTCGTAATCCAGCAGTCGCACATGCGCCGGACGGATCACCTCGTCGTAGGGACCGCTGATCGACCCGGATGTTTTGCGGAAGAACGTCAGCGGAACCGTGTCCGGATCACCGCCCGAATCCTTCACGTGGGATACGAAGTTAGTCATTTGCGCGACCACGCGGCACGGAGCGGTCACCGGTGCGACCAGAGCGAGTTCATCGATCGCGACCGAGTCGGTTCCCGCGGCCGCCGCTTCGACGGCCGGACGATCGGCCAGCAGCTCAGAGGTGGTTTCCGCGCGGGTGTCGACCTTGACCGCACCACTGGGTGTCTGCACCCACCAAGCGTCGGCGGTACGTAGAACGGACAGGCTCATGTATTGGCTACTTTCAGCAAGCCGCGCAGGCGGCGGAGGTCGAATTCGTTGTCTTCACGCAGGGCCGCGACGAGCGCACCCAGTTCACGCACCGACTCCCGGCCGGGAGCGATACCGAGGAAATCCTTGGTGACCGGTGGGCCCCATTGCGCCAACCCGGAGGCGGTCATCGGCGCCCAGCCCGGCTCGAGGGTGTTGTCGAACAGGTCCCCGTCACTGAAGTGCTCGACCAGGAACCCATCCGGATCACGCCAGTAGTCGAAGATCTGACTGCCCTGAATGTGCCTGCCGATCCCCCATGACCGGTGATAACCGTGCTCGCGCAGGAATTCCCCGCCCGCGGCCAGCGCGTCGATATCGGCGACCTGGTAGGCCGAATGCAGGTACTTGTCGGACGGCCCGAGCGTCAGCGCGAGGGTATGGTGATCGGTCGCCGTCGCGCCGCGATCGCAGCGGATGAAACTCATGACGGGGCCGCGTTCGCGCTGACCCGCGTAGTAGTGGAAGTCGCTGACGATCAGGCCCAGATTCTCCAAATACCAGTCCAGAGTTCGGCGATAAGTGGTGGTCTGGAGTACGACGTGGCCGAGCCGCTGGACCCGCGCGGGTTCGCGCAGCGGGCGTTGCGGTCGATTGACCCGAAGCTCGTCGTGCCCGTAGTTGAAGGTTTGCGGCTGCTGGGCGGGCAGTGCCGGCAATTCGTGCAGACCGGCGACGACCCGCACCCGTAATCGGCTCGGATCGACCAGCTCGACACCGACACCACCCAGGCTTTCCGGCAGCGGACTCGCCTCACGCCCCGCCGCCGCGGCCAGCCGCAGTACATCGCCGGTTTCCCCGGCGCGGAACACCGGGCCGAGGAAGCGCGAGCGCCCCCCACGGCGGATGACCACGCACGGCGCACCGGCATCGGTGCCGCGCAACTGCAATTCGTCGGCCGTCCGTGACACCGTGGTGAAACCGAACGCGCCAGCGAACATTTCGGCTCGCTCCAAGTCCGGTTTCACGAACTCCAACCAGGCCAGATCAACCACTTTGGCTACCGGATTACGCGCCCTCCCCGGGTGCTCACCCGCGAGCGCGCCCCGTTCGCTGTGCAGCCCTGCGTGTGAGTGACGGAGGTCGGTCATCGACCACTCCCTTCAGACTTCTGACGATATCGTCACTCACGAACAGGCCTTCAGTCAAGTGTTTCTGAAGAATTCGTCACCGATGACTCCATGACGTGATTTTCGGTCCGGCGTCAGATGATCGGTGTGATCTGCTCAGTGATGCCGAGCAAGGCTTTGCCGTAGGTTTCCAGCGACACCTGCGGCAGGATCACCGCGTGCCTGGCGGCGACGTTGGAGTCGCGCCATATTCGCTGCATGGTGTTGACCTCGGCGAATGCGCCCGAGCCGTGTGCGTCGAGCAAGGTGTTGAGCGCCTGATTGATGCTGCGTACCGCGACGGCCGCATCGCCTCGAATGCGAGCGCGGGCGACCAGATCCGGGTACTCCCCGGCGTCGGCGTACCGCTGAACATCCTCGGCCGCCCGATAGACATGCAAATGGGCGGTGTCGATCTGCAACGCGGCTTCCGCGATCAGCAATTGGAAGGCGACGGAATCGGCCTGCCGAACGATGGTCGTATACGCCAGCGACTTCTGGGATGCCTTGGTGCGCACCAACTCCAGTGCGGCCCGGCCGAGGCCGAGTTGCGGACCTATCACGACCATGACCAGCATCGGCCCGATGGCCGACCGGTAGAGCGGTGCCTCGGGATGCTGGGACAAATACCCGCCCGACAGCAGCGGGCCGAGTCCGCTCACTCGATGCTCGGGGACGAACACGTCGTCGACGACGATGGTGTTGCTGCCTGATGACCGCATGCCGGCGACGTACCAGGTGTCCTCGATGTGGAAATGCTCCCGCGGTATCGCGACCATGACTTGGTCGATGACCTGATCGTTGTCGTCGACGACCACTGCGCCGCCGGTCGTCCAGTCCGCGTGCAAGCTGGCGGAGGCATAGGGCCAGCTACCGGTCACTCGGTAACCGCCGGGCACCTTGCGAGCCTTGGCCGACGCCGCGAGCACACCGGACAAAATCACGTCCGGCCCGTCGGCGTAGGTCTCGTCCAGGCCCTGCCCGGGGTGCACGCTCGCGGCCCATGCGTTGATGTTCGACAGCGTGACCACCCATGCGGCGCCGCCATCGGCCTCGGCGATGGCCGCCGAGACATCCACCATGGCTCGCAGGTTGGTTTCCAGCCCGCCGTAACGGCGGGGAACCGCGATGCGAAACGCGCCGGCATCTTTCAATGCCTCGATGGTCTCGTCGGGGACGCGCCGGGCGCGCTCGGCGTCGGCGGCATTCTTCCGGATCAGCGGCGCCAGCTCGCGAATGCGCGACAGCACATCCTCGACGGTCTCGGTCCGGTCGTTCTCCACGGTGGTCATGCGGACTCCAAAAGTGTTGTGGTGGTGGGACATAGGGACTTCGCCGCTCAGGCGACGAGCCGGTGATACCGCGAGCCGTGGAAAACCAACGGCCGCGCGGTGGGACGTGCTCGCACACCGCGGATGGCGAGTACGACAATCGTGTGATCGCCCGCACGGAACTCCTCGCGTACGGAGCAGTCGAGCCATGCGGTCGCGCCGGGCAGCAGTACCGCCCCCTCGGCGGTGTGCTCGTACTCCACCCCGACGAATCGATCCTCCGAGCGCGACGCAAGTTGTCGGCACATCGGCTCCTGCTCGGCACCGAGGACGCTGAGCCCCAGCCTCGGCGCATCGCGCAGCGACGACCAGGTCCGCGAGCCGTTCATGATGCAGATCGACACCAATGCCGGGTCCAGCGACACCGAGGCGAAGGAGCTGACCACCATGCCGACAGGCTGTGCCAACGCCATCGCGCAGACCGCGATGACGCCACTGGGAAAGCACCCGAACGCCGACCGCAGGTGTTCCGGACCGGAAGGTGGTGGAGGAGAGGAGATCACCCGACAATCCTCACCCTGGATCGACCGTGCAGAGAGAGGCAATTAACACCAATTTCGCAACCGGATGGTGCGGTATGCACCACGCCGATAGTCTGGCGCGGGTGACCTCGCCGCACCCGTCGGACCGCACCCGAGAGCTGATTCGCACCATGGTCGGAGCACTGGTCCGCACTCAGGAATCCTGGGCGCCCGAGCTGGCCGCCGACTCGCTGAACGCGGCAGGCATGGAAGCCGCGGCCGTGGACCCGGTGCTGCGCGCCGCCGCGGAACGCGCGTTTCGGGCCAGCCTCATGCAATGGTTCACCCACAACCTGCGCAATCCAGCCGCACGCGTTCCTCCCGACCTCGGCGAGGAAGTAGTCCACATCGCACGGGATCTGATCAGACAAGGACTGGAAGAGGTTGCCCTGGCGGCCTACCGAGGAGGCCAGGCCCTGGCCTTTCGGCTCATGCTGAATACGGCCTTCGAATTCACCCGCGACCCGGATGAGCTCAAGAATCTGCTGGACGTCGTTACCTGGTCGATCAGTGACTTCGTCGAGAGCACGGTGGCCAGCGCTATGGATTTGATGCGCAAAGAACGGGCCGAAGTGTTGCGCGGCAGTCAGCCCGAACTCCGTGAGACGGTTGCCCTCGTCCTGGATGGCGCGCCGATCACCATTCAACGCGCGGAATCGAAACTCGGTTACCGGCTCGACCAGGCTCACACCGCCGTCATCGTGTGGAGTGCGGCCCCCGACGTCGCGCTGCGTCGAGTCGACGAGGTCGTCGAGATGCTCGGAAAACAGCGCAGCACTCGGGCCCTCACCGTCATGCAAGGCGCGACCACGAAATGGTTGTGGCTTCCAGGGACCGACACCATAAATCGCGAGCAACTACGTGGCGCCGTGGACCCGGCCGGACCCGTCCGAGTCGCTGTCGGCGGCCGCGCCGCGGGCGTGGCGGGATTCCGGCGCAGCCATCTCGATGCCGTTGCGGCACAACGCATGGTGGCGCGCTTGGATTCACCGCAACGCGTCGTCTTCTTCGACGAAGTTCAACTCGTGGCGTTGCTGACCAGCGACGCGGACGGCGCGGAGCGGTTTCTGCGGCAAATCCTCGGCGACCTGGCGGACGCCGCGCCCGAAATCCGGGAAACCGTCCTGGCATTCGTCGAGGAAAACGGCAGTGTGGGACGAGTCGCCGCGCGGCTCTACGCGCATCGCAACACCGTCCTACGCCGGATAGCGCGTGCGGAAACACTGCTGCCCCGGCCCCTTTCGGAGAATCCGGTTCAGGTAGCCGCCGCGCTACAGACCCTGCGTTGGACGAAACCCAGCCCCGCATAGCATTTCGTCTTCGTCAGACCGGATCGGGAGCATCCCACGGGACGAGGCCCGACAGCCAATGCGTTACTTCTTCCTTCTGATCATTGGCGTGCAAATGGCGGGGCGGCTGCGCGAACGTCGAATAGGGGCGGCAGCGGATGACGACCCGCTCTTCCTTCTCGGCCATGGCCTCGATGTACGGACGCGCATCGCTGCCGAGTTCCTGACCCGACATCCGGCCCGCTACCGCCATCATCACGTCGACCACGAGATCGCGATCCCGCTCGATCACCGCGTCGGCATAGACCTGCATGTAGGTGAACGGCCATCGCTCATCCAGCACGCACAGTGCGACTTTGCCGTCTCGTGCGATGACCCGGGCCTTACCACGACCCGCCATGGTGGAAACCAGCAGCTCGTCGTCATCGGTCGGGATGTAGTAGACGACCGACATACCGGGGCCATCATGCTTGCGGCGATATCCGAACACACAACTACGGTGCGTGCGCACGAATTCGCGGCGCTCCGAAGGGAACAGGTCACGATCCGTGGGAGCGGTGAAGGGCTCCGGTGCCAGCGGCAAGAACATGTGCCCGCCTTCCTTGTTTGAGATCCGATTATATCGGCTACAGCGTCTCCGTTATTAACGATGGAGTCAAGACCTGACACCGCCCATTTGCCCGATCGACTGCTGAACTCAATCTCGCGGTTCGACCCTTACCAGGCCCGTCTGGAAGGCGATAACCACCAGCTGAGCGCGATGCCGAGCACCGAGTTTCGTCATGGCGCGTTGCACATGAGTGCGAATAGTCAATGGGCTCAAGTACATTCGTTCGGCGATCTCCTCGTTGGACAGTCCCTCCGCTACCTGCACAACGACCTCGCGTTCACGGACGGTAAGGACAGCGAGAGATTTGGCGGAGGCGATTTGCCGTGCCGGGTGCGCGAGGAAATGGCCGATGAGGGCCCTGGTGGCAGTCGGCGAGAGCAGGGTGTCTCCGGCGGCGATCGCACGGATAGCGCCGAGCAGTTCCTGTGGTCCCATATCTTTGCCGAGGAAGCCGCCCGCACCCGCGCGCAGGGCGCGCGCTACGTACTCGTCGTGCTCGAAGGTGGTGAGGATGAGGATGCGGGCGGCCAAGGTCTCGTCGCGGCATATCTCCTGGGTCGCGGCGAGTCCGTCGAGTTCAGGCATGCGGATGTCCATCAGTACGACATCGGGATTCGTGGCCCGCACAACCGCGATGGCTTCCCTACCGGTTCCCGCGACGCCGACCACCGCTATGTCGTCAGTGGATTCGAGCAGCAGCCGGAAGGTCCCGACCAGAAGTGCTTGATCGTCGGCGATCACGACGCGGATGGTCATCGCTGCTCGGTGTCCTTCTCATCGTGGCCGACGGTGCGCGGCTCCAGGGGCAGTCTCGTGGACACTTCGAATCCACCGTCGGGCCGAAACCCGGCGAACAACTCACCGCCGACGGAGATGGCCCGTTCATTCATGCCGATCAGACCGTAGCCGGGCGCACCAGCCTTCGTAGATCCGTGCCCATTGTCCGAGATGCTGATCGTCAATAAGGTCCGCGAGTAGACCAGCCGGACCGACGCCACGGCTGGTCCGGCGTGTTTGGCGACGTTGGTCAACGCCTCCTGCACGATTCGGTAGGCCGTCAAGTCGACTCCGGGTGAAAGTAGCCGCGACTCCCCGGTAACCGACGTCGAAACCCGAAGCCCCATCGACTCGAAGGCGGACACCAGATCCGGGAGCCGGGACAGTCCCGGCGTCGGTTCCAGTAATGCTTCCGGATCATCCGCACGACGCAGCAATCCAACCGTCGCTTTGAGCTCGCGCAGCGCCGAGGAGGTGGTGTCGGCCAGCTGATCCAACATCTGTTGTGCCTGTTGGGGTTTGACGCGCAGCAGGTAGGCGGCGGTAGATGCCTGGGCGTGGGCCAGTGCCATGTGGTGCGCGACGATGTCGTGTAATTCCCTGGCGATGCGGACCCGTTCATCGGCGACACGGTGAAGTGCCTCCTCCTCACGGGTCCGTTCGGCCAGTTCTGCTCGCGCGCGCATGGCCGACAGATAGTTCTGCCTGTTTCGGGTCGCGTCCGCGAAGGCGCCGGCCAACATGAATCCAGCGAAGAGGCTGATCTTCCCCGGGGTGAAAAGCGACCAGGGACTGACCAGAATTGCCGCAACCAGCAAGACGATCCCGGCTACCAGCGGATAAAGATTGGCACAGCGGCGATCCGGTCGCGAACCAACCGAATGGGCCGCGACCAGAGCAGGACCGACCAACAGCCCCGAAACTCCGCATCCCATCGCGCCCATGACTACCCCGCAGACCGTGGTCACCGCCAGCACACTGCGCGAATACCCGCGGTGCCAGAGCATGGCTATGGCAGCGAGCGCCGCGAACGGAACAATGCCGGCGGACAGCGGGCGAACAGCTTCCGGAGGCGAGCTGTCGACGTCCAGCGTGCTCGCGAAGAGGGTGATCCCGAACAACACCCCGGCAAGCGTCACGTCAACGATCCGGGGATGGCGTTGCATCGACCCTCGGTCTCTGGAGATCGGCTCTCTGTCTTGTCCTATTGAAACTAGACCGCGCGACGAGGCGTAGGCGGTAGACCACCCCCGTTCCGGCCTACCGCATACGCGGATCGGTTCAAGCGCATGTGGTGACCAATTCGTCCTGGTCGCCCGCCACCTCGAGATTACGCAGCTTCTCGCCCTCGATATCCACGTTGGGAATAACCTTTTGCAGCCGACGTGGCAGCCACCATGCTTTGTCGCCGAGCAGGGCCAGCACGGCCGGGACGATGGTCATTCGCACGATGAACGCGTCGAAAAGGACGGCAGCGGCGAGGCCGACGCCGAGCATCTTGATCATCGAATCGGTCATCCCGACGAAGCCGGCGAAGACGGCGATCATAATGCTCGCCGCGGCGGCCACCACTCTCGCGCTGTGCCGAAACCCGGTAACGATCGAGTCGGTCGCAGATTCGCCGTGCACATACGCTTCACGCACCCGGGTCACAAGGAAGACCTCATAGTCCATCGCCAAGCCGAACACCACGCCCATGAGGAAGATCGGCACCATGCTCATCAGGGGCCCGATCTGCTGAACGCCGAGCAGATCGGCGAGCCAGCCCCATTGGAAGACGGCGACAACCACCCCCAGTGCCGCACCTATCGTCAACAGGAAGCCCAACGCCGCCTTGAGCGGAACAAGTACCGACCGGAAGACGAGCATCAGCAGCAGAATCGCCAATCCGACCACCACCGCCAGGTAGGGCAGCAGACTATCGGAAAGCTTTTGTGACAGGTCGATATTCAGCGCGGTTGTTCCGGTGACCAGCATGTTCGCCCCGGTCGTCGCGCGTAGCTCACCCGCCTCGACCCGCAGAGTTTGGACCAGGTCCTTGGTCTCGGCGGCGGTCGGCCCGGTTTGCGGCACCACGCTCAGGATGGCGGTGTCACCGGCCTGGTTGAACATCGGCGCGGAAACCGACACGATGCCTTCGGTCGCGGTGACGGACTTTTCCGCCTGTGCTACAGCGGCTTTCGGGTCAGCCGCGCCGTACGCGTCCACAACGATGGTGAGGGTACCGTTGACGCCCGGGCCGAACCCCTCGGCGAGCGCGTCATAGGCCCGGCGCTGGGTGGTCGAGGTCGGCTGCGAACCATCACTCGGCATGCCGAGCGCCAGGTCTTTGATCGGAATGGCCAGCACCCCGAGGCCGATCACCGCAAGCAACAACACCGGGATCGGGCGGCGCACGACGAACCGCCCCCAGCGAGTTCCCAAACTGTCCTTGACGTTTCGATTCTCGTCCGGCTCGGAAACGGCATTGCGAAGTCGGCGCGGCAGGACTGCGTTCTGGAAGAACCCGAGCAGCGCGGGCAGCAATGTCAACGCGATCACTACCGCGATCAGCACGGCACCCGCCGCCGCCAAGCCCATGCTGGTAAGGATGGGAAGGCCGACCAGCGAAAGTCCTGCCAGTGCGATGACGACAGTCAGCCCGGCGAAAATCACCGCCGAACCCGCCGTACCCACCGCATGCCCGGTAGCCTCCAGGGCGGTTCGTCCAGCTTTTCGTTCGGCCGAGTACCGCGAGACGACGAACAGGGCATAGTCGATGCCGACCGCGAGACCGAGCATCATCGCCAGCGTGGAGATCGTGGACGACATTCCCAGCGTCACGATGGCGGCCACCCCGATGCCAATTCCGATCAGTGCGGTGATCAGCGGAAGTCCTGCCGCCGCAATAGATCCGAAGGTGACGAGCAGCACGACCGCGGCAACGGCCACGCCGATCACCTCGGTCACACCCGCCTCGGGCGGCGTCTGCATGACGGTACCGCTGAACTCGACGGTCAGCCCACTCGCCCGGCCCTGCTCGACCGCATGCTCCAAGGCTGTTTTGGTCGCCTCGGTGATACTCGTGCTCGCGGCGTTGTAGGTGACCGTGGCATAGGCGGTCGTAGCGTCTTTGCTGATCGTACCTACCTGAAAGGGGTTGAGCGCGTTGGCAACCTGGGGGCCGGCTACGACTTCGGCCAACACTTTCTCCACCGCCGCCTGGTTCGGGCCAGCGGTGATCAGTTGCCCCTGCGGCGCCGCGAACACGATGCGCGCGTCGGCGCCATCGGATTTGCCGCCCGGAAAACGTTCATCGAGCAGATCGAATGCCTGCTGCGACTCCGTGCCCGGCATCGACAGGTCGCTCTCGGCCGCCTCGGGCGCCCGCAACGCGCCGAACACCAGCGCGGCCAGTAAACCTACCCAGATCAGCGCGACGATACGCCGCTTTTCGAAGCAGAACCGACCGAGTCGGTAGAGGAATTCAGCCACGAGGTCGATGGTTGCCCGGCAGATCGGTAGTCGTCATCGTGCAGGTGCAGGCTGTTGGGACTACTGCATATGCAGTACAACTGTCCTGGGCAGGACTAGCCACGGGGATCGCGCGGTGTGCATCCAGCACCTGCCGACGGACTTAAGCTGGGAGAAATGAGTACACGACCTGGGTTACGGGAACGGAAGAAGGCGGCGACCCGCGCCGCGATCGCGCAGGCCGCCGCGACGTTGACCCAGGAGATCGGCCTGGACAAGGTGACGACCGACGCTATCGCCGACGCCGCAGGCGTCTCGGTGCGCACCTTTCACAACTACTTTCCCAGCAAGGAAGCCGCCGTCGAACATGCCGTCAGCAGCAGCGTCGACGACCTGGTCGCCGCGCTCACCATTCGACCTGCCGAGGAGGACACGTGGGACGCGATGCTGGCCGTCACCCTCGAGATGTTCCACGCCATCCCCGGGGGCATCGAGGCAGTCTTCGCCATGATGCGGACCCTCGAATCGACGCCATCTTTGATGTCCAGGTACGTCCTCGCCCGCACGGCGGATAAGCAGCGGATGGCGGAAGTCATCGCGCACCGGACCGACACCGACGCGGACACCGATCTCTATCCGATACTCGTAGTCACGGCGTCGGAGGCGGCAGTCCAAGCCGCAGTGGCGTTGGCGGACAAAGGATCCGGTCGCGACTTCGAGGAGCTACTGACCGAGGCGTTCGACCGTCTGCGGCCCGCACGCAACCATCCCGGAGCAGATTCTTAGAAACTTGCCAAGTACCGCAAACTTGCCGAGTCGTGCAAGTTTGCTTTAACCTGGGAACCGGACACGAGCCGGATATGCCCTGCCATCGGCGATCGACGTGTCACCGCATTTCATCGACACATCCCCGCTGAGAGGTGGTTCGCTTTCTATGTCTGCACCCACTGTGGAAATCGCTTCCACAAAAGGCCGTCTACCCGCATTGCCATCCCTTACCGGGTTGAGATTCATTGCCGCCTTCGCCGTGTTTCTCATGCATTCGGTATTGTTCGTACAGCTTTCTCCGTTTACCGGCTCCGACGGCTGGCTGAAGTTGTTCGACGTCTTCCCGATGCAACTCGGGGCAACCGGGGTGGCATTCTTCTTCATTCTGTCTGGATTTATTATCGACTGGTCCTATGTCAGCGCCAGAGATACAATCCTTGCCTTCCATAGGCGACGAGTATTCAAAATCTTTCCGTCGCACCTGATCACCGCTCTCGTTGTCGCGGTGCTGCTCGGCTTTCCGCTGGCTAAACTGGCAGGTCAGTTCCCGAACTTCCTGCTCATCCAGACCTGGACATCGGACTGGCTCTCCAGTAAGGAGTTGAACAGCCCGTCTTGGAGCCTTTGCTCCGAGATTCTGTTCTATTTCTTGTTCCCGTTCCTGGTTCCACTTGTCAACCGCATTCGTGGACGCGCGATCTGGTGGGCCATCGGAATTCTTACCGGAATCCTGATGGCAATACATCTGGTCATCCATCTCGCGTTCCCGGCCTTCGACATGTCGGGCATGCTGTCGATGTATCCGCCTATGGAGAAATCTCCGGATATTACATGGTCGGGTTACGATTATTCGGCGGCAATGCCCGCTACGTCCGGTATGCCCGGCATGCCCGAATCCGGCGCGTCCTCAGGAGCAATGGTCATGCCGACCAGCTCGTGGCTCTCCTACCAATTCCCGGCAACCAGGCTGTTGGAATTCTTTATCGGCGTCCTGTTCTGCCGCCTGGTGAAATCAGGCATGTGGCGCAATACCAACCTGGCCTGGCCGGTAGCCGTCTGCGCCGGGGCTTACGCGCTGACCTATTACGTACCGCCCGCGTTCCAGACATCCATGGTCATGATGCTCCCCATCGCGGCGCTCATCGCGACCTATGCGGTCCGCGACCTCAACGGCCACAAGGGAATCTACAGCAGCAGGCTCGGAGTATGGCTTGGCGACGTATCGTTCGCGTTCTACATGGTCGGGTACCCCGTGCAGCTGTTCTTACAGCGCAATGTCGTCGCCGGGCACAGCTGGGGCTTCCGCGGCTACCTGCTCATCACCGCCTTGACCTTCGTCATTCAGCTTCCACTGGCCGCCGCGCTCTATCACTGGGTGGACAAGCCGATCATGGCCCGGTGGGCTCGCAAGAAGCCGAAGAAGGTCCCACTGTCCGATACTGAAACCGCGGCGGGCGAACTAGCAAAAGACGCCGAATTGGTTTCAGTCGCCGCCATCGCACCCGCACCGACTGAGGAGTCGGCGCAGCCCACAACTTCCCGGCCCGAACCCGTCACCTGACGAACAACGGCAATGACACCATGACCGGCATGGGCCGAATCCGGTTGAAGCAGCGGGTTCGGTCCGTAGCCGGGGGCTGACCCCGGTTGAATTACAGCCGAGCATAACGCAACCGCTATCGTTGGTACTGAACCGTACTTTCGAGCGAGGAGCCGTCATGCCCGAGACCGCACGCATTCGGCGGCCTCGCATGTCCCCGGCTCGCGAGTACGAGTTGCTGAACGCGGCGCTGGATCTGCTGCGTGAGGTCGGGTACGGGACAATGTCGATGGATACCCTTGCGGCGCGGGCACATTGCAGCAAGGCGACGCTGTATCGGATGTGGCCGAACAAGCCACAGCTGATCGTCGCGGCCCTGCGCGCCATGGGACCGACGGACGCGAAGGACATCGATACCGGAAGCCTGCGGGGCGATCTGGTGGCGATGGCCGAACGGTTCGCACCGCAGGCCCAGCAGGATACTGCCCTGGTGGCCGCCCTCAATCACGCGGCACTGACCCATCCCGACTTGGCCGCGACGCTTCGGTCGGCAGTACTCGAGCCCGACACCGCCGATCTCGACCGCTTCATCGACCGAGCAGTCGAACGAGGGGAACTGGCCGCCCGTCCCGTCGCCGCCGCCGAATTGCTGTCCCACCTTTTCTTCGGCGTCTTCGTCACGCGGCCGATTTTCGACGGCTCCTTCGCCGATACCGAATACCTCATCCGGTTCATCGACGGCATCGTGCTACCTGCGCTGCGCTACCCGTCGCCCCACTGATCATCGACCGAACCCCGTTCCCCTCGAACAACTCCTGAGCAGCCTCGTTGAGACGCACGTCCCACTGCATATAGTACGGTTGCGTTTCTCCCGTACGGCTGCCACTCTCGATATAGAACAACTTCGTACTATATGAAAGGCGTGGTCCATGGCCGAGCACACGACGATCGGACTATCGAAGGAGGGCGGCCCTCGCCCCGTCGACGGTCCATCCCGAAGTCCTGGAGTCTCCAAGTGGTGGCTCCTCATCGTCATCGGCATCGCTCAGCTCATGGTGGTGCTCGACGCGACCATCGTGAACATCGCGCTGCCATCGGCGCAGCAGGACCTCGGTTTCTCCGATGGCCAGCGGCAGTGGGTGGTCACCGCGTACGCCCTCGCTTTCGGCAGCCTGCTACTCCTCGGCGGCCGTATTGCCGACCTCTTCGGCCGTAAATCGACGTTTCTCGTCGGTCTGGTCGGCTTCGCCGTTGCCTCCGCGGTAGGCGGCGCGGCACCGAGTTTCGATTTGCTGGTCGCGGCCAGGGCCGGACAAGGTCTGTTCGCGGCGCTGCTCGCCCCGGCGGCATTGTCGCTGCTGACCACGATCTTCAGCGAGGGAAAGGAACGGGCGACCGCATTCACCGTGTACGGCGCGGTGTCGGGTGCGGGCAGCGCCATCGGGCTACTGCTCGGTGGGGTGCTGACCGAGGTACTGACCTGGCGATGGACGCTGTACGTCAATCTGGTCTTCGCGGTCGTGGCGGTAATCGGCGGGATACTGCTGCTGCCGCGGGGACGCCGCGACCGCACCGCACGGCTCGACATCCCCGGCACCGTATTGGTGTCGGCAGGTCTGTTCAGCCTGGTCTACGGCTGCACGAACGCCGAGACCAACGGCTGGAGCGATGTGTCGACCTGGGGTTTGCTGGCGGCCAGCGCAGTCCTCTTATCGGCTTTCGTCTGGTGGCAGACCCGGACCGACCATCCGGTATTGCCGGTGCGGATCCTGACCGACCGCACTCGCGCCGCCTCGCTGGCCGCGATCTTCATCAGCGGTGCGTCGATGTTCGGCATCTTCCTGTACTTCACCTTCTATTTGCAGATAAATCTCGGGTACACGCCGATCCGGACCGGGCTCGCGTTCATGCCGATGGTCGTGGGCCTGATGATTTCCGCCATGGTGGCGAACAACATTCTGATCCCGCGGGTCACCCCGAGGCTCGTTGTGCCACCCGGTATGGCGATCGGCGCTATCGCACTCGTATGGATGACAACCTTCGATACGAGTACCGATTTCCTGACCCATATTCTGCCCGCGCTGTTCGCCGCAGGATTCGGCATGGGCTTGATAATCGCCCCGTCGATGAGCGCCGCGACCCTCGGCGTGGCGGCCGCCGACTCCGGCGCGGCCTCCGCGACAGTGAATGCAGCCCAACAGATCGGCGGCTCGATTGGAACCGCGTTCCTCACCACCATGTCGACCAGTGCTGCCAGCGATTACCTGGCAACGCACGGCCCCGTCGATCCCGGCGTGATCGTGGAATCTCAGCTCACCAGTTATGCGGCCGCGTACTGGTGGTCGGCCGCCATCCTGTCCGTCGGCATCGTCGTCACCGGTCTGATGCACCGCGGCAGCGTCCTCGAACACAGCGATTCGGACACTCCGACCGTCCATATGTAATGCACGGCACGAGCAGCAGAATATTCATGGCAGCCTTACCGGCGGATTCACCTCCGCCGGTAAGCACCACAACAGTTTCGGGAGTGCGAGCGTGACCATACGACATCGAGTCAGCTTCGCAATGCTCGTCGCGGGTGCGATCCTGGTCGGGGCGACACCACCGGCTCTCGCTTCGCCGACCGCAGCCGCGGCTGCCCCGGCACCACCACCGATGGGCTGGAACTCGTGGAACTCCGGAATTCCGATGAACGAGAATACGATCCGGGAAACCGTCGATGCCATGGTCACCTCCGGCATGCGCGATGCGGGCTATCGGTATGTCAACCTCGACGCCGGATGGGCTGCGCCCGAGCGTGACTCGCGCGGCAACCTGCAAGCTGATCCGAGCAAGTTCCCGCACGGCATGGCGGCGCTCGCCGACTACATCCACGAGCGCGGCATGCTCCTCGGCTTGTACTCCAGTCCCTACAACCAAACGTGCGGGCAGACGGTCGGCACCGCGGGACTCGGCCACGAGGCCGAAGACGCACGTCAATACGCCGAATGGGGCGTGGACTACCTCAAATACGACTGGTGCCGCGCCGACGCCGACCACGACGAACAGGTGCGGGTGTTCACCGCGATGCGTGACGCCTTGCGCGCCACCGGCCGCACGATCGTCTACAGCATCAACCCCAACAGCTCCGATGACGCCGACGCAGGCACCACCTACGACTGGACACAGATCGCCGATCTGACCCGGTGCGCCGGCGACTTGATCCCACTGTGGCGCAACGATTTACCACCGACGAAGATCGGCGACTTCGATACCCGCGGATTCGTCGGCATCATCGATCAACTCGCCGCCGTGACGACCACTGCCGTCGGCGGCCGGATCGGGCGTGATCCGGACATGCTCGTCGTCGGGATCACCATGCCCGAATTCTTGGGCGCCCATCTCGACGGCATGCCCGCCATGGCCGCGAAACAGGGCACGCTGTCGGCCGAGGACGCCGAACGCCTAGCCAGCACGTTCCGCGTCTCCCCGCAGGTACTCGACATGCTCCGCAGGCAGGACAGCCTGACCGTCGCCGAGCAACGAGCACACTTCTCGCTGTGGGCCATGCTCGGCGCACCGCTGCTCGCGGGCAACGACGTGCGGACAATGTCTGCCGAAACCCGTGACATCCTCACCAACCGCGGGGTCATCGCCATCCACCAGGACCCTTTGGTCGCATCGGGCACCGCTCTGCCCGATGACCATCGCATCATCGTGAAACCACTCGCCGACGGCTCCGTCGCGGTGGTGCTGTTCAACGACAGCGACCGTCGCGCGACCATCGAAACCACTACCGAGGCAACGGGACTCGGCACATCCGAGAGATACCAGGTCCAGGATCTGTGGGCACACACGACCACGACGACAACAGGGCGCATCACGGCCGACGACATACCGCCACACGGGGTCGCCTTCGTGCGGGTGGTATCCCCCTGAAAACAACGTGAGGCGCTATACCCGGGATCCGCAGTCCGCCGAGATCGGCCAGAACATCTGGTACTTCGCCGTCGGCGACTTCCGGATCGGAAGAGATGCGCGTCGGCAGTGGCGGCAGCTTCAACGACACCTACCGCCCCGGTAGCCTCGGCCCCGACGGCACCTTCTCGCCGTCGGTGTAGTGGCCCTGGCAGACAGGGCCATGAGCAGGAACCAGGCCCAGATGAACCGCTGCCCCAGCACCAGGCCCGCCTGCGCCGCGCCGACACATGTGCGCCGAGGTACTACGAGCCGGACCGATGCGGTGTGGTGAGGTCGTACAGCGTGACGCCCGCGATGTCGACGGCGGTGTAGTTGTCTCCCACCCACCGCGCGATCTTCGAGCCCTCGGAATCTGCCCCGGTCCCCGGGCGCCCCATGCCACCCTTGATGAAGTAGTGGATGCTGCCGTGGGACACGTACTCCTGGAATTGGCGCAGCGTCGGCGCTGGGTCACCACCGACGAATCCGCCGATGCACATGACCGGCGCGTCCGAAGCCAGTTGGTAGTCGGCCGCGCTGGAGGAGCCGACTGTCGCGGCGGCCCAGCGGCGGTCCGTCGCGTCCTGTCGCAGCAATGCGATCACCTGGTCCGTCGGCCGAGCCGAACCCGGCCCGCCGCCGAAAAGCTCACTGGGGGGCAAACCATACGGTGGGCCGGCACCCGGTCCATCCGGTGGCGCAGTGCTGCCGCTGGACGCCGGGCCACTGAATCCCGGTGGCGGGCCCGGAAATTGCTGCGGCAGCTCCGGGCCGGCCTTCGGCATAGAGCCGCCGTGCGGAGTTCGCAAGGTTTCGATGGTGTAGGCGGCCGGGCCGGCCAGTGCGACGAAGCCGGTGGCAGTGATCGTCACCAACGCCAGCCTGCGCCGCGCACCGGCAAGCAGCCCCAGGCTCGCGACTACCGCCGCAACCGCCAGGACCCAACGCAACCACGGCACGAAACCTTCTGTGCGCGAGAGCAATAACCACGCGGTAACGCAAGTCAGCAGCACACTCGATACCAACGCCACCCGTACCCACACCCGATCACGAGCCGGCCACGCCGTCGCACCACCAGCACCGATCATTCCGGCAACCGCCGGGGCCAATGACACCGTGTAGTACTCATGGAAGATGCCGTGCATGAAGCTGAACACCAAGCCGGTGACGATGCTCCAGACCGTGAAGAGCACCAGTGCCGCGCGACGGACATTGGTCCGGGCCGCCTTGCCACACAACACCATCGAAGCAACCGACAGCACCAGAGCGGCCGGGATCAGCCAGGCGATCTGACCACCCACCGAGGCAGCGAACAGCCGCCCTATTCCGGGGTGGCCCCAAATGCTGAACCCTGGAGGCAGGCCCGGTATCCCCGCATCAGGACCCGAATTCGATGATCCGAAGGAGCCGAGGCGGTCCAGGCCGTTGTAGCCGAGCGTCAATTCCATGATCGAATTGTGTTGCGATCCACCGAAGTACGGTCGGCTCGCCGCCGGCCACCACAGAGCGATCAGCAGCCACCAGCCGGCACCGGCAACCATCCCGGCACCGGCAGCACACAACCGGAGTATCCGTTTGCCCAGTCCGAGCGGTCCGGCCAGCAGGTAGGTCACCGAAAGCGCCGGCAGCACCAGGAGCACCTGAAGTTGTTTGGCCAGGAACCCGAAGCCGACGCATAGTCCGCACAGCAGCATCCAGCGCCACCGGCCGTCCTCGACGGCGCGCAGCAACGCCCACACGGCGGCGAGCATCAGAAACACCAGCAGCGCATCCGGGTTGTTGAAACGGAACATCAACGCCGCGACCGGAGTACAAGCGAAGACGAGCCCCGCCAGCAGGCCGGCGGCATGACCGCAGTAGCGCCGGACGATCGCACACAACAGCGCGACCGAAACCACTCCCAGCAGGACCTGGGGGAACAGCATGCTCCAGCCGGAGAAGCCGAACAGTCGTGCCGAGAGCTCCATCGGCCACAGTGCGGCAGGTGTTTTGTCGACGGTGATCGAGTTGCTCCAGTCCAAGGAGCCGAAGAAGAACGCCTTCCACGACTTCGATCCGGACTGCACGGCCGCCGCGTAGAAGGTGTTCGACCAGCCGTTCGCACTCAGGTTCCACAGGTAGGTAGCCGTGGTGCCGAACAGCAGCAGAGCGAGGCTTGCACGCTCCCCTCGCGAGTAAGGATGTCCGGCTGTCACGGACCGCATCCCAGGACCGGACGCCTGGTTCGTCACCACCGCTACCACCCGCGCCACCTATTTCGCCGGTTTCGGGGCCAATGACGAGCAGGCCTGGAGGGCCTGCTGCTGAGCCTGCGACAACGGCGGCATCCCCGCCGGGGGCGTCATCGCACCCGAAGGTGGTGCTCCGTCCATGGGTGGCATGTCACCCGATGGCTGGGGCAGTGTCACGCCCTGCTTCTGCAAACAATCCCGGAAAGCCGCCGACGGATCGTTGGAACCGACACTGGTCGAGGCTGCGGCAGGTGTGGAGGTCGTGGACGTACCAGAGGAATCGTCGTCACTGCCGCAGGCGGCGGTGAGTACAGCGGCGACGACGAGGATTGTCCCGATGAACAGTCGATTTGCTACGGCATTACCAGACATTAGGGAGTTCTTTCTGGTCTTCTCACGACGGAACGGGGCCGTACCGCCACGACGCACGCTAGGGCGCACTGATGAGCTGAAGCCAGCTGTCACAAGCACTTCCGGGCGAGACCACAGCCCACTGCCAGCTTCTTGCCAGTTTCGAAACCTCGACCGGTGCGCGGAACGGAAAATCCGCTATATTCCCAGCCAACGTCCAGCTTGCTGCCAGGCTTCCTACGGCGAGCCAGGCGATGATGAGCGGCATGAACCGCACACCCCCGGAGGCGCGCGTCCTGGTTGTCGACGATGAGCAGCTGATACTCAAACTGCTGTCGACCAGCCTGAGGTTTCAGGGCTTCGAGGTAGCCACCGCCACCAGCGGTAGCGAGGGGCTCGACAAGGCCCGCGGTTTCCGGCCCGACGCCTTGATCGTCGACGTCATGATGCCGGGTATGGACGGTTTCGGGCTGTTGCGACGGCTGCGCGCCGACGGTATCGACGCACCGGTACTGTTCCTGACTGCTCGTGACGACGTGGAAGACCGGGTCATGGGATTGACGCTGGGCGCCGATGACTACGTGACGAAACCATTCGCGCTCGAGGAGGTACTGGCGCGGTTACGAGTCATCCTGCGCCGCACCGGCGCCGGATCGGCCACCGGCGAGACCGACGCGGTGCGCTTGCGGGTCGGTGATATCGAACTCGACGACGAGAGCCATCAAGTGTGGAAATCCGCTGAGCCCGTACAGCTCTCGCCGACCGAGTTCACCCTGCTGCGCTATTTCATGCTCAACCCGGGAAAGGTGTTGAGCAAGGCCAAGATCCTCGACCACGTGTGGCAGTACGACTTCGGCGGCGATGGCGGCGTGGTGGAGTCGTACGTGTCGTATCTGCGCCGCAAGGTCGATACCACCGAACCCAAGATGCTGCACACACTGCGCGGCGTCGGATACGTACTGCGCTCACCCGATGCGAACCGGCCGTGAGCGTGCGCCAGGCGATCACTCGCCGGCTGGCCGCGATTCCGCTGCGGATCGGGCTGGTGCTGGCCATGGTGGCGCTGGCCACGGTCGTGCTGGTGGCATCCGGATTCGCCGTGACCTCGGCACTGACGCGGACACTGACGGCACGCACCGACGAACAGCTGTACGAAGCAGCAGGCAGCTGGGCCAGCCCACGTCCGATGAAGCAGGTCACCGGGCCCGACGGCCGAACCATTTGGGTGCCCGAGGATCTGCCCGTACCGCCGCCGTCGTTCGTCTCGATTGCCGAGCAGCCGCGCCAGTTCTTCGAGCTGCGTCGCGGCACCGACGGCACGGTGTACAATGTGCCGAACTCACCGTGGACGGGGTCGGCCGAAGCACGAGAAGCGCCGGATCTGTCCGGCATCGATGCAGCCCACCCAGTCACCGTCGATTCCACCGGTGGCGCCGCGACTCGATGGCGCGTGCTGACCGTGACCAACCAGTACGGATCGACCACGATCGCACTGCCGCTGACCGACAACCAGGCAACTGTCTCGCGGCTGGTCGCTTTCGAACTCGGCACCGGCACGGTGGCGTTGTTGCTGCTGGCCGTCGGCGGCTATGTGGTGGTGCGGCGCAGCCTGCGCCGACTGCGCCAGGTAGAGGTGACCGCCGCCGCCATCGCTGCGGGAGACCTGAGCCGACGGGTGCCGGTACGCGAGGTGGACACCGAGGTCGACCACCTCGCCCAATCACTCAACGCGATGCTGACCCAAATCCAAAGCGGTGTCGCGGTGACCGAGGCGTCGGAGGAGGCGGCGCGGCGCTCGGAAACGCGCATGCGCCAATTCATCGCCGACGCCAGCCACGAGTTGCGTACACCGCTCACCACCATCCGCGGTTTCGCCGAACTCTGCCGCCAGCACGCGGATCCGCAATCGACGGAGCTATTGGCCCTGATCGAATCCGAGGCCGAGCGGATGGCTCTGCTGGTCGAGGACCTGCTGTTGCTGGCCCGGCTCGACGCGCAACGCCCGCTTACCCGCGCACCTGTCGACCTGCTCATGCTGACCAGCGAGGCGGTGCACGCGGCACAAGCCCGCGCGGCACGTCGAGAAGGGCCGCCTCGGCGCATCAATCTCGAGATCGAACGCGGCGTCGGTGGGGTCGAGATCGTCGGCGATGCCGCCCGGCTCCGACAGGTGTTGAGCAACCTGCTCGGCAATGCGCTGACACACACCCCGCCCGGGACGCCGATCACCGTCCGGCTTGCTCCGCTCTCCGACAGTGTCCGCATCGACGTCATCGACCAGGGCCCCGGAATGTCGAAACAGGACGCAATGCGAGTGTTCGAGCGATTCTACCGCACCGATGCCTCCAGAACCCGCGCGAGTGGTGGTGCGGGCCTTGGACTTTCGATCGTGCAGGCATTGGTGGCCGCGCACGGCGGCCGGGTACAGGTGCACAGCGAACCAGGCGCCGGAGCCACCTTCTCGGTGACACTGCCGCGAACAGCTTCCGCCGCGTCTCCCGTCGGCTGACGGGCCCAAATACATGCCAGGACAATGTCTTTCGTCAACGTCATAATTTTCGGTTGCGCGAGCCTAATACTCGGCGCCGCATTGATCGCCATGGCGCTGAGCATCCAATCGGCGCTCAGCCTCATCGCCGCTGCGGTGATCGCCGGTCTCGGGCAGGACACGAGTTTCAGCAGGGAACTGGGCGCGGTCGTGGAGGCAGCTTCACCATCCCGACGTGCGAGATTGCCTCCGCCTATTTCGTGGCATATTTCGCGATCTCCGTTCCGGTCCTGGGCATGAGGTTCGCCTTCATTCGGGTGGAGGCCGACCGCCCGGCCTGATCCAAAACTGCCGCAGCAAAAGATGTCGGCACCGGCGGCAACGATGTCGCCGGATACCGGGAGATGTGAGAAGTCCGCTGGCATTCGCAGCACCTCCCGATTCGCTCATCCACGCCCAACCCTGGCGGCCCCGGTGAACGCTCGGGCTCCGGATTCAGTCCGCAGCAGCTTGCGACACTTCGGCGTTCACAGTGCGGGCCTCCTCTTCCGCATGCAACCGACGCTCGAGTTCGGTGCCTTCGATATCGAGGTCGGGGACGATCCGGCCGAACCAACGCGGGTGGTACCACATCCGGTCGCCGATCAAGGCCATCACGGCGGGCACCAGGGTCAGGCGCACGACGAACGCGTCGAGCAGCACGCCGACTGCCAGGGTGAACGCGAGCGGTTTGGTGACCGGGTTGTCCACCGTGATGAACGCGACGAACACACCGAACATGATCAGCGCCGCCGCGGTCACCACCCGTGCCGAATGCGCGACACCGCTCTGCACCGACGCGATAGCCTCCGACGTGCGGCTGTACTCCTCTTTGATCCGCGACACCACGAAGATCTGGTAGTCGCTGGAGAGCCCGAAGATGATCGCCAGGATGATGATCGGCAGAAAGCTCAGCGTCTGCCCCTTGGTCACACCGAGCAGACTTGCGCCCCAGCCCCATTGGAAGACCGCGACCTGGATGCCGAGTGCGGCGAAGACCGACAGGATGAAGCCGACGATCGAGGACAGGGGTACCAGCACGGTGCGGAACGCGATCGTCAGCAATATCAATGCCAGGCCGACGACGACCGCGAGGAAGATCGGCAGTGCGTCGGCCAGTCGACTGGAGGTATCGATATTGGCCGCGGTGGTCCCGCCGACCAGGAAACTCACCCCCGTGCCCGCCTCGATATCCGCTCGATCGTCACGCAGTCGGGTCACCAGATCCGCGGTGGCGGTGTCGTCGGGACCGGTCTTGGGCACCACCTGGAGCAGCAGCAGACCGTCTCCGGTACCCGCGGGCTGGACGGCAGCGACATTCGGCTCCTGCTGGAACCGCGCCATCAACGCTTGGCCCGCATCGGGACTCGTCGCCCGCGACATATCGGCCGCCACCACCAGTGGACCGTTGAAACCGGGTCCGAACGAATGGTCGATGATGTTGTAGGCCTTGTGCGCGGTACTGGACGCGGGCTGGGACGCACCGCCGGGCAGTCCGAGATGGATCCGCGTGACGGGAACCGCCAAGGCGACGAGTACCGCGACTCCCACGATCACCAGCGGCACGCGGAAGCGGGTGACGAACCTGCCCCACGCATGGCCCATGGTGCGCTCGGGCTCATAGGCGGCGATGCGTGCGACCTCTTCGGGCCGGTCGGGATGCAACGGCGGCGAGATGAACTTGGCGACCGATCCACCGGCCAGGCTCAGCAGCGCGGGCAGCAAGGTGAGCGCGACGAGCATGGCGGCTAGTACCGCACCCGCCGCGGTCAATCCCATGACGGTCAGGAAGGATATCCCCGCGACCGACAACCCGCACAAGGCGATGATCACCGTTACCGCGGCGAACACGACCGAGCTGCCCGCCGTGCCGACTGCCAATGGAATCGACTCCGCCACAGGCATTCCCAGCACGATATTGTGCCGGTGCCGCGACAGGATGAACAGCGCGTAGTCGATTCCGCAGGACAGCCCCAGCATCAGGGCCAGCGACATCGCCGCGGCCGGGACATCGACGAAGGCGGCGGTACCGAGGATGCCGGTGACACCGATTCCGACACCGATCAGCGCGGTCACGACCGGCAGGCCCGCCGCGACGACGGCGCCGAAGGTGATCATCAGGATCAGGAAGGCCACGATGATGCCGATGATCTCCGGAGTCTCGGGCATTTCTGTCGTGAATCCCGGATACACCCCGCCGGAGAACTCGACCTGCAACCCCGCATCCCGAGCCGACTCCGCGATCGTTTCCGCCGCGTCGAGTGTCTCCTCATCGACCTTGCCCGCCGCCTCGGAGAACTGCACGCTGCCCAGTGCGACCCGCTGATCCGGCGAGACCGTTTTGGTCTCCAACGGGTCCACAACCGCAGCGACTTGGGGCAGCTCCTTGAAAGCGGCCATGGTGCGCGTGATCTCGGCGCTCGGCTGCGCATCGGTCACCTTCGCCATGCCCGGCGTCGCGAAGGTGACCTGCATCTGCGCGCCGCTGAAGGTCGGCATCCGCTCCTGCAGCAATGCCACAGCATCCTGCGATTCCGTGCCGGGAACGGTGAAGTCGTCGGTGGTCTTACCGCCGGTTCCGACAGCGAATCCGATGCCGCAGACCAGCAGAAGCACCCACAAAATCAGTACCCACCAGCGGCGACGCACCACCAGCCTGCCGAGCGCGAAGAGGTAACGAGACATCGAACCCTCGATTCCAGATTGGGGTCAAACCGACACGACAACGAAGCGTGTGGACCAGCAGAGCCACAGCAACAGCAAGAGTGACGAAATAATCAACTACGATGCAACAGTCAGGCAACGTCACTTCACCGGAGCGCGAACGCCCACCATAACGCCACCCATCGGCTCCATTGATGATTTCGGCAACACCGGGGCCGATACCGCTTGACGGCCCATACTAATAACGGACACACTGTAACCATTATGACTGGACGACGAGTAATAGCCGACGACTACATCGACCCGGATTCGCTCTTCACCACCGTCGATGACCTGAGCATTCACTACAAGCGAGCAGGCGCCGGCGCGACGGTGCTACTGCTACACGGCAGCGGATCGTCGCTGCACAGCTTCGATCGGGTAGCGGCATCCTTATCGTCGTCCTTCGACGTGATCCGGCCGGATCTGCCCGGCTTCGGCCTGACCGGCCCGCGTGGCGACCGCGACTACCGGGTGCAGACCTTCGCCAAGACAGTCGCGGCCTTCCTGGATTCACTCGGAGTCGCATCGACCGCCGTGGTCGGCAACTCGCTCGGCGGCAATGTCGCATGGAACTTCGCACTCGACTTCCCAGAACGGGTAGACCGATTGATATTGATCAACGCGACCGGCTACCCCGGCAAGTCATTACCACTGGCACTGCGCCTGGCCCGCAACCCGATCGGACGACAGTTGCTGCGGCGCTTGAATTCCCGTTCGGCAACCGAGCGCAACCTGCGCGGGCTGGTCGGCCGATCAGCGGTCGTCGACGAGGCGATGGTCGACCGGGTGCACGCGATGGTGGCACGCCCAGGTAACCGGGACGCGTTCATCGACTTCGCCAATATCGATCAACTCGACCGCACCGCCGAACTGGCGAAGATCACCGCCCCGACGCTGGTCCTGCGCAGCGCCGCCATCGATGGTCAGTACTTCGCTCGCGACATCCCCGGCAGCAGCGTACGCACGCACGCCGAGGGCGGCCATCTACTGCCCGACGAAGACCCGGACTGGGTCGCGGCCGCCATCGCGAAATTCCTGACCGACCAGACGGCATCACCCACAGAGGACCAACGGTGAAATATTTCATCACTCGCGACGAGTCCCGCCGCTTGAACCAGGCGACCCGCACCCAGTTACGGGGTGAATTCCTGCAATGCCGCGACGGCATCACCCATTACGAGTTGACCGGCCCCGCCGACGGTGAACTCGTCGTACTCGCGGGCGGTCTCACGATCCCTCTATCCTACTGGGACGGATTCGTCCCCGAACTGCACCGTGCCGGATTCCGCACCCTCACCTACAGCAGCTATGGGCGCGGCTATTCGGATCGAGTGCAGACCACCTACGGCGAGCCGCTGTTCCTGCGGCAGATCGCCGATCTCATCGATTTGCTCGGTCAGTCCGAGCCCTACCACCTCGTCGGAACCTCGATGGGCGCACTGGTGATGATGGCCTTCGCCGCACAGCACACCGACCGCGTCCTGACGCTCACGATGGCAGGACCGGCCGGACTCCAGTCCGCGCCCGCCGCCGCGAAAGTGCTGCGCAACGATGTGATCGGAAGTGTGCTGGCCAAACGTTTCGGCGGCCGAATGCTCGACCGGCACCTATCCCATAACGTCCGCGATCCACAGCAGTCGGCGAAGCTCACCGCGATGGTGCGCGAGTGCTTCGAATTCGAGGGCTCCATCTACGCCTTGTCCGCCACCGTCGCCGACTTCCCGTTGGCAGCTCGCCAGGACCTTTACCAGCGCACCGGACAACTGCCGGTGCCGAAAATGCTGCTGTGGGGCGACGAGGATCAGGTAACGCCGATCACCAACTTCGACGAGGTCTGCGCCCTGTTGGCGCCGGACGAGACCCACGTCTTCGCACAGTGCGGCCACATGGTCCCTTACGAGGAGCCTGCTCAGATGGGCGAGCGTTTCGTCGCATTCGTCGAGCGTGCCAAGAAGGGACTGCCGCAGTGAACACGAACACTGATTCGATCGACGCCCTCGTCATCGGCGGTGGGCCGACCGGCACCACGCTTGCCATCGATCTGACCCGGCGTGGACTTGCCGTGCGGATCGTCGACAAGGCACCACACTCCTTCGAGGGCTCCCGGGCGAAAGGAGTTCAGCCGCGCAGCTTGGAGGTGCTCGAGGATTTGGGCGTGCTCGACGATATTCTGCGAGGCGGCTCGACCTATCCCCCGCTCGGCATTCACCTGGGACCCGTGAACGTCAAGTGGCACATGCAATCCCGTCACGAGGTAACAGCCGATGTGCCCTATCCCAATCCCTGGCTGATACCGCAGTTCCGAACCGACGCGGCCTTGCGCGCCCGGCTGCACCGGTTGGGCGTATCCGTCGAAACAACTACCGAACTGGTCGGATTCGAGCAGCATCCGGATGCGGTGACGGCGACGGTATCCGGCCCCGATGGTGTCAGCAAGATCAGTGCCAGATACCTCGTCGGGGCGGACGGCGGCGCGAGTACGGTCCGCAAGGTGCTCGGCATCGGATTCGCGGGCAATACCGACGAGTCGGACCGGATGATCATCGTCGACGCCTACACGGAGGGGCTGACCGGTAATCGTTGGCATCTGTGGCCGCGGCCAAGTGGCCGCTTCATCGGCGCCTGCCCGCTGCCGCATTCGGAGATGTTCCAGTGGATGATCCGGCTCGGACCGGACGAGGAGCCCGCACTCGACGAGGACAGCCTGAACGCGCGTATTCGCGCCCACACCGGCGATAAGCGCATCCGACTGTCCCGGATCGGGTGGAAGACGGTGTTCCGGCCCAACATTCGCTTGGCCGAGCGCTACCGCTCCGGGCGGGTATTCCTGGCGGGCGACGCCGCGCACGTGCACACCCCCGCGGGTGCGCAGGGGCTCAACACCGGTCTACAGGACGCGTACAACCTAGGCTGGAAGCTCGGGCAGGTCCTCGCCGGTGCTCCCGACACCCTGCTCGACAGCTACGAGGCCGAGCGACGACCGATCGCCGCTCGGGTATTGGGGCTTTCCACCAAGAAGTATGACGGCCTGGCCAAACTCGATCCCTCATCGATCAAACGCGGCGATGACGAACGGCAACTGGGGCTGAACTACCGCGACGGACCGCTGACACCGGGCGCGACGGGAAAAACAGCCACGCTCGTGGTCGGCGATCGTGCGCCGGACGCGAAATTGCTGAACGCGGCGGGGGGACCGCAGCGACTTTTCGACGCGCTCGCGGGACCACATTTCACCGCGATCGCGTACCGACGCGAGGCCGCCGCCGATCTGGCCGCACTGTCGTGGCCACCGTTCGGCGCCAGGCTGAAGCGCATCGTCGTAGACAGCGGCGAACAGGTCGCTGCCGACCTAGCGCTCGCGGACGGGGCCGGATCATTCGCGGCTACCTACGGTCTGACCGGCCCGACGCTGCTGCTCATCCGACCCGACGGCTATATCGGGGCCATTGCGACCACGGATCGGACATCCGTACAATCGCAGGCCGCCGGATTGATTCCGGCCGCCGATCGCGTCGTCCCGGCGCATAAGGCGAACAGCAAGGCGCCCACCGGACGGCGCCGGCAAGTCTGACGATCGGCGCGCCGCTGCGACGAACCGAAGCATCCGGCACCATCTCGCGATAATCGATCCGGCATCGCCCGGACTGGGGCCGCCCGGAGGGCTTCGTTCCTCCGGGCGCGCGAGGTGTATCGAGCCGCAGGAGTGGACCGACATTGCGCACCGTCCGACTGCGAGTCGACAGTCACCCCATTCAGCACATCTTTGATACATTCGTCAGTAGTGAATATTCGAGCGACTATGCTCGGCTGACCAGATCGGAAGGTGTGGGAACACGTGGTGGACGAGGCTGACGCAGCGCCGAAGCCGAGTCGCTTGGAGCGACGCAAAGCGAAGACGCGGTCAGCGCTGGTGCGGGCCGCCCAATCATTCATCGCCGAGGGCAAGCTGCACGCGCCGATTCTGGAGATCACCCAAGCCGCCGATGTCGGCATGGGCTCGTTCTACAACCATTTCCAGAGCCGAGACGATCTTTTCGCCACCGCCGTCGCGGAGGCATTGGATCTACACGGCGCCGCTCTCGATCGGCTGACGGACGGGCTCGAGGATCCCGCACACATTTTCGCGCAGAGCTTCCGGCTCACCGGTCGACTGCATCGGCTCAACCCCGAGCTGAGCAAAGTGTTGTTGAACAATGGGCTCACCCTGGCCAGTTCGGATCGTGGGCTCGCGCCGCGAGCACTGCGCGATATCGAGAACGGCATGCGCGCAGGGCGTTTCACCGCCATCCGCGATCCGGCGCTCACCCTCGCCATCGTCGCGGGTGCCGCGTTGTCCCTTGGGCAGTTGCTGCACAATCAACCCGATCGAGACGATGCCGCAGCCAGTGATCAGGTCACCGAAGATCTACTGCGGATGTTCGGCATCTCCCCCGAAGAGGCCAAGGACATCTGCCGCGAGCCGCTTCCCGACATCGACAATATTGTGAGCGAAACAGCCGCGTAGGTCTACGGCTGCCCGCTCAGCAATGCGGCGCTATGACAGCCGGTTCTACTTCGGCGCTTCGGCCTCGTGGGCAGCCTTCGGCTGGTCCGGCTTAGTGGTTCCGCCCGCAAGTTCTTCGGGGGTCAGTGCCCGAGGTAGAGGTCGCAGGCGCAGTCGAGGGCTTGTTGGGGACTGCCGGCGGTGAGTCCGGTGGGCAGGATCTGGTTTTCGTATTTGCCGCTGCTGGCGAGGTAGAGGCCGAATCCCCACATCGAAGCCGATCCGCTGTAGCGGAGCCGGATGAGGGGTAGCCGGTCGCCATCGGCCAGTTCGCCCTCGACGTAGGCGAATTGGCCGTGGTAGCGGACATGCAGTCCGGTCAGCTGGGGCCAGTGCGCGGCAGCATGCTGGCGCAGCCGCTGGGCCAGGGAAGTCTTGGTCGAGTCCGGGATCGCGGGCATGGGGGTCATCTTGCCTGCTGCGGCGTGTCGAGTCGGCGCAGGTGAGGTGATCGGGCAAGGTCGTGGCGGTTGGTGTCGTGAAAGTCGTTGAAAGTCTGTCATTTTCGTGCCAGTTCCCCGTGCCCGCCAGATTGTGCTGATTAGGCTCGCACCGACGCCGCGTCGATTACCGCACGCGACCAGTCGATCAAGCCTTCGCTGCCCAGCTCGTCGAGCACCGCGCGGTGTAATCGCCGCCAGACACCGGCGTCGGTCCACACCGTGAACCGGCGATGCGCCGTCGGCACCGTCACCCCGAACGATGGTGGCAGCATCCGCCACGCGCAACCGCTGGTCAGCACGTACACGACGGCGGTGAACACAGCCCGCTGGTCCACCGGCGCGGTTCCGCCACCTTGTGCGCGTGGAGTGAACTCCGGCAGCAGCGGTGCCACCAACTCCCACAGCTCGTCGGGCACCAGCCGCTTCGACAACTCGTCGGTCACGGCCGAACATCATGCAACACAACCGATCCCGACACACAAGAAACAAATCACAATGTGAAGAGTGCGGTCAAGAACTCTCGCGCTGGGCCTCGTTCGCGATCCAGGCGGCAATCTGCGCGCGGGAGGTGAATCCGAGTTTGCTCAGGATATGTTCCACATGCCCGTCCGCAGTGCGTTGCGAGATCACCAATTTCGCGGCGATCTGCTTATTGGTGAGTCCCTGGGCAATAAGGTCTCCGACCTGCCGTTCGCGCTTGGTCAATGTCAGTTGCGAAGCGGGCGCGGTGGCGGGCGGCGCCTCGCCCAGTGCGTAGCTCACCGCGGCGTTGTGCCCCATCGCCTGGCCGCGCCGGAACGCCGTTTCGAATCGTCGTTCGCCGAGCGCGCGACGCACCATCCGCTCGCATTCGTCGTGAACGTGGGTCAGCCCCGGGAAGACAGAAAACCCGGACGCGGAGGACCGCAACAGATTCTCCGCGGCCCCCATCAGCACGGCCGCGCGCTCACCATCGCCATTTGTGCGGGTCCATGCCAGTCCCTCGAGATCGAGCGCCGCGACGACAGGGCTGTGCATGCGCTGGTTGACTCGCAGCGATTCCTGCAGCAACTGTTGTGCGCGAGACCGCTCGCCTTGCTGCCATGCGGCAATGCCCAAGCCCCACAGCGCAGTTGACCGATAAAGCGATTCGCCACATGCTTCGGTGATGGAAAGCATTTGCTCGTGATACTCGATCGCCCGCCGTATATCGCCCTGCGCTGCGTGGGCCCAACCGAGCAGCATCAACGCAGAAATGTGTAGGTACCCGCGCCTATTCGAGGTGAACACCTCGACGGCACGCTCGAAGAGGGAGACTGCGCGAGCGGGTTCGTCTCGATAAAGCGCCAGCGTGCCGCTGGCGTAGGCGATCAGCGCCTGGTTCGTGGGAGTGGGGTCCTGTTCGGCGAGTGCACGCGCCTGCTCCAGTAATGACGCTGCCGATCGAAGGTCCCGCTGCGCCGCGGACATGAAAACGCAGGCTTCGAGCGCCTTGACACGGTCGGGTATCGAGCCCGAATCCGGGTGGGCCAGGGCGCGGTCGAGCCACCGTCGACCTTCACCGTACCGACCCCGAAAGCTCCAGAACCCGAATAGTGCGTTGGCGGTGCGCAGCCCGGCCTCGGCCGAGTCCGCACTGTCCTCGGAGAGGGAGAACTCGAGGGCAGCCCGCAGATTCGGTTGCTCGCGATCAAGGCGAGCCAGCCAGTCGGGCTGTCGGTCGCTGATCCAGTCGGCCACGGAATCCAGCACCAATCGCTGGCCCCAGTCGCGGTGTCGTCGAAGCAGATCCCGGTACTCGCCAGACTCATGCAACTGCTCGCGCCCGTAGTCGCGCACGGTCTCGAGCATCCGGAAACGCACGACACCATCGAGCTCGTCGCGGTTCACAATCGATTTGTCGACCAGGGAGGACAAGGCATCCAGCAGATTCTCCGGCGCAAGGTCGGCGCCGCACACCTGTTCAGCGGCATCGAGTTCGAAACCGCCGGCGAACACCGACGACCGGGCCCACAACCGCTGCTCGACCGGCTTGCACAACTGGTAGCTCCAGTCGATGCACCACCGCAGCGTCTGCTGCCGCCTCGGCGCGGTGCGGCTACCGCGGGTGAGCAGCGCGTACCGGTCGCTCAGCCGCTGCAGGATCTGCTCGGGCGACATCGCGCGCATCCGCGCCGCGGCGAGTTCGATCGCCAGCGGCAACCCGTCCAACCGCGAACAGATACCAACCACCGCGGCTTTGTTCTGCTCGGTGACCTCGAAACCCGGCACGACCGCCGCGGCGCGATCGGCGAACAAACTCACCGCGTCGTATTTGGGCAGTACCCGCAGCGTCGGCTCGACATCGGGGCTAGGAACGGCCAACGGCCGCACCCGCAGCACCGCTTCGCCGGCAACGTCCAACGGCTCGCGGCTGGTGACCAGAATCCGCACGCTCGGACACGCCAGCAACAATTCCTCGACCAGCTCCGCCAACGCCTGGACAACCTGCTCGCCATTGTCCAGAACAAGGAGCGTCTCCCGTGAACGCAGGAACTCGACCAGCACCTGCCGCATCGGCTGAGCCGAATCGTCTCGCAGGCCCATACCCGCAGCGACGACATCGACCAGCAGGGCAGGGTCCCGCACGTCGGCCAGCTCGATCATCCACACCCCATCGGCGAAATCGCGTCGAGCATTCGACGCCGCTCGCAGCGCCAGCCGGGTCTTGCCGACCCCACCGATTCCCGCCAACGTCACCAAGCGCGACACCGACAGCAGGTTCTTGATCTCCGCCGTCTCAGTGCGACGGTCGACGAATCTGGTCAACTCGAGCGGCAGCTCACCAGTGCTGCCGCGACCCTCTTCGATCTGCCACGGGGCCGATTCCGGCATCGACGGCGTATGGTCCCACACCCCTTGGGCTGCAACCGGTTTCCCGTGCAGAGCCATCTCGCCCACCGGGTATCCGTGATGACGCTGTACCTGCCGGACCGCCTCGCCGATCTCCGCCGCCGACGGCCGCTGCACTGGATCTCGGTTCATCGCCGATTCCACTACCGCCGCCACGTCATCGGGAATTCCGCCCTCGCGCAGGTCCGGCACCGGCTGGCTGGTGATCCGTAAGAATTGTGCCACCACCTGCTCACCACTACGCCGTTCATACGCGGCATGCCCGGTCAGCGCGCAGAACAAGGTCGCACCCAGACCGTAGACATCGGCCGCCGCAGTCGGCGTCTCGCCGCCGAGCACCTCCGGTGCGGTGAACGCCGGAGATGCGGTCAAGATACCCGTGGCCGTCTCGAACCCGCCGACAACGCGGGCGATACCGAAATCGGTCAACGCCGGCTCACCATAATCGGTGAGCAGAATATTGCCCGGCTTCACATCCCGATGCACGATGCCGAGCCGATGTGCGCTCTCGAGCGCACCCGCGATCTTCACCCCGATCCACAGCACGGTTTGCACCGGCATCGGACCCTGCCGACGAACCCACGCATCCAGCGAATCCAACGGGTGATACGGCATCACCAGATAGGGCCGCCCGCTCGCGGTGACACCCACTTGGAGCACCGTGACGATGTTCGGATGCCCGGTCAACCGACCCATCGCCTTCTGCTCTCGTAAAAACCGCGTCTGGTTGTCTTCGTCCAGCTCGGCGGTCAGCACCTTCACCGCAACCGTGCGGTCCAAGGCCACCTGGGTGCACCGATAGACCACCCCGAAGCCACCACGGCCGATCTCTTCGGCGTCCTCGAATCCGGACGCGCTCAACTCCACCGAGACGGGCATATTCACGTCACGTTGGGTCCGCGGTGGATCATCACCGACCATCAGCGGTGGGCAATCCACTCCATACGTGCACGAACATCGGGCACCATGCGCTTACCTTTCGACAATGCCCAGCGTATCGCCGACCACAGGGCACGGGCCGCCCTTGTCGGCTTCCAGCCGAGAGCGCCCTCCCCCGGAAAAGCGGTGGACCTCGCTCGCCACGCCTGCGCCGGCGACTCCTTCAAATGACGCTTCAGCCGGCGCACCCTTGCGACACCTATCAAAGTAGATCGAGAGCGGCGCGCACAATGCTGTCGGAGTCGATGCCGTGATAGCGGTAGACATCGTCGAGGGAGCCGACATGCCCGAACCGTGAGACACCCAATGCGGTGTGGCGCACCCGATTGATTCCGGCAAGGAATGCCAGCGTGTGTGGGTGGCCGTCGGGGACCGTGAGCAGCGGGGTGGCGCGATCGGTAGGGAAGAGCTGATCGAGGATCCATGTTTCGCCGGAGTCGAGGGCTCGGCGCGCTTGTAGTGCCCGGAACAACAGACCGGGGCTGGTAATGCAGAGGACGTCGGCGGGGACGCCTGTGTGCGTGAGACGTGCTGCGGCGGCGAGGGCCTCGGTCATCATCGCGCCCATTGCCGCGATGGTCACCGTGGCGTCGTCGTGACGGACCAGTGGGTAGCCACCTTGTTCACCCACCCGGCGAGGTTGGTCGTCGAACTGACGTGGACTCACTGTGACAACACGTTTGGCCGCGTCGGGCGCCGCGCGGGTCAGGTCGAGCAACACCCGCCCGAGCGCTGATTGCGTGGTCGTGGTGCTCTTGGGAGTGCGGCCGAAATCGGACGGAATCGCTGCGGGTCGGGCGGTGATGATCGGGTCGCGGCGCAGCCGTTCCGCGACGATAGTGCAGACGCGTCCGGGCCTCGCACGCCCGCGAGCGGTCGACTCAGGTGAGGGAACAGGACTGCGGGAGATCAGCTTGCACCAACAGTTGCGACTGGGCTCGGCAGAGGATGTCGACGTAGGCATCAGACACATACCGAGAACCGGGTCGGGAATACGCGCAGATTTCGCGGTAAATCGGCGGTGTCAACGACCGGGCGAAGCGACGATATTCCCCGTGTACCGCATTGTCGGGGACCAGCGTAACCGCCACACCGCTGGATGCCAGCTCCAATGCGGCCTGGACCTGCATGGTCCAGACGGCGGCGAGCGGTTCGAATCCGGCTGCGGCGCAAAGCATTCTGATCACCCGCGTCAGCCCGTTCTCCTTGTCGAACAGCACCCACTGGTGGCCCTTCAGATCCGCCAGTGACAGCGGCGCGTCGGTCAATACACCGCTGTCGGGCCCGGCGACAAGGACCAGTTCTTCGAATCCGATGGAGGCCACATCGGCGCCGGGTAACCCCGTTCGAGGACCGATCGCCAGATCGCCTTCACCGTCACGGAAGGCGGCCTCCATCGCTGTGGCATGCGGGTAATCCTTGATCTCGAGCACGACCTCGGGAAACCTTTCGTGCCAGACGGCGATGCCCGAGGGAAGGATGGCGTTGGCCACCGATCGGACGGTGAGCACCTCGAGATCGCCTCGTCGACCGGTCCGCGCATCATCGACTGCTTGTTCGGCTCTCTCGACGACGGCGAGAATATCTCGCGCCACGGGCAGCAGTGCCCGGCCCGCGGGAGTGGGCCGGATACCCTGCGCCGTGCGATCGAGCAGCGTGACCTTCAGATCTGTTTCCAGACGCTTTATCTGCTGGGAAAGTGAAGGTTGAGCGATGAACAGCCGCTCGGCCGCCATGGTGAACGACTTCAGCTCACAGACCGCCACAAAGTATTGAAGCCGTCGTAGATTCACGAGTCCGCACGCTACGAGCCCCCATCGGCTTTGTCTATATGGGCCTGGGTCTCAGTCTCAGGGTTGGAGTGATTCGGCACATTGGCTAGTCGGATCCGTCAGGCACCTGCGCGAGGTGGCTTTTGACAGCCTGTTCCAGGTGCGCCAGGTCGTTGGCGATGCTGACGCAGTTGAAGCCCTCGGCCAGACGCCGAGCGGCAGTGACGCCGTCCGGGCAATGGATGCCAACGGGTTTTCCCGCCGCTTGGGCCGCCTTCAGCACAGTGAGAACGGCGTCGTCGAACTCGGCGTCGACCGCGGGGTCGGTGGGGGTGGCGCCGCCGAGTGCGAGGCGCAGATCCGATGGTCCGATGTAGATCGCGTCGACGCCGGGAACCGACGCGATCTCGGCAGCATTACGCAGTCCAGATGCGGTCTCGATCATCACCACGCAGGCGATCTCGGCGTTGGCTCGAGCCGGCGACGGCCCGATTCGCAGCCCCGCGCGCAGGGCCCCGTTACTACGGTGCCCCACCGGCGGGAAACGACAGGCCGCCACCGCGGCTTCGGCCTCAGCCGCTGTATCGACCATCGGCACGATAACGCCACGGGCACCCGCGTCGAGTGCCTGAGCAATCCAGAACGGATCGTTGGCCTGCACCCGGACAAGCGCGGCCGTGCCGGTGCCTGCGGCGTCGATCGCGGTGATTCCGGCCAGCAGGCCCCGATATTCGATCAGGCCGTGCTGGGCGTCGAGGCAGACATAGTCGTAGCCGGACATGGCGATCCGTTCGGTGGCCACCGGGTTGTCGCACACCACCCAGTAGCCGACGGTCTGTCGCCCGGACCGCAACCGCTCGGCGAATCCGGTCGCGCTTGTTGTCGAATTGCTCGTCATAGTGCCTCTTCAATGGGAGTGATTCTTTCGATGTTCGGCAAGGGTGTCGAAGCCGAAGTCCGCGGACAGATCCCGCCATACGGCGTGCGCGTGATTCGCCTGACGCTGCGTGTTGTCGTACTCGATGAGCAGGTCCGGGCCTTGTATCCTGTAGTAGTGGGGATCATCGGGTGCCATGCCACCCGCCCACCCGAACCAGGTGACGTCGAGCACCGCATCGGTCGCGTAACGCGCGGCGTGTACGTCAGCCATCGCGGCCGATACACGGCCGGTGTACAGCGCGATCAGTCGTCGGAGTTCGTCGCGCTGGGTGGAATCGAGGTTGCGCGCACTGATTCCCTTGGGCGGAACGGAAATCGCCAGGGCAGCGTGATCGGCTTCGGTGTACCCGCTGGCCTCTTCCGCGTTCCGGTCGACGTCATCGACAAGCTTGTTCAGCGCGGGGTCCGCGAACTGGCCGCGCCATAGATCCTGCATATGCATCATGGTGTCGCCATGTGTCACACGGGCTCGGTTGCCGGACACGATGTCCGATATCGCGGACTCGTGCAACAATGCGTGTTTGCGCTGTTCCGCGTTGAAGGACCTGACCAGGTTCCGTGCGACATCCTCGATCCCGCCCAGCGGCCGTAGCGGCGATCCGCCCAGTAATACTGTGCTCGCTGGGTCGGCGCCGATGAAACAGGGTGTCGTCGATACGAGACGGCCGCCGACGATGAGGTTGTTGAGCGAGATGTGATGACCGCCGAAACGCCAACCCCAAACCGGGTCGCCCGGCACGCCGAACACCCTGAGCCAGAACAGTCCGGGATCGCGACCTCGTTGCCGGGCCCAGCGTGCCTTCCAACCTTCGACCTGGTCCAAAATGTTCTCCAGACCCACCACGGTCGCGACAGTGGCGTACCCGGCCTCGGACAGCCCCGACGCCACCAACTGCATCGCCAGGCTCTGCTGATGCGCCAGCTGGTGACGCAGCGCGAGCCCGCCATGGTCGGTCGGCGTGTAGTACCACCGCACTCGCTCCGCTTCGGCATCGGGCGCCAACGGGGAATCGAACAGCGCGGCGGCACGCTGACCGGAGGTCAGTGCGTCCAGCCATGCCGTGGCGGCGCTCGCCATCGCGGCGGCCACTGCCTGCCGCGGTTCGGTCATCGCAGCCGACATCATCGAATCCGGGACGCTACCGACCACGGATCGCTTCCACGTCGTTGGACACATCGAGCATCACCTTGATGGCATCGCCTCTGCGTTCGGCATAGGTGTCGAACGCTTCACCGATGTCGCCGAGTGCGAAATGGTGTGTCACGAGTGCGTCGGTGTTCAGTCTTGCCTGGCTTGCCAGGGAAACGGCTCGTGCAACAGAGCCCGTTCCTTCGCCACGAACGGTCTGCAATGAGATTCCGTTCATGACGGCATGGTTGAGGTCGGCCAGCACCGGCTGCTCGAAAAAGCCCACGAGCACGACTTTGCCGGACCGCTTGGCCATATGGATCGCCTGATCGACAGCGGGCGCGGCGCCCGAGCACTCGAGGACGATATCGGCGCCGCGCCCACCGGTGAGATCGCGTACCGCGGCGACGGCGTCCACCGCGCGCGAGTTGAGCACCACGTCGGCGCCGAACTGCTTGCCGAGCTCCAACCGGCTCGACCTGGTACCCACCAGAGCCACCGGGTCGGCTCCGAGTTGGCGGGCGACCTGAACGGCCAGCAGCCCGATGGGCCCGGGGCCGATCACGGCGACACTCGCGCCGACAACCAGGGAGCCGAGGACATCGAAGGCGTGCATAACCGAGCCGACAGTGGTGAGAACTACCGCCGCGTCGAAATCAACGGAATCCGGCAGCCGATGCAGGGTGGACACATGATTGATCACATATTCGGCGAACCCGCCGTTGACCGTCATCCCCTGTGACCGATGCCCTTTCTCCCGCTTGCCGGAGTTCAGGCAATCGGTATAGGAACCCGAGAGGCAGTTGACGCATCGCATACAGCCGCGATGCGCCTCGGTCACGACCCGGTCACCAACCGAAAACTCGTCGACGCTGCGCCCCACCGCAGCCACCACACCCGCGTACTCGTGCCCGGGGACAAAGGTTCCCGGAGGCGGGCCGTCACCGGCGAAGAACTTCCGACTTCGAATCTTGAGGTCCGAACCGCACAGCGATGCCCGGCGGACCTGGACCAGGACGTCGTCCGGTCCCACCTCGGGCACAGGCAACCGCGTGGTTGCGATCTTCCCCGGCTCGCCGAGCACGGCAGCCAACATTGTCTCGGAGGGCATCTGCAACCTTTCAGTTGAAATTCGAGCAGAAAACCGGTTGGTCCTCGATTGTGTTGGCCCCGTAGCCGGCAAGTCCAAGACCAGAAGCGCGAGACACGCATAGGCAACACCTATAGATGCTCGTGACGTCCGTCGCGTGGGCGACCGCTTACGAAGCCTCGGCGCGCGGCTCACGTTGCCCTCAGCCTGGCGGAGGGGAGATCTTGGCTGTCAAGTCCGGCTAGAGCTCAGGTATGGAAGCGGCTCCGCCATCGCAGCGCGGCGAGATCGCCTCCAGTTATTTCGTCGTGATCTATTTCGCGATCTCCGTTCCCGTCTTGGGCGTGGGGTTGGCCGCCCAGCACTGGAACCTTTCCCACATCGGCATCGTCTTCGGAGCAATCCTCGGCGCCGTGGCCACGGTGTCATTGCTCGGCACCGTTCGCGCCGCAACGTCGGATCCCGCACCGGCTTCGGCCCCGACCTCACCTGCCGTGGTGCCGCAGCCCAGTAGCGAGCAGCAGTGAAACAGACATCAGGCCAAGACCTTTCGCTCGTCATCGCGTCCGGTACCGAGGGTGCACAGCGTCCCGCCGACTTCGACGCGCGCGGGCCTACGCGATTGCCGCCGTCCCCGTTGCCGAGGTGCCGTCGATATCCATTGACACCGAGCACAATAACGGCAACACTGTGTCCATTATGACAAAGGCGCTTTGCAACCCACCTTGTGTGTCCAATTGGAGGCGGTCATGAATTCCGACGGTCGCTTGCTGCTGCACGGCGGAATCGTCCTCACGATGGACGACACCCTTAGCTGGCCCTGAGGCCGGGGAACAGCCAGCGTGATTCGCGGTATTCGAGTTCGCCCGGCAGGCGACCTATTCCAATGGCAGCTCCGCGACCGGCTCAGGGACCGGGATGGCGGCTCTCCCAGCCGGAGTAAGACCTGGTCGTCATCGGTGATCACGTTGTCGATCGTGACCCGGACGATGCGGGTGAACCGTTGGGCGTAAAGCAGCACGATCATCGCGGTGCGCGCTCGCAAGGGCTTGTCCTGCTCGGTCAGCATGCGCCGGAGCCTCACCTCATTCGGTTCAGCGCGGGCCGTGAGTGCCGCCTCTGCAGTCTGCTAGCCTGGCCGAATTCTGGGCGTTCGAGTGGTGTGAAGGGTTCTGGTGGGGGGCGTGTTCCGAGGGATAATTCTGGCTGTGGCGACGCTGCTGGCGGCGGGTGCGCTCGCCGGGTGTTCAGAGACGGTCTCCGGCAATCCCATTGCACCGCGGCAAGATTCAGCCACCGCTACGGCCGCGCTCCCCACACCGTCGTCTCCACCGACGAACATCACTTCGGCCGTCGGTGATCAGATGGCGAAGGTCCGCTCAGCCGATGCCTGCAGCTTGTTCGATCGCGGTCTCGCAGAACAACTCGGTACCTTCCAAAGTTTCGACCGTAAGGGGAGCCGGACCGGGTGCAGCATGTTCATCGCCGACGACGCGGACCCCAGCAGCTTCTACCGATTCACCCTGTCTTTGGACGAGGCTTCGGCCACCGATCCGCGCACCAGATTGCCCGAACAGGTTGCCGGCCAGACGGTATACCGCGACTTCCTCAGCAACGACGATAAACCCGATGCATACGGCTGCTTGTTCTTCGTTCCGTCAGGTCAGTCCGGCCGCACCTACACCCTGGGCACGTCGCATCTCGCCCCGCCGAAGAACAAGCCCGTCCCGTGGTCAAGGCCGTGCGAGTACACCCGCGGATACCTGGCGGCGATCATGGACAACCTGAAAACGCTTCCGCCGCATCCCATCGATGGCGCCGGCGAGAACAGTCTCATCCAGAAGAACCCGTGCTTGAACGAACAGCAGGTGCTGGCAGCATTCCAGGGGTGGAAGGTGACATCGGTCAGCTGGGCTAACGCGTACATGTGCACCTACACGCTCGGCCACGACTCGGATCAGCGCCGGGTGCAGATCGAGATGCAGTTCGAACGCAACAACGAGCAGCAGCCTCGGCCTGGTGAGATCAGGCTCCCCGGCGGGGGGCTCGACGGCGGGCAGACGGTTCAAACCGGCAGCTACGCCAGCAGGGCGGGCTTGGACGGCACTCAGATCACGACCGTGCAATCCACCAATCCGACACAGGCGGTTCGCTGCAGTGCCAGCCTGGTCTATCGGCATGCCGATCCGGCGGGCTCGGCCTCGGCCCACCTGATCGATGTTCGCGTCGACATCAACCCGACCGCTCCGCCCTTGCCGTTCGACGCATGCCAGCAGCTGGACCTGATCGTGCCGACCGTCGTTCAGAACGCCGGCTGACCACCAGGACGACCTGGCCGATTCCATACGGTCGATTTCCCGTGCAGTCTGGTCATACGGCCCGTGCCCCGACCGGCAACCTCGGCTAAGGTCTGCAGCCCATCCAGATGCGGAAACAGGACCGCGAACGGTCCAAGATCACAACACCGGCGACGTGATCGATCATCAAGCGCCCGTGGGCAATTCAGGTCGAATCAATCACCCGAACCGTGCCAGATCCCGCATCAGTGTGCCGTTGAGGTGAGGAACTATCGATTCCGGTGAGACTCGAACGGACTCGACATCTATTGTCCTGCAGCGGCCACGAGTGTCGGTGCGAGGCGCTCGACTTCGTCACATGAATTGAACGGGACAGGGGTCCCACCAGCTGGGCTCTGCGGAATCGCGCTGGGTGCGGCGCCTTTCTGGACGAAATGGAGGTCGACGCCGATGAGCTGGGCGTCGTTGGCCTTCGGCGCCGACTGTGGCTGGTAGGTGAGATTGAGCATGCATCCGGCATCGGGAATGCCTAGCATTCCCAACATCAGCTCGACCGAGCTGTGTATCTCTATCCCGGACAGCCCTGCCACGCTCAGGCGCCGCCCACGAAATCCGGGGTCCTGCTCGGCGTCGCGGTCGTAGGTCAACTGCACCTGCACATCGGTGCTGGATGAGGGATCATCGAGCACGCTGAGGCAGTGGTAGGGGCCGACCCAGGTGATCGGGCCGCTGTGCCAGTTCCCGGGTAGGGCGTGCAGGATCTGGTCGAGTGGGCCGCAGGGATCCTTGCCGTACAGGGTTGGTCGGCTGGTTTTCGGTGCGACCGGGTCGAGCCGGTCGAGTTTGGGTGCCGCGGCCGTCAGCATGGCTTTCGCGGCGTCGCACGCCTGCTGCGGGCCTGAAGCGGGAACAGCAGGGCGTGCAGGGCGTAGCCGAATCTATCGATCGCGGAGGGGACCAGAGCATCGCAGGTATCCACCGTGTCACCCGTTTTGTTGGCATCACGTTGGGGCTGGCCGACTTCGATGGTGCTGCCGCCGACGCGAGTGGTGTGGCTGTGGTCCAAGATGGTGCCCAGGGTGAGACGGAAACGAGCGTCGACCGTGGTACCAGCGCCGGCTTGCAGGCTGCACGAATTCAGATGGTCCAGCGATGTCCGCCCGGTCCGAACCTCCGGTCCGTACTGCTTTGCCGCGGTGACGTCGAACACCGAGCAGGGATCAACCGCTCGGACCTTGGCCATCAGCTCGGAAGAAGGGGCTGGTGTGCTGGGCCCCATTGCCGAGGAGACGGATCCGGTGCGGCACTGCCGGTGACGGTGTGTGAGCAACCAGCCATGCCGGTCAATGCGCCGACAGCGAGCAGAACGCCGACGACACGTACCGTCCGCCGTATCCTGGTGCGCCGCAACGACTTCCGACGCATGCCTCTCCCGTCCCGGTGCCGAACTCGCCAAGGCACCCGCCAACGGTCCCCCGCATAATCGACCACATACTAGCCCGCCGCATTCACCGAAACTGGTGGCCAAAGTCCGAGGACCGTTACCCGTCGATTCGGTCCAGCACCATCTTCACCGCACGCTCACGCTGCTCGATCGGATAATGCTCACGCCCCGATCGCCGCGGCGAACAACGCGTGCGTCCCGCACGACCTCGGAGATCGGAAACAGGCCCGATATCGGTGCGGAGTTGCTGTGCTGGTGAAATCCACCGTGAAACCACGACACCTGGACACGCTGCCCGAGGGTTCGTGCTGGCCCGGATCTGCCCGAGCTCCGGGCCCGGATAGCGCACAGCGGCGCCGTTGACCGTGCGGGTCATCGATACACGATCGACGACGACCGCGACAATCCCGAAGTGCTGGCGTGCCAGCATCAACCGAATGCCATGACCACTGCACGCCGACCGGTCTTCAGCCTGGTCGAACTCCCCATATCCAAGCCACAACTGACCAATGAGCAGTTTGGCCGGGTAGGCCGGGCGCATTGCTGAGCCCGGCCCCCTCAGAACCGGACGTGCACGATTTCCATGCGTCCGGCTCAAGCAAGCCCGTGGCGGGCTGATGTTGTGTCGGGCTGCCGGTGAGGGCAGCGTGTGTGGATGAGACGGAGTTCGGATTGATCCGGTCACGACGGGCGCATGAATGCCGTGGAGGTGACCTGCCGAATCGTCCAGCCCGCCAGCCTCGCTTCGTCCCCAGCGGGCCTGTACTCCGGCATCTTCGACGCGTTCATCGACAGCAAAGAATCAAGGGACGTTATCAACAGCGACAAAGATTTTCTTCCGAGTGACGATCATACGATCTGGAATTCTGACAAGTCGGCGGAGTTGGGGCGTGAACAACGATACTTAGGCAAGCTATATCAACTCTCCGCGAATGCTGGTGATCCACTTCGGCTTCGAGAGAAGGCTGACTGCGGACCAGATAGTTGCCTTCGCCAAGGCAACCGGACTTTTGTAGGTCCAATCAAACGATTTCGGCCCACGCCCTGGAAAATCATCCACTGGCGCTGCTGACTCGCGACTTCCCACCCGCCACATCGACAACTACCGCTCCGCCCACCGCATCAATCCGCGAATCGCTGTGGAAGCCAACTCGGTCCAGGCGCTCACCCGAAATCGTCCGGCAGGCTCCCCTGGCCACCGTGCTACCCGATGCGATCACTCACGACCACCCCGAACTGATCCCGATCGACCTCGACCCGCGCATACCCACTCGCACTGCCGTGCTGCTCACCCGCGACGGCGGCTATCACAGCGCCGCCTGTCGCGCCTTCATCCCCCTCGCCCACGACCTCACCCACACTCTCCCTGCCCTATAGCGATCCACTTCAGGACTGCCCGGCCCCACGTCTAACAGCGAAATTCGTGTCCCTAGAAGAAGGAAGAGGCTGCCCGCCTGACGGATTGGGCATGCTGCCGCCTGGAGCCATCCCAGGGGAATAGACCGACGACTGCGATCGCTTCGCCGTGGATCCTCCCATGGGCGATCACAACGTGAAGGCAGCTTCTATCGTCAGCTGACCACGAAGAAACCGCAGGTCGTCACAATTCCAATCTGTCGGCATTCCCGCCAGGGACACGAACCTGCAGCAACCGGACCAGAACCGTCACGCCACCGGTATTTGCCGATGACCAGCAGTTTTCGGTGTTGCAGAAGGTTGGCGTACTGGTCGATACCCTCTCCCGACATGAACCCCCAAAGAGGCGTGGATTTGGTCATGGCGGGCCCGTCCTATCTCAGGCGTGTGGCGGCACGCAACTTGAGCCAGACCTACACGTACCATGTCCCGCTCATCATGTCGCGAAGACGCAGCCCACACCCAACGCACTCGTGTGCCGCTGACACCAGGCGGATCGGCGAGCTCGAGTGTCGATTGGAAGCGCGCGATCATCATCGCGGACAGGAATCGGTGGGCGAGCCCAACGGGGGTGCTGTTGGGAGTCCTGGGCTGTTCGCCTGTGTCGGACTCGTCGTCACGCAGGCAGGTCTCGCTCGTCCCGCGGCATTTGGCGGTGCCCCTCGGGCACACTTTGGATGAGGCGGGCGAGCAAGCGGACCGACTCGCCGATGCCGACCCACGGACATCAATCCTGCGCAATCCCACATTCGGACCCGCGAACGTCCAGCCGTGGCGCATGTCCGCGGCGATGGAACAGCGAGAACCTGGCCAGGTTCTCGAAGTGGCGTCGTCCCTCGAGCCGGAGAAGCTTCCGGCGGGTGGCCGCAAGGCGCAGTACTTTGTCGAAGTCGGACGGGCGCACGCACTGCCGACGCCGACGTCCTGGCCACGAAGACCGGGACACACCGTGCGCAGCCAATACAAAGACCCCGGCACGCCTGACGTCCTCCCACCCGCTGATGCCATGGTCGCAGCACCGATCACCGCCAATTCGTTGGCCAAATGGGCAGCTGGAATCTCCGATACTCTCGTTCTGAGCTAGCCGGTAGGCCTCCGATCCCTCGACACAGGGCCTCGAGCGGCTAATCGCCGCGACGATGAGGCAGAAGCGGATTGGTCGCCACCATCCACACGGGCACCCGAACGGATACAGAGCGAGTTCCAGCGCCAGCGTGCCAATTCGCTCCAGTTTGGCGCACTTCCCTTGCCCCTCAACAGATCCTGGACATAGACAGGTGCCTTCACCTCGATGTGACTGTGGCACTCGAACTTTCAGCGCACTGCAAATCTCCACCGATCGGATGCGACAGCGTCTTCGAGTTCACCGTGACGATCTCGGCCCCGGTAACCGATAGCTTCGTTCGGCGATCGTCTTTGGTCACATTGAGCGGCAGCTCCGGTCGACGGACAACTCATGCTCCCCGAGTTATCGACCGAGCGTGGAGGCTGGCGCCCATATGAAAGCCGTCCGCCGATGCAAGATCGGTGGCGAAAATACGGGATTTGGGGTTTCATGGAGGTTGGGGATGAATCGCGGATCGGGTTAGGAATGAGTAACCCATGTATTCACTCCCCCTTGATTCTTCCAGCGCGGCTATGCCGCCAAGCACCACAGCACTGTCTGTGTTCGGGGCACGGGATTCCAAGCGGGTGCATAGCGCTGTCAGTTGGCCCTGTCGACCGCTCGGCATCACTTCGGTCACTTGCCATGGACTGCCAGCCGGTTTCGTCGTTGCGCACACAGGTGCCCGCCGACTCCAGGTGAAATCTCCGCCCTCTTACGCCGACGAAAAGCGAATCGGTGCGACCCACACCACTGTTCAGCCCACCGCGTCCCCGGCGACGAACACATCGACTGCCAGCGCACCTGTTTCGCGTGGAGACTCCTATGAGCGGTGAGGTGGTCTGGCTCAGTACCGACGATGTCGCCGAACGGCTGAAGATTCCGAAGAAGACCCTCGCCGCCTGGGCGAGCTCCGGACGCGGTCCTCGATTCGCACGAATGGGACGGTACCGGCGCTATCGACTGAGCGATCTGCTCGCCTGGGAGCAGGAACAACTGGACAAGACGTGACCGGCTCCCATGTCGCTGCGCCCCCCGGCACAAGGCAGTCCTCACCTGAATGTCCGTCGTGACTGATGACGTCGTCACCGAATCCGAAAAACCCAACAGGGCCTTTCCGCTTCATAGCTAACTGTAGGCAAACTTTCTGGTCTTGAAGCCGCGTTTCCGATCTTCGAGACTCGTCGTCGCTGGGCATCGCTCCCCACCTCGGCCGATCGGTCAGTCCGGCGAACCCATCTCACCCACCCCACCGAGCACCAGTCAGGGCCACCGAGGTCCGCGACTCGACAAAGTGCAGTACCCCAGCAATCCCCCACACCGAATAGAGAAGGGAGAAAACACAATTGGGCGGCAGACTCCCCAAGCCCGTAGGAACCTTCGGCACACCGACCAAGCCGAAGAAGCAGCGCAACGGACGCTGGCGGACCACTGTCCGCTACTACGGTGCGGGCGGTGCGCAGCAGCTCGAGCGGATGGGTGTCAGTGCCGACGACGCCCGTAACCGGCTGGCGGAGGCCATGCGCGATTACCGCGAGCAGCTCGGGCGTGATCGGATCACACGCAACACCAAGCTGATTACGCTGGCCAAGGAACTGCTGGACGAGCTGGCTGGCGATGACGCCTACACCGCGAGCAACATCGAGGACTATCGGCGCGAAATCTACGTCTCCACCGACCGGCGCGCCAACAAGGCCACGATCAAGATCGAGAACTCCATCGGGAATCTACAGATCTGGCAAGCCACCTCCGGCGAACTCGACCGCCACATCAAACACCTGGTCTCCCTCGGAATGCGACGGAAAGCCAAGCAGCACAAGATCATCCTGCGAGCGATGATGCAGATCGCGGTCCGCCACGGCGTGATCGACACCAACCCCGTCGACGGCGTCGCCGCCTTCACCCGACGCCGCGTTCCCGCGCGGGGCAAAGTCGGTGACCACAGTGCGCTGCCAGCATTCCGTGCCCAGGTGCGGGCCTGGGCGCGCGGGGAAGCCATCCCCGGCACACCTGCCTACACCAACGGGCCTGCACGCGATTGGACGGTGGTATGGGTGGTGGACGTGATCACCGGGACCGGGATGCGCCCGCACGAGGTGTTCGCACTGCTCCTGGACGATATCGATCTCGATGCCAGCGACCCCTACCTCGATGTCACCGGCACCCTGGTGGAGATCAAGGGCGCCGGTGCCGGCGGCTGGGTGCGCAAACCCGCACCGAAATCCGACAACGGCTGGCGGCGAATCCTATTGCCCGAACACACCGTCGAGGCGGTCCGCGAAGCCGTCAAGGACCTCGAGGTCACCGCGCGCCCCAACCCGGACCGGTTGCTGTTCCCCGCCCGCAACGGCTCGGTACGCAACCCCAACAACTTCGGGCGCACCTGGCGTGCCGCCCGCGGCGACGACTTCGCCTGGGTCACCCCACGCACCTTCCGCAAAGGCGTGGCCACCGCAGTCGACAACGCCTCCGGCGACCCCGAACGCGCCGCCCGCCAACTCGGCAACACCCGCGAGGTCGCCAAGACCCACTACATCGACATGCCCGAGACCGTGCCCGACAACCGAGCCGTGCTCGAGGCCTGGGCGCGGGGATCGGGGTCGAAAACGTGAGATTTTTGTGAGATCGTTCAAATCTCGGAGCTTCTCCAGAAACGAGAAAACCCCTTCCGATGCTGGTCGGAAGGGGTTTCGCATGTGTCGGGCTGACAGGATTTGAACCTGCGACCACCTGACCCCCAGGTCGGACCGAGGGACGAAAGTGCAGGTCAGGGCACAACTTTCGCCGTTTTCCTACGTTTCAAAGGTGCTGGTCGGCGGAGAACGTTCACAACGTGTGGTCCCGTTCTGGTCCCGCTCCCTACCTCGAACAACGCGCCAGAGTCATTGGCTATCCGCCACTTTCAGATGTCCGGGCGACTTCCCTCCCCCCTGCTTCCTCATACTGGCCATCCTGAGCTGAGGGAGGTCGTGTCAAGGGCGCTCTTTCCCTTGACTCGGCCGAGTGAGGTCAGACAATCGGGCCATGAGGAGGCAGGGTTACGCAACCACGAATCGGTCGGCTGATCCGGCAGCCCGCGTGATGTACGTAATCGAGGAGGTTCTGAACGTGTCATCGGTCGAAACGGTCGAAGTTCACCTTTGAGATTGCGACACCGAGTGCGACGGCAGAGCCGACAGCGAGTGCGACACGACCGGCGGCGAGCCACCCTTTCCGTGGGCGGGAATCGGTCTGCTGAGGGGCAAGAATTGCCTGCTGTGAAGCGCGCAGGTCGGCCCAGGTGATCGGTGCTGGACCGGTCGCGAGGGCCCTTTGGTACTCCTCCTCAGTGATACGTTTGAATTCGCGTGTGCGCCGGTTGTAATCCTTATTTTGCCGCCAAAACACTGACGTTTGGGCCCAGTAGTCTCGTCCGATCTCACTACTGAATACCGAACCGAGCACATCGTCCCGGAGAGTCTGCTCGTCGATTACGCCAGATTCATAGCCCATCAGGCCATACCGCATCCATGAAGCGGTGTAGTAGAACTGACGGCCCTCAACTCCAGGTGGATCGAAGCGTCTGCCGATGCAGGGAGCGAAGATCGTCGGGTCGTCCATCGCGGTGCGGGTCAAGTCCAGGTGATAGCGGCGAACCGTCTCGAATCGCCCAGCCTTGAACTGTTGGGCCTGTATGAACAGGGAAGCCGAGACCCCACATAGCGCGAGTGCAGACAGGATTGCAGACGTCGCGCCGTAGGTTTGGCTGACCTCGCGTAGTCGTCCCCAGTCCATGCCGTTCTGTGTTGGCAGCAGTAGAAGCAAAAACGGCGACATGAGGACGGCAGTCACCCCGCCGATGATGATGGCCATTCCCAGGGCGACACGTCCAGTGGCACCTTGACCGAACCAACCGATGGCCCGGTCGATCCAGACTTGACGGCGCGAATTGGTGCTCATCTGTATGTCCCCCTCCAACACCGGCGCGCATTTGATCGCATTTCGAATCTTCAGGCTATCGCAGGGGTTTGGCGTGCGCCGATGAATGTTCCGTGCTGTTGGGAGTGATCTCGACGTGACCACAGCCAGGCCCCACGAACGATGCCGGCCGATTCGTGAGCGGGTTGCGGGAGAGCAAGTCGGGGACGGCTGACGTCGTGCCCAGCACTGCCCGGTGAACGAAAAAGCGGCGAGAGTCGAACAGTCCGCGTGCTACCACGTCGCCAAAGCGGATGCCAGAACATGCGAACAGGACCAGAATGCGCCCTGGCGGCCGGTGTGCCGCCGACGCGCCGACGCGCCGCGGTGACCGCCGTTCAGGGAACCGCGCTGCGCGTCGCAGCGCGGCGGCGGCGCGCAGCGCCGCCGGGGCGCTCTTGTTCCTATACGGCGAAATTCGGCAACAACTCGCGAAGGGCAACGCGCACAGCGAGAATCGAGGCATGACTGGTATCGCGCTGACGCCGGAGCGTCGAACGGAACTGGCTGAGTTGCTCGGTGATGACGCTCGGTTGAAGTCCGAGTATCCGAGAGTCGCCGAGTACTTGGGCACAGCGCCGATGCTGGCGGGCACAGGCGACGACGGGGCGGATGCTGCCTTCGATCTGCGGTTCGTGCACTACATGACTGGTGGGCTGGCGGAATCGCCCAATCCGTATTGGGACATCGTCGGTCCGTCGGTCTCCTTCGATGGGTCCCGCCGCGTCGTCAACGGTGGCAGTGAGCGTGGAAGCGTCCGTCTCGGTTTCGTCCAGACGATCTTGCAAGCGGCATACGCCTACGCAGTTCCGTCGCCGGAAACGCTCGATTGGGTACGCACGTTCAGTGATGGCAAGCGGGTTATCGAGTTGGGAGCAGGCCGAGGTTACTGGGCGAATCAGTTGGCACAACTCGACGTCAACGTGTCAGCGTTCGACTCCGAGCCTCCGGATTCGAGCACAAATGCATCGTTCCCAGGCGCGACGGGACAACTCGATGTGTGGCATCCGGTTGGTGGACTGGATGAGTTCGAACAGACTCTGACGGGTGACTGCGTATTGTTCCTCTGCTGGCCTCCGGGATGGGGTGACCCGATGGCTTCGACAGCGTTGGAGCTATTCCGCGCTCGTGGCGGTCGGCGTCTGATCTACATCGGCGAACCGAAGGGCGGCAAGACTGGCAATGACGCCTTCTTCGACACCCTATCTTCGGGTTGGTCATTGAAATCTGTTGATAAACAACATGTCTCGTGGTGGAACCTGGGTGACGTGGCTCAAGGGTGGGTTCGGGAGTAGGCCGAGAGAGCCAAACGGGGCCCAAGTCGGGACAATCCGACGGGGCCCCGCTAAGAACTCGCTTCTCAGGGCTGAGCGTCAAGCGCCATCCGAAACTTGAACGAGTCGTACCGATCTTTCGGATAGGACACATCCGCGACCATCAACACTTGGCCGTCTGGCAGTAGGAACCGCTGGTGAACGGCCTTGACAAGTTCGCCGAGCGACACTCCCAACCATTCAGCGTGCATAGGTTCAGGATCCCGGTCCGACACCGTCTCCTCGAGAACCGTTGCCTTGGTGACATCAGAGCCAGGTGGTTGGTAGCTGTCGGAGATAGAGATAGGCCGTCCGCCTTCGGATGCCCTGGTCACCACATGCTGGACAGTGTCGCCTGGGTTGATCCCAAGCTTCGCGGCGATGTCTTCGCTTGCTGAAATCGAGGCGGAATCGCGCTCGATACGTACGTCATCGTCTCCCCCGGCAGCCTCGCTACCGAATGTGTCTTCTGGGTCTTCGAGCTGCCGTTCTGGCGACACGCGTACGAGCGTGGTGCGCTCGGCAACGAACGTGCCGCGGCGTTCGACCGTGTACACCAGCCCTTGCCGCGACAGCAGATCGATGGCCTTCCGGATGACGATTTCGGACACGTTGTGCTGCTTCGCCAGTATGGAATAGCTCGGTAGCTGAGTCCCGGCGGGCATGACACCGCTGCGGATGCCTCTCGCGATATTTCCCGCGATGGCGACGTACGCATGCTCAGCCATGCCTCTATCCCTCCGAGTCTGTCATTCGTTTCCGAAAATCATGTTCAGTATACCTGTCTGCGTATACGCAAATACTCAACCTCTCCGGAACCCTCTCCCTTCCGTCAAGCGGGGTTGCACACTGCGTATACACAGAACCTTGTGCGTATACGCAGCTGCGTATACGCTGTTGTGTATACGCAGAATGCGTAGCCGACGACAAGGAGTTCAAGATGGCGATTCCCAAGGGTTACGGCTTCCCGGTCGAGTCCCGCACCGCGTTCCCGAAGCGGCTGCTGTTGATGGGTCCGATCGGTCCGGCGATCAAGTGGAACCCGGACCGCAACGCGTTGCCGGAGCAGAAGTACGACATCGACCCGAAGACGGGTGAGGGTTCGGGGTTGCCGTTGTGGACGGCGACGGTCACCGACCCACATGAGGCGAGTGATGGTAAGGGCAAGCGGGCTTCGTTCGAGATCACGTTCGTTTCGCGGGTGCAGCCGATCCCGGCTGGTGAACAGATCACCGACGATATGTGGTTCATCGAGGTGGAGGGCCTGACCGCCGAAGCGAAGGTCATGGGTCAGGGCGAGTACAAGTACCTCGGCTACGCCTACCGCGCGACCGGCATCAAGGGCGACAACTCCGGCGCCAAGCAGGCTCCGGCCGATCCGGGTTCGGCCCGTCCGTCCGGTAAGGCGGCGTGATGAGTGCGGCGGATCAGCAGCAGTCGGGGTGGAAGCGTTGGGCTCGCTGGTCCGCCGCAGTCATCAGCATCGCGGTAGCGGCGGCAGCGTTCCGGTTGTCGTTCGCCACTCTTCGCGATCTCGGTGTGCTGGCACGAATTCCGGCTGATGATGCCTGGTTGTTCCCGTTGATCGTGGACGGCACGATCCTGCTGGCCACCGCTGGTGTGCTGGCCTCGGATGAGAAGTCCGACCGCCGGTTCTTCGCTTGGGTGCTGGGGATCGGTGCGGCGGTGTCGGTGGCGGGCAACAGCATTCATGCGATGGCCTCGGGTCACCCGTTGCCGGGGTGGGCGGCGGCGATCGTCGCAGCGGTGGCACCGATCAGCCTGCTCGCCGACACACACGGGCTCGCTCTGTTGTTCCGCACGGTGCAACGTGCTCCGGTGTCGGTGCCTGTGGCCGGTGAGGTTGCGGTCGGACTTGTTTCGGCCGATCCCGATCCGGCGGTCACTGTTGACCCCGAACCTGTGCCCGCGGCGATAGTTCCGAAGAAGTCGCCTCGAACCGATCCGGCGGTGGTGGCTCGTGCTATCGAGTTGCACGGCCAGGGCATGAAGTTCGCCGAGATCGCCCGTGAACTGGGTGTGTCGGCTCGTACGGCGTCCAAGTACGCCAAGTCCGCCACAGCGTCGGAATCTGTTGACTACGAGACGATTCCGGCTCAAGTCCTCGACTCCCCGATTCCTGCCCCTGAACCCGAACACGCTCCCGTGCGTGTGGCCGTGCCGGTCCCGGTTCGGGTGGCTCCTGTCCGTCCCGTGCGCCCGGTGCAAACGATGCTGCCGGTCTCCGCTGTCCCTGCTGGGGGTTTCTGATGTCCGAAAAGTTCTACCCGCATCACACAACCGGTCACAACGATGACGTGCTGGTGACCATGGCTTACCACCGCGTGTCCTTCAACGTGCAGTACTACGACGGCAAGATCTTCGTCAACATCGGCCGTGACTGCGGAATGCAGCTGTCGCTGGAGCAGGCGCAAGGGCTTCGGGATCTGCTCGACGCCGGTATCGCCGATGCCCTCGACGCTGCCGAAGCTGCCGCGTTCCGCGTCGACCTGGTGAAGGCGGCGGCGTGATGAACAAGGCAATGCACAAGTGTGAAAACTATTGGGTCACACGGAATATGGCCGATCGAACCGCGGTAGAGATGTCGCGTAACGGAGTTCGGCTCGCCGCTGAGGGTGCGTTCGGTGCCCGCTACGACAAGTGCCGCTCTGCGGTCATGGTCACTGTCGGTGGCACCGGCTACAAGGGCCTGTTGTTCGGGTTGTACCTGCAACCGCAAGACCTTCCCGGCGTGATCGAGGTTCTCCAGGCTGTCTACCGAGATGCGTTGATCGCCAATGGCGCTGACGACCTTCTGCCGGTTCCGTATGTGGATATCACCTTGCAGGTTCATGAGAACAGCGAGGTGGCGTGATGTCTGTTTCCGATCCGACCATCGACGGCCTGGTCGCTGGTGGGCTGCGGAACGTGAAATACGTTCCAGCGCACCGCTTCCAGCCGGTGGAGTCCGCTGCTGGGGTGTCGTTCCTGGTGGGCGGTGCCGAGGTCCGCCTGAGCGTCGCGGATGCTCGTGCGCTCTCACACGTCCTGCCGAACGTGCTGGCTGAACACTCGGTCGCTTTGGCGTTCGAGCCGCTGCGGGGGGTGGCGTGATGTCGTTGACAACCTTGCTGGTCTCGGGTGGCTCGATCGCCGCGGCGGGTGCTCTTATGTGGATGCGTTCACAGGGCGCGGGCTCTCGGCCGGTTACCGCGGCGGACATCGCTGCTCAGGCACCGCCGGGATTGGGTACGGCCGTCTCGATTCTGGCGGACCCGCCGCAGACGAACATGATGCTCGCCGCATTGGATCTCGGTTCGATCGAGGGCGGGTTCCCTTACGTCGAGGGCTACTACTACACCGATCACGGTCTTGATGTGGACGTGCTGATGCTGGGTGGTCAGTCCCTGTCGGACTGGAACAACGATGAGGTCTTGGACCAGTTCGCCACCTATCTGCGTGTTCCCGGGGTGACAGCGGTGTCACCCGAACCCAGCTGGGTCCGTCTCCAGGTGCGAGTGTTCGACACCCTCGCTGCCCCGGCAACGGTGCCGATGGCGGTTCACAACGGTGTGGACCTGGAGGCGGTTCCGGTCGGGATCACCGAAGACCACGACTTGTGGCGGCTGCGCGTCCTGTACGGCCACATCCTGCTCGCCGGGGCCATGGGTTCCGGGAAGGGCTCGGTGCTGTGGTCGCTGCTCGCCGCGCTCGGTCCGGCGATCCGTGACGGCCTGGTGGATGTACATATGGCCGATCCGAAAGGCGGCGCCGAGTTCGGCAAGGGTGAAAACCGGTTGTTCGTGGACTTCGCCACCGACACCGCCACCATCCTGACGCTGCTGCGCAAGGCCGTGACGGTGATGCAAGACCGGCTCGCGCACATGCGGGCGACGGGTTCGCGCAAGCACATCCCGACGACTGAGCACCCGCTGATCCTGATCATCATCGATGAGGCGGCGGCGCTGTCCTCCTACGCCGAACGTGAAGAGCAGCAAGAGTTTCGGCGCCTGACCGGCCTGCTCCTGTCACAGGGTCGCGCGGCGGCGGTCAGTGTGGTGGCGGCGTTGCAGGATCCTTCCAAGGAGACGATGCCGAACCGGCAGTTGTTCCCGATCCGTATCGGGCTGCGCCTGGACGAGCCGACTCAAACGGTGATGGTGCACGGGCAAGGCGCTCGCGACCGTGGAGCACGGTGCGAGGAGATCAGCGAACACACCCCCGGTGTCGGCTACGTCGGCGAGGACGGCACCACCGACTTCGTTCGGGTACGCGCGTTCTACGTCACCGATGACGACATCGACTACATCGTCGACACCTTCTCCCCGGCCCGTGCTGTGGATCTGGCTCCGCAAGAGGACTACTCCGGGTTCGATCCCGATGACCTCGGCGACGAGAACGGGCCGGTGGCGGCATGAAACGAGGATTCGTGACCGAAACCCATGTCCTCATCTACTGCGACTCCTGCGGGGAGCCCTACACCGAGGAAACCCCCGGTGTGGAGTTCTACGCCGACGCCGAAGGCATGTGCTTCGACTCGGTCAATCAGGCCGTGGCCTACCTCAATGCCCGCTCCGCGGCGGTGGGCTGGATCTACGACGGCGACCGCGTCCTGTGCGACGCCTGCCGCGCAATCAACATCCACGACATCGACTCGAAGGACTGAATCATGAAGCGCACCAACAATATCGACGGTGATTCCTCGTACCGGGACAACGTGATCGACCTGGCTTCCCGTCGTCGCGGGCACCTGGAACGCCGCGGCGCGGACCCGCTGGAAATCGCGGTTCACCTGTGCGCCACGACGGGCGAGCTGCCCTCCTGGGACTTGTGGGGGTCGGACTCCGACGATGACGGCGGTTGGGCGGCATGAGTGCCCGCAAGGCCGTCGAGTGGGGCGTACTGATCGGCGAAACGGTGCGCCCCCTGCCCAAGGCCCGCAACGTCACTCAAGCCCTGCTGATGGCCGACAAGCCCAGCAATCAGGGCAAGCGTGGCTCGAAGCCGGTCGTGGTTTTCCGCGACCACGAACACGACATGTGGAAGCGCCACCGCGACAACACCCCGGTCCCCACCCAGTTCGCTCTGTTCGACCAGGAAGCATCATGAAGACCACGAAATATGTTGAACAACAACATGATCCGGCAGACGCGATTGTGAACGCGGTCCTCGCGATCGTGTGGACGCTCATCAAGGGCACGGCGGTACTTGGGTGGTGGGTGCTGCTGTTCCCGATGGTCTCGATCCCCCTCGCTCTCGCGGTAACCATCGGGGCCGTCCTCGGTCCGGTTGCCGGTGCTGTGGTGGTCGGGATGTTCGGCGCGGGGATGGTGCTGTGGAGGGCGAAGCATCCGCAGACCTTCGAGCGGTGGATCACCCTGCGGGCACGCACTCGGTTCCTGGCCTGGTTTCGCTACCGGCGACGCTGGATGCGGCTGATGACGGCCTGCGGGTTGCAAGCCATCTACGGTGACCACACCGCGACTCCTCGGCTGATCGGTGTGCAGGTCGGAGCGTTCATTGACCGGGTGAGGTTGCGGATGCTGCCCGGCCAGTGCCCCGACGACTACAGCGCCCGCACCGCCCATCTCGCGCACGCCTTCGGCGTCCTGGAATGCCGCGCAACCATCGTCGGCCCGTCCACGGTGGAACTGGCGTTCCGGCACCGCGATTCACTCGCCGAAGCGGTCACCCTGCCACCGACACAGGTGGAGTGGCTGTGGGACCAGAAGGAGGCAGCATGACCGAGCCAATCAATCTCGACACCGATATGCCGGCCGATTCCCCGACCCGCCAGACAGCTGCTCAACGTCGTGCCCTGCCAGACTTCACCGACATCGCCGAAGCGGCGGCCGAGAAGTTCGGTGTGTGCCTGCGTCCGATCACGATGGCCTCGATCGACCCTGTGACGGGCAAGACCGAGTACATCGGATCACCCTGCAAGGCCACCATCGCCAGTGTCTGCAAACCGTGTGCCGACAAGGCTCGCTGGCTGCGCATCACCCAGGGCCGTGCGGGCTGGCACGTCGACGCCGAACCCGTCGACATCACCGGTGAACCCTCCACCGAGCAAACCGACCTGCTCACTACCCGCGCCGACCTGGTGGCCGACTACCGGAAAGCGTTGGAGGACGGCGACGAGGAACTTGCCGCCGAGTTCGCGGGCCTGGTCGGTGAGATGGATCAGGAGCTGCGCGATTCCGGGATGCGTGGGCCGCTCCCGGCGTTGGAGCCGAAACCGTCGAAACGGCGGGCTCGTTCGACTCGTCGCCGCCAGGACGCACCGAACCTGCCACGCTTAAAGGTCTCCAAAAAGACCATCGGCAAGGTGTTCGGCGGCAAGTTCCGGCCCTCGATGATGGTCACCCTCACGATGCCTTCCTACGGGGCGATGAACCAAGACGGCGCACTCGACAAGGAAGGCAAGGTGTGCGGGGACGGTTCTCCGCGCGACCCGCAGTCCTACGACTACACCAGTGCCGCACGAGACATCGTGTTCTTCGCGGCACTGTTCGATCGGTGGATGCAGAACCTTCGCCGCTGCCTCGGCTATGACGTGCAGTACTTCGCGACCGTGGAACCTCAACGGCGCGGGGCCCCGCACATCCACATCCTGCTGCGTTCGGCGATCTCGCGCGACACGCTCAAGCTGGTTACCGCGGCGACCTATCACCAGGTGTGGTGGCCGCACTTCGATCCCGAGAACGAGGTGTACTCCGGGGACAAGCTGCCGGTGTGGGACTGGCAGGCAATGACTTTCGTAGATCCCGACAGCGGCCAGGCGCTCAAGGGTTGGGATGAGGCGTTGGACATCCTCGATACCGTCGATGACCTCCAACCGGCCTACGTCGCCCGCTTCGGTGAACGCATGGACCCCGGCCACATCAAAGGCCACATCCCCGGCCCGAAGGCTGATGCCGCGATCGGCTACGTCACCAAATACCTCACCAAGTCCGTCGCCGAAGTGCTGGAAACCGATTCCACCCGCACCGCGACCCACTACGACAGGCTGCACGCCGAGCTCCAGCACACCCCGTGCTCGCCTCGCTGCGCCGTGTGGCTGCGCTACGGCATCATTCCCAAGGGCGCCAGCGAGAAAACCGTCCCGGGTCGTTGCAAGGGCAAGGCACATCGGCGAGACACCCTCGGCCTGCCCGGTCGCCGGGTGCTGGTGTCGCGTCGCTGGTCGGGCAAAACACTCCCGGATCACAAGGCCGAGCGCGTCGAGTTCGTTCGGCAACTGCTCGCCTCGGTCGGCATCGTCAAACCCGACACCAGTCATCTGATCGTGCGGCCCGTCGAACCCGGCGACCACTCCGCACCACCCAGAGATCACGTGATCCTCGGCGAGATCGCCCGACGAACAGCCTGGCGCGTCGAGTACGACAGAGCGCTACTCGAGGCGGGACCTCAAGCGTGGAAAGAACATTCGGCAATCAAGCAATCAGCGGCATAGGAGGGGCGATCGTGGATACGCGGTTGGTCGATGGCAAGTTGTACTCGACGGCGGAACTGGCGTTGTTGCTCGGCATCGATCCGTCGAGCCTGCGGCGCTGGCGTACGGCGAATCCTCCGTGCGGGCCTGCCTTCGTGCGGGTCTCTCCCCGTGTGGTCAAGTACGCGGCCGAAGATATCGAAGTATGGCTTCAGGGAGCACGCACCGATCCCCTCGCGGCGGTGGCGTGATGCCCGGACCCGTCAATATGCCTGTGGGCGTTCGTCTTTCCTCGGACATCGAGGAACGCTGCGACTACGGTCGTCGGCCGTTCAAGGCGCGCGTGCGCTGGACGGAGCCAGGAACGAAGAAGCGTCCTTCGGTGTCGGCACCATTCGAGACCCGCGAGGAAGCCGAAGAGTGGATTGCGCGACTGGAACGTAAAGCCGCGCAAGGGATCGACCCGAAAACGGCCACGATGCGTTTGGCTGAATACGGCGACGCGAATATGGACCTGGCGCTGCGGGGCTTGGAGAAGAAGACCACCGACCCGTACCTGACGGGCTGGCGTAAACGGGTCGTGCCGACCCTGGGGCATCTGCCGGTGGCGATGCTGACCAATGGCGCGGTGGATCGGGCTGTGGTCGGCTGGATCAGCGACGGCGCCGGTAAGTCGACGGTAAAGAACACCCTCGCTGTACTGGTGCGGGTGATGGAACAGGCTGTGCGCGACGATATTCGGGCATCCAACCCGGCACGGGTGCGTGGCTGGCAAAAGCTGTATCAACAGATCGAGGACGAACTCGACGACCCGCGTTCACTGGCACTGTCGGACTACTCGGCGTTGCTCACCCTCGCCGACGCGCTGGTGAAACGTTCGGCAGATCAGTATCAGGGCTGGGGTGACGTGGTGATCTTCGCCGCCTGCACCGCATCTCGGATCGGTGAGGTATCCGGCTGCCGGGTCGGCGACATCGACACCGATACCTGGACATGGGAAGTGCGGCGCCAGACAACTCCGTCACCGGGAGGCTTGGAGGACAAAGGCACCAAGGGCAACCGAGCACGCTACGTGCCGCTGATCGAAGAAGTTCGGCAACTGGTCACCCGGCGACTCGCCATCGTCGGCCGCGACAACCCAGACGCTCGACTGTTCCGGGGACCGCGTGGTGGTCGCATCGCTACCGGCGTCCTGCGCGATGCCACCCACTGGGATGAGGTCGTCACCAAACTCGGCTACGAGCATCTACGCCGTCACGATCTGCGCCACACCGGGCTGACATGGATGGCCGATGCCGGGGTGAGCCTGCACGTGCTGCAGAAGATCGCCGGGCACGCCGACAGCCGGACCACCGAACGGTACTTGCACCCGGACCGACGCGAGATCACCGGAGCCGGTGACAAGCTCTCCGAACACCTTCGGTCCCGTTCTGGTCCCGCTCTGCGGGTAGTCGGCGAATGACAAAACCCCTTCCGATGCTGGTCGGAAGGGGTTTTGCATGTGTCGGGCTGACAGGATTTGAACCTGCGACCACCTGACCCCCAGTCAGGTGCGCTACCAAGCTGCGCCACAGCCCGTTGCGCCTGGTGTTCGGGCGCTCGGAAAGATTACCTCAGGGGGCGCCCAGACGCCGAATCGCCTGGTTATCGGTGTGGCGGGTGGGGCGGGAGTCAGCGTGGGGTGATGCGGGCGGTGGCTCGGGGGTCGTCGGCTACGGCGAACCAGGCGTCGAGGGTGCTGCCGGTGCGGCGGCCGATTACGCGGACCTGCTCGCCTGCTGTCAGCGGTTTGGTGTATTCGATGACGGCGCGGTGGGGGCCGGAGGTTAGGTCGGTGTGGGTCGCTAGGAGCTCTTCCAGGGCGCTGAGGTAGACCGCGTTGTTGACGTGGTCGAGCCAGTCGATATCGGCGACGCGCAAGGGGAAGGGCAATTCCTGGACGTCGGGGCCGGTGGGTAGTGGGTCGGTGAGTGCGGCTTTCCAGCGCAGGCGGTGTTCGGTGGTGCTGGCGAGCATGGGTGCCATGAAGCGGTCGCTCATGCGGGCGGGGACGCCGGATTCGGTGCCGAAATGGATGAGGAATCCTTCGGTTTCGACCAGACCGCCGTTGCTGCCGCAGATCTGGACGCGCATATTGCACCAGCGGTTCGACAGGGCCGAGCACCAGCGGCGCAGGGTGACGTGCTCGCTGAATTCGATGGGCTTGAGGACGTCGATGACGGTGCGGCGGACCACCCAGCCGCGGTGGGTCTCACCGTCCTCGACGGCTTCGAGGTGTTCGAAGCCGATGTCCTGCAGGTATCGGGCTATGGCGTCGAGGCGCAGACGCCGGTCCCGGTCGGTGTCGGCGAGGCGGACCGGCCAGCCGGTTTCGAACGGGGATCCGACGGTAGGGCGTTCCGGCAGCACGCTGGGAATGACCATGTACGGATAATGCCAGGTCCCGCCCCTTCGACCGCACCCCGACCCGCTCAGCGTGTCTACGGTATCGATGTGGTGCTCCCGCCAGTGGTGATAGGTATTCGCACTCGGTTAAATAACGTTGAAGCTATGAGTCCCCCGGCCACGCCGTGGTCGAACCAGCCCAAGGGCCTCCCGAGCAAGGAGTCCAGCGGCGGCGCGGAGCTGGCCATCGACCCGGTGATTCTCACTGCCATTACGATTCCGTCGAAGCGACAGCAGTACTATCCCGACCTCGGCATGCTCATCGGAACCAGCTTCGCGGTCCTGCTGTCTTTGGTGGCCTACCTCTTCGTCGCGTCCATCGGTTCGGCACCGGCCGCCAGGTCCGCGGCCACCGATACCACCGCCGTCCCGGCGAACGCGGCCCAGGTCAATCGCGGGCTGACCATCGGCAAGGTCACTGCCAACGACGGCAAAACGCTTGCGGTGCAAGGGATATTGGGTGCCACGACGAACGTTCGTGTCAACACCGATACCCGGGTACTTGTCCTCACCGGCAGTAGCGTGTCGGATGTGACGGTCGGTGCCGCGGTCGTCGTCTACGGCAGTAAGGAAGCCGACGGCACAATTACCGCGAACCTGATCGTCGGCGGCTCGGTGAGCTAGGGGGCTACCGGCTCGGTGATGAGACCGCCGGTGAGTTCGACGGACCGGAGTCGGTCATCGATTTCGGTGGCGTGGTGAGCGACGATGAGTTCGTCCGCATCGATGGAGCCCGCGAAATCCGCCAAGTACGAACGGACTTCGGCGGGTGTGCCGACGGCGGTGTATCGGGTCATCGCGCTGAGCTGGCTGCCGTTCGGTGAGGCGAGGAACGCATCGATCTCCTCGTCGGTGAAGTCCGCACCCGCCGCGCCACGCCGAATCATGGCTCGCGCGCGAGCACGGTAGGAGATCGTCTTTTGCGCCACCGCCGCATCGTGGTCTTCGGCCGCGAACACATTGACACCGGCCATCACGTACGGCTCGGCGAGTTGCTCCGACGGCCGGAAACTGTCGCGGTAGACGCTGACGGCCTGGTGCAGCGCGTCCGGCGCGAAGTGGGATGCGAAGGCATACGGCAGGCCGAGTTGCGCGGCGAGCTGCGCACCGAATAGTGACGACCCCAGAATGTAAAGCGGCACAATGCCTTCCGCTCGCGGCACGGCCTGCACACCGGGTACTCGCGAGTTGCCCGACAGATAGCCCTGCAGCTCCAGCACATCCTGCGGAAAGGAGTCCGCCGAGGAAGGATTGCGGCGCAGCGCGAACATGGTCTTCTGGTCACTGCCGGGCGCACGGCCGAGTCCGAGGTCGATCCGCCCGGGGAACAGCGTCTCGAGGGTGCCGAACTGCTCCGCGATCACCAGCGGCGAGTGATTGGGCAGCATGACGCCGCCCGCACCGAGCCGAATGGTCTCGGTCTGCGCCGCGACGTGACCGATGAGCACACTGGTGGCGCTGGACGCGATCGAGCGCATGTTGTGGTGTTCGGCGTACCAGACGCGTCGATAGCCGCTGCGTTCGGCAGCCCTGGCCAGCGCGACGCTGTTTTCGAAACTGTCGCGTGCGGTGCTGCCGGGTGCGACCGACGCCAAGTCGAGGATCGACAGTGCGGTAGGCATAAGACTTCCTTCGTAGCTCAGAGAACGCGGTTCAGTTCTTCGGTGAAGGCCCGGATACGGGCTTCGTCGCGGCGGTAGTAGGTCCACTGGCCACGCCGGGTGGCGCTGAGGAATCCCGCACGCTGCAGGATCGCGAGGTGTGCCGATATGGTCGAGGCCGAGGTCCCCGCCTTCTGCTGGATGAGGCCGACGCACACCCCTAACTCGCCGGTGTCATCGCCTCGCGCTGGGAAGTTCGCGTCCGGATCCTTGAGCCACGCCAGGATGCGCAAGCGGGTCTCATTCGCCAATGCCTTGCACTCGTCGAGCACATCCACCTCCCTTCGGTATTTCGCTAATTAACGAATTTACGCCGGATGCCACGACTCGGCATCGTGACGCAGCACACGTCAGAGGAGCAGGGGGCCCGCACGTTTGACAGTACGAATGACCGGAGCGGTTTCGAGCGTGGCGATGCCGGGAAGTTCGGCGATGCGCTCGGTGAGGTAGCGACCGAGATCTCGAGGGTCGCGGCAGTTGACCGCAGCGACCAGATTGGTAGCGCCGGTGGTGACAGCGGCGAAGGAGACTTCGCGGTGGCGGGCCAGCGCCTCGCCGACGGCGACGGTGGCGGCAGGTTGTGTGGCGATCCAGAGTCGGGCCTCGGTGCCGAATCCCAGTGCAGTGGACGGGATGTCGAGCTGAAATTGCAGGATTCCGTTGCGGCGCATGGCTTCCATCCGGCGACGCACCTTGGTTTCGGACCACTGGGTAGCGGTGGTGAGATCGGAGGAGGACGTGCGGCCGTCGTGGTTGAGGGCGCGCAGCAGAGACTTATCGCCTTCGTCGAGATGAAGGGGTTCGTCGTCGCGGTCGACGGGGGCGGGCCTGAGGTGGTCGACCTGGTCGGGTGTCAGCGCGGCTGAACCTCGCCAGCCGTCGGGCAGCACGAATCCGCGCAGCAGCAAGTGCGCGGACATGGCCACGATTCGGCTGGTACGTGGAAGTTTGTGCAGCAGTAAAGCTTCCTGCTCTTCGATACTGCGGGTCTGGACCGTACAGGAGACCTCGGTGCCGGCGGAGAGGAGATACACGAAGGACGTATCGTCGCGTGCCGCGAGGGCTTTCGCGACGGAACCGGCGGCGTCGGGAGTGCAGCGCAACCGGATCGTCCATTGGACGTAACCGAGCCGCTGACCATTCACCAGTCCGATCACCCTGAGCCCATGCGCTTTTCGCAGCTGACGATACCGACGTGCCACCGTGTTCTCGGAGACGTCGAGAACTTCGGCGATGGATCGGAACGACGCCCGGCCGTCGATCTGCAGCGCATGAACGATCCCCCTCTCGACGGCATCCATCATGAACCCTCCAAATCTGACGGTTTCCGGCGATATCAGAACCTACTCTGGTTGATTTCGCTCCCTCAGCGCCAGGATCGAGGCATGAACATCCTCATCCTCGCCGCGACCGGAAACATCGGTAGCCAACTTGTCCCCCAACTGCGCACCGCCGGTCACACTGTGCGCGCAGGCACCCGCAAGCCAGCGCCCGCCGACTTCCCGCCCGACGTGCAGGTCGTGCACGTCGAACTATCCGAACCCGATTCGCTCCTCGCCTGCCTCGACGACATCGACGCCGTCTTCCTGCTATGGCCGCTGCACACCGGCGCACAACTGCCCGAGGCACTCGATCTCATCGCCGAGCGCGCCCAGCGCATCGTATTTCTAGGTACCGGCGGCATCCCGGACCTCAGCTTCGAGGATCAGGAGAAGCTGGTGCACGGCTGCGGAATCGAATCGGTGGTGCTGCGCCCGAGCACCTTCGCCGTCAATACCCTCTGGTGGGCCGATGAGATCCGAACCGGCGATATCGTGCACGGCAGCCACGGCGACCTGCCGATGAGCCTGATCCACGAGACCGATATCGCGGCCGTCGCGGCCCGGACACTCACCGAAAACGCCCATACCGGAGCCACTTACACGCTGACCGGACCGGAGGTACTCACCCGGGCGGAGCAGGTCCGGATCATCGGCGAAGCACTCGAGCGTCCCTTGCGCTGGGCCGAACTCACCCGCGACCAGGCCAGACAGCGCCTACTCGACGACGACACCTTTCCCGACTCCTTCGTCGACGTCCTCCTCGACGGCTACTCCGAGATGCTTGCCGCGCCCCGCCCCGAAATCACCTCGACCGTCGCCGATATCACCGGTCACCCGGCACGTTCCCTCGCCGAGTGGGTATCCGACCACCTCGCCGACTTCCGCTGACCGCAAATTGGGAACGGCCTACTTCCGGCGTTCCCGCTTCTCACGCACACGCACCGAAATACGAACCGGAGAACCATCGAAGCCGAACTCCTCACGAAGCCGGCGCTCCAGGAACCGGCGGTAGCCCGCCTCCAAGAACCCCGTCGTAAAGAGCACGAAGGTCGGCGGCCGGGTCGTTGCCTGCGTGGCGAACAGGACGCGCGGCAACCGGCCACCACGCATCGGCGGCGGTGTTGCCGCGATGACTTCCTTGAGCCAGTTGTTCAGCCGACCGGTCGGGATGCGCTTATCCCAGGATTCCAGTGCGGTTTCCATTGCGGGAACGAGCTTTTGGACGGCGCGACCGGTATGCGCGGAGATATTGACGCGCTGCGCCCACGGCACGCGGACCAGATCCCGGTCGACTTCCTTGTCGAGCTGCAGGCGACGGTCCTCGTCGACCAGATCCCATTTGTTGAAGGCCAGCACGAGCGCGCGACCGGAGTCGGCAATCATGCTGATCACCCGCAGGTCCTGTTCGGTGATCGGCTCGGAGGCGTCGATCAGCATGATCGCGACCTCGGAGGCCTCCAACGCCGCCTTCGTACGCAGCGAAGCGTAGAACTCCATGCCGCTGGCATGGGAGACCTTGCGACGCAGACCGGCGGTATCGACGAATTTCCAGATCCTGCCGCCCAATTCGACCAGCGAATCGACCGGGTCGACGGTCGTGCCCGCGACATCGTGCACGACCGAACGCTCGTCACCGGAGAGCTTGTTGAGCAGGCTGGACTTGCCGACGTTGGGCTTGCCGACCAGCGAGACCCGGCGCGGACCGGTGCCGCCGGTACCCTCACGCGGGGTCTCCGGGAGAACTTCCAGGACATCGTCGAGCAGGTCACCGGTGCCGCGGCCGTGCGCGGCGCTGACCATGCGCGGCTCACCCAGACCGAGCGACCACAGCGCGGCGGCCTCGGCCTCGACGCGCTCGTCGTCGACCTTATTGGCGACCAGGATCACCGGAATCTTGGAGCGGCGCAGCTTCTTCACCGCGGCCTCGTCCGTGGCCGTCGCACCGACGACGGCATCGACCACCAGCAGGATCGCGTCGGCGGTCTCCATGGCCAGTTCGGCCTGGCGGGCGACCGACTGCTGCAGGCCCTTGGCATCGGGCTCCCAGCCACCGGTGTCCTGCACCAGGAAACGGCGACCCGCCCAGTTCGCCTCATAGGAGATCCGGTCGCGGGTCACGCCGGGAATGTCCTCGACTACGGCTTCACGGCGGCCGAGAATCCGGTTCACCAGGGTCGATTTGCCGACATTCGGGCGGCCGACGACCGCCACAGTCGGCATCGCGAGGTGCTCGTGCTCGTCGAAATCACCGTCGAGATCGGCTATCTCCCAATCGGTTTCGTCGCTCCAGACGCCATCTCCCGCGAGAACGTCTTCACTCATGACTGCGCCTCGCTGACGCTCGGCTCCGTCACGAGTGACACTGCTGTGTTTTTGGTTCGCTCGCTACGCTCGCTCACGATGTCCTGCCCGTCCGGCCGATCGAAACCTGCCGCACCACAACGCGATACAGCTCGTCGATGACCTCATCCATATTCAGTTCGCTGGTGTCGACCTGCACCGCGTCGTCGGCCGGACGAAGTGGGGACACCGTGCGAGTGGAGTCGAGGGTGTCGCGACGCTGCACGTCGGCGAGTACGCCCTCGTAGTCGTCGCCGCGGCCTTCGGCGATGTTCTGCTGGTTGCGCCGCTGCGCGCGGGCCTCGGCGGACGCGGTGAGGTAGATCTTGGCGTCGGCATCCGTCAGCACAACGGTACCGATATCGCGCCCCTCGACCACGATTCGCTGTGCGGCGGAAGCGATTTCACGCTGCAGCGCGACGAGCAGCTCGCGCACCTCGGCCACGGCGGACACCGCGGAGACCGCCTTGGTGACGGCATTGCCACGGATCTCGGAGGAGACGTCCTCACCGTCGAGCAGGATCAGCTCACGGCTGGGATCGGTACCGATGGTCAGCGGCAGTTCCTTGACCGCCGCACCGATGGCCGCCGAATCGGTCAACTCGACACCAGCACGCAGCACCCGCAGCGTTGCGACACGGTACATCGCGCCGGTGTCGAGGTAGCTGGCGTCGAGCCGGGTGGCCAGTCGCCGCGACACACTGGACTTGCCGGTTCCGGAAGGCCCGTCCATGGCAACGACCAGCGGCGTGGTGCCTTCAACCATCGCAGGGACCTCCACGGGAATCTCTACACCGTTCACAACGACACCGCCTCGTAAAGTTTGCCGACTTCATCGCGGCCGATCACGCGCAGCGTGCCGGGCCGTTGGTCGCCGAGTGCGACCGGACCGATATTGGTGCGCACCAACCGCGTCACCGGATGACCGACCGCGTCGAGCAACCGGCGCACGATGTGCTTGCGCCCCTCGTGCAACACGATCTTGACCAGCGAACGTCCCTCGCCCAGCTCGAGTACCTGGAACCTGTCCACCTTGGCCGGACCGTCTTCGAGTTCGACACCGTCGCGCAGGCTTTTGCCGACCGACTTGTTGACCTCACCGTTCACCGTCGCCAGATAGGTCTTCGGGACCTGGAACGACGGGTGCATGAGCCGGTGCGCGAGGTCACCGTCATTGGTGAGCAGCAGCAGTCCCTCGGTGTCGGCATCCAGCCTGCCGACGTGGAACAGGCGCTGACCGGCCACGATGCGTTCGGCGACGATATCGCCGACGCACGGGCGGCCCAGATCGTCGGACATGGTGGACTGCCAGCCCTTGGGCTTGTTCAGCGCGATATGGACCAGTTCCTCACGCACCATCACGCGGGTGCCGTCGACGCGGACCACGGCATGCTGCGGATCGATCCGCAGACCCTGCTCGGTGACAATGGCGCCGTCGACCTCGACCCGCCCCTGGGCGATCATCTCCTCGGCGGCGCGGCGCGATGCGACACCTGCCTTGGCGAGAACCTTCTGCAGCCGCTCGCCCTCGCCCCACGGCAACTTCTCGTGGCCACCCTCGGCGGGCTGGTCGACGTGCTGTTTCTTGGCGGGCTTGGCGTTGCTCAGCAGCGGGGCGGAGACGACCTTCTTCTGTGGCTTCGGATTCTTGGGCTTCTTGCCGACGGGCGCGGACATCGCGGCCGATGTTGTGCGGCGCGATGGATTGCCTTGCTGCGCAGCGCCTCCCGGCGTATAGCCGCGCGAACCGGCGGTACGCGGGGCCGAGCTGTCTTGTGCGCCAGCACGATAGCCGTCGCCGCGCGAGCCACGATGATCGGAGCCGCCCTGCGACGAGCCGCGATAACCCGCTCCACCCTGCGACGAACCGCGGTAGCCCGAGCCGCCTTGCGCGGAACCGCGATAGCCACCGTCACCCTGGGCAGAACCGCGATGACCGCCACCCTGCGACGTGCTACGTCGATCGGATCCGCGCTCGGCGGAACCGCGATAGCCACTGTCGCCGTGCGACGAACCGCGATAACCACTGTCGCCCTGTGAGGTGCCGCGGTAGCCGCCACGCGAGGAGCCACGCTGATCGCCCTGCGACGAACCGCGGTACCCACGGTCGCCGCCTTCTGAGCTCCCCCGATAACCCCCTTGCGAGGTACCGCGCTCGGAACCGCCCCCTGCGGCCCCGCGCTGCGTACTTCCCCGTTGGGCCGAACGCATATCGCGTGCGTTTCGGCCTGCGCCGCCCCTGGTGGGCTGGTCGCTTCTGTTCCTACGATCCGGTGTGCCATCTCGGCGAGCGGGCGTATTCATGTTGTCCTGTCAGTCTTCTTCGGTACCGAGATCCAAATCGGTCTCGGCGGATTTCTTCAACCTGGTGTAACGGGGGTCCGTATCCAGGCTCTCGTTGATCTCGTCGATCAGGTCGACGCCCGGCAGCAGGGGCGCCAGTGGCGGCAGATCGGACAGCGATGCGAGTCCGATCCGCTCCAGGAACAGTTCGGTCGTGCAGTACTGCGTGCCGTTCGTTTCCGGGTCGACCCCGGCCTCGGCGATCAATCCGCGAGCCAGCAGGGTTCGCATCACACCGTCGACGTTCACGCCGCGCACCGCACTGACCCTGGCCCGGGTCACCGGTTGGCGGTATGCCACCACCGCCAATGTTTCCAAAGCGGCCCTGGTCAATTTCGACCGGGCGCCATCGAGCAGCATCCGTTCCACATACGGCGCGTACTCGCTGCGAGTATAGAAGCGCCACCCGTCACCCACGAAACGCAGATCGATGCCACTGGCCCGCGCGGACAGTTCCGCGGCCATTTCGTGCAGCGCCCGCTCCACCCGCGCCGGTTTGTCCTGCAACGCGTCGGCCAGCAGTTCTACCGGGGCCGGAGTGTCCACAATGAGCAGCATCGCCTCCAAGGCCGACCGGAATTCATCGTCATCCAGCGGTTCGGGCGTGAACTCCGCCACTTCGTCACCGGAACCGGCGTCGGCGTCTTTTTTGCTCTTCGTCGCACGTGCGGTCGTCGTCGCACTTACAGAAGCCGGGGCCTCGTCCCTACCACTCCCCAGCCGCGTCTCACTCGGTCCTCCAGCGACACCGTCGCCATCCTCCGTGCTCGGCGCTACCTGCTCGCTGACACTCGGCTCGGTCGTGCCCCAGGAATCGCCGTCGACGATCGGACTGCTTACGGCCTCGGTCGCACCTGCCGAAGCTGCGGGCTCCTCGCCCCCACCGCTCGTCGGCGGCGTAGCAGTGCGCCCCGCGACGCCTTCGACTCCGCGCGATGCCTGCCCGCTGAGGCTCGGCTCGACCGCGCCCGAGGAATCCGGGTCGACAACTCGACTGCTTACAGCCGCCGCTCCCGGGTCGCTCGAGATCGCCGCATCCCCGGCATCGTCACCGATCGAATTCGCCGCATTGCCGTCGGATACGGGCGCGCTCGCATCCGCGGTGTCTTCGATGAACTCACCACGCCCACTCGACGCCGCCTTGTCGACGCTCGATTCTGCGGCGCTCGCGCCCACCGCGACACCGCCGCTCGAACTCAGCGCCGCATTGCCGTCGGATCCTGGCACGCTCGCATCCGCGGCGTCTTCGATGAACTCATCACTCGACGATGCCGCCTCGTCGCCCGATTCCACTGCGCTCGCGCCCAATGCGTCGCCGCTCCGCGCGATCACTGCACGATTACCACCGTCGACCTGCTCGCCCACCATCCCGGTGTCATGCTCGATGCCGTTGTGCTCGAGGGGTGTCGCATCGTCGGTGCGCTCACTCACCCGTAGTCCTCCTCGATGGTCACGGTGTCGGCGGTCTCGTCCTTGGGGTCGCCGGTCCAGCTGATCGAGAGCGGGCCGAGCGGGTCGGGCTGGTCGAACTCGATCGTCTTGCCCCGGTACAGCTCGAGCAGCGCCAGAAAGCGGGCGACGATCTGGATCGGCACATCACAGTCGGCGACCAGTTCGCCGAAGGTCGTCCAGCCGCCCGGTCCGCGCAGTTTGAGCTGTTCGAGCACGAGCGCAGCCTGTTCGGCGACCGAGAAGGCGTGCTGGTGCAGGTGGTCGAGTCCAACCCGCGGCGCCGGGCGAGGCCGGAAGGCCGTCGCGGCGATCGCGGCGAACTGGTTTGCGTCAACTCCCAGCGTAACCTCGGGCAGCAGGTCGGCGTAGCGCTCCTCCAGCCCGACCGCGCGCGGGTAACGCCGCAACGCGACCGCCTCCAGTTCCCCGAGCAGTTCGGCGACCTGTTTGAACGCGCGGTACTGCAGCAGCCGGGCGAAGAGTAGATCGCGTGCCTCGAGCAGTTCGAGATCCTCGGCGTCGGTCACCTCACCGGACGGCAGCAGTCGCGCCGCCTTGAGGTCGAGCAATGTCGCCGCGACGACAAGGAATTCGGTGGTCTGATCCAGGATCTTGTCCGCACGCAACGCCTGATGCCCGATGCTGGCGGTCAAAGCCTTTGTGTAGGCAATGAATTCGTCGGTCACCTGATGCAACGCGACCTCGGTGACATCGAGCTTGCGCGAACTGATCAGATTCAGCAGCAGATCGAACGGCCCTTGGAAGTTGCTCAGCCGCAGCTGGAACCCGGAGGTCTGGGCCGCCGGCTCGCTCTCGCTGCCAGGTCTACCGGGCGGATCATCCGCGGCCGAGTCGTTCGCAGCCGACGCGGCACGCCCGGCACCGGAGTCCCGATCGACGAACTCATCAGACTCCGAGCCGAGCGTATCCGTGTTCGTCGATGGCGCCGGTTCCGTACCGCCGATCACCGGCCGGACCGGTGGATGACTTCCCGCGCCATCGCCCGATATGCTTCGGCCCCACTGGATTTCGGTGCCCACGTGGTGATGGGTTCACCCGCGACGCTGGCGTCCGGAAAACGTACGGTGCGCGCGATCGCCGTGTCGTACACCAGGTCGCCGAACACTTCGACGACGCGCGCCATGACCTGACGCGAATGCAGTAGCCGCGCATCGAACATGGTCACAACGATGCCGTACAGGCTCAGGCGCTGGTTCAAGCGGTCCCGCACCTTCTCTACGGTGTCGTTGAGCAGGGCGAGTCCGCGCAGCGAAAAGTATTCGCACTCCATCGGAATGATCACGCCGTCGGAACAGGCCAGCGCATTCACGGTGAGCAAGCCGAGCGACGGCTGGCAGTCGATGAGGATGTAGTCGTAGCGATCGCGCACCGATTCCAGGGCGCGGCCCAGTGTCTGCTCCCGGCCGACCTCGTTGACCAGCTGGATCTCCGCGGCCGACAGATCGATATTGCTCGGCAGCAGGTCCAGATTCTCGACGCGGGTCTCCATCAGGACATCATCGATCGAGACCTTGGATCCGATGAGCAGGTTGTGCACGGTCAGATCGAGATCGTGGTGGGCCACACCCAATCCCGCCGACAGCGCACCCTGCGGATCCAGGTCGACCAGCAACACCCGCCGACCGAACTCCGCGAGCGCGGCGCCCAGGTTGATGGTCGAGGTGGTCTTGCCGACGCCCCCCTTCTGATTGCACATCGCGACGATCAGCGCATCACCGTGGTTTTCGACCGGCGGCGGGTCGGGCACAACACGCAGCGGGCGCCCGGTCGGGCCGAGCGTCGCATCGTCGGGGACGGGATCGACGCCGTCGCCCCACAGCGTTTCCGCCGCGGCGGCCGAGTACGGACCCGTCCGGGGACCCGTAAGCGGCTGCGCCCCAGCACTCATCGGCGGCTCTGCCGCACCCGCTGTCGTCACGATCCGCTGCTCCTTATACGTTCCTGCCCGTTGCCTTCGCCCGACTCCGGCATCATCTGCCCGAGCGTAGCGAGGCCGATCAGGCCCGACCTCGCTTTCGTACGGTCCAGCTCTCGATAGACGCTACCGCTTGACAGCGCAAGACCCATGCTCGGACACGCGACACCCGCGTTTACCTGCGCAGGCGTCCACTCCCCTAACGCCAATCGGGTCCGCCGTCGAAATGGACGTCGAACCGATCGTGGAGCTCATCCATGCTGTCCCAATCCGCCTCACCCCGAGCGATACGACCGAGCTGCCGGAAGTACTCGAACCGGACGATACCCGGTGTGAGTACCGCGAAGAACTCGGCGGGACCGTCCGCGGACGCCCCGAAGGCATGGACAGTACCCGGCGGAACCACCACCAGGCCACCCTTCGCGATCGCATGCTGTTCGCCGTCGACGAGGAATTCCATGGTCCCGTCCAGGACATAGAAGATTTCCGTGGACTTCGTGTGATGGTGCGGCCTGGTCCCATCCGCGCCCGCCCGCAGGACGAGCCGATTCGCTCCGAACAGCCCATCGGTGTTCTCGCTGTCCTCGAGCAACTGGAACGATCCGCCACCGGGCAGCGCCACCGCCTCGACATCGCGCTCCTGAACGATGAAAGCCTTTGCCATCCAACTCACCTCACGTCGGTATGCCGAGATCACCCGATCCCGACATACCGACACAACCGGACCGCGGTCCTATTTCTTCCGCGGCGGTCGCCGGAGTCCAGCGGGTCAGCGGGCGCGGGGGTGAGCTGTTGCCCAAACCTCACGAAGCGTGTTCACGGTGACCAAGGTGTAGATCTGAGTAGTCGTCACCGACGCATGTCCCAGAAGTTCCTGGACCACACGCACATCCGCACCCCCGTCGAGCAAATGCGTTGCGAAGGAATGACGCAGCGTATGCGGCGAAACGGTAGCCCCGATGCCCGCCCGCTCGGCGGCGGTCTGCAAAACCTGCCAGGCACTCTGCCGCGACAACCGTCCACCGCGTGCATTCAGAAACAGCGCGCCCGCACTGCCTTTCCCGTTCGCGGCGAGCACCGGCCTCCCCCGGACAAGATAGGCGTCGACAGCCGCCAGCGCGGGCCTGCCGATCGGAACCATGCGCTGCTTGCCGCCCTTGCCGTGCAACACAACAGCGCGTTCCTCGGGATCGAGATCGTCCACATCGAGCCCGACCATCTCCGAAATCCGCGCCCCGGTCGAATACAGCAGCTCGAGCAGCGCCCGATCGCGCAATCCGCGCGGCCCGCCGTCGGTTCCGACCCCATTCGCGTCATCGATCGGCCCGCCACCAGCCGCCTCCAGCAGCCGCAATACCTCGTCGTACGGCAGCGCTTTCGGCAATCGACGTCCCGGTGTCGGCGGCTTCACCGCATGCGCGACATCGGTACTCGTCATACCCTCCGCCGCGGCGAAGCGATGCAGCCCGCGCACCGCGATCAAGGCACGAGCGACCGAACTCGCGGCCAGCGGCGGGTGTGTATCCCCACCCGCCCGCAGCACCATCGTGAACTCCGCGACATCGGATTCGGAGACCTGCTCGAGTGCCGCAACCCCGCGCCCGGTCAGGAAATCCCGATACCGGTCGAGATCGCGACGGTACGCACCGAGGGTGTTGCGGGCGGCGCCGCGCTCGACCGCAAGATGATCGAGGTAGGCGTCCACCTCCCGCGCGAGCACCGCCCGGACCCGTCAGTCTTCGGACTGCCGCTGCGCCTTGCGACGCAGGAAGGCGGTGGGCTGCCCCGGCCACGCCGCGTCGGCCGGACGCAACTGCACCCCGCCCGCCCTGGCGGCCGCGAGCGCGAGCAGACCGGCAACAGCCGTGGCATTGACGATCTCACCGGCCAATGCGGCCCGCACGGCCTCGTCCACCGGCAGGCGAACCAGTTCCAGGTCCGCCTCCTCCAATTCTGGTTCCGGCCGGTCGGTTTCGTACAGACCCCGCGCGGCATACACCCGCAGCGCCTCATCGGTGAATCCGGGCGACAGCGCGACATCCACCAAAACCGACCATTCCCTGGCGGCCAGTCCGGTCTCCTCGGCCAATTCGCGCTTGGCCGCTGCCAGCGGATCCTCGCCGGGCACATCGAGCAGTCCGGCGGGCAGCTCGAGCAGCCGCCGACCGATCGGATGCCGATACTGCCTGATCAGCACCACATTGTCGGCATCATCGATGGCCGCAACCGCAACCGCCGCATGATGTTCGATCACCTCGCGCTCGACGACGCGTCCGCCCGGCATTGCCACCTGGTCGAGGCGCAAGGCGAGGATGGCACCGCTGTACACGGTCTTGCTCGCCACTGTCTCGAAGTCGTGGCTGCCCGGCTGGGCTCCCCCGTTATCACTCATCTACGACGCCTGATCTGCGTTCGCGAACTCTTCGTCCGGGATATCGACCGGAAGCCGCTCGGCCAGTTTATATTTCAGCGCCGCCGCGATCAGCGCCGCGAACAATGGATGCGGGCGAGTCGGGCGGCTCTTGAGCTCCGGATGCGCCTGGGTGGCCACAAAGAACGGATGCTTATCCGCAGGCAGCTCGACGAATTCGACCAGATGTCCGTCGGGGGAGGTACCGCTGAATTTCAAACCGCTGGTGGCGATCTTGTCGCGGTAGGCGTTGTTCACCTCGTAGCGATGCCGGTGCCGCTCGGAGACCTGGTCGGTGCCGTAGGCCTGCGCGACCACCGAACCCTTCTGCAGCGTCGCCGGGTAGGCGCCGAGGCGCATGGTGCCGCCGAGATCGGCCTCACCGGCCACGATCTCCTCCTGATCGGCCATGGTGGAAATCACCGGATGCGGTGTATCCGGCTCGAATTCGGCCGAATTCGCTTCGGCCAGACCGATCGAGCGCGCGGCTTCGATGACCACACACTGCAAGCCAAGACACAGACCGAGCAGCGGAAGACCCCTGGTCCGCGCATATTTGATGGCGCCGACCTTGCCCTCGATGCCACGGATACCGAACCCGCCCGGAATCAGCACCGCGTCCACATCGCGCAGCGCGGCCTGCGCACCCGCCGGGGTCTCGCACTCATCCGACTGCACCCAGCGGATATTCACCTTGGCCCGCGAAGCGAATCCACCCGCGCGCAACGCCTCGGTCACCGACAGATACGCATCAGGCAGATCGACGTACTTGCCGACGAGTGCGACCTCGACGGTCTCCCGCGGCTGGTGCACCCGATCCAGCAGATCGCCCCACACGGTCCAGTCCACATCCCGGAACGGCAGCCCGAGCCTGCGCACCACATAGGCGTCGAGGCCTTCACGGTGCAGCACCTTGGGAATGTCGTAGATCGACGGCGCGTCCGGCGTGGAGATGCATGCGTCCACATCGACGTCGCACATCAGCGCGATCTTGCTCTTGAGCGCCTGCGGCACCTCCCGATCGCAACGCAGGATCAGCGCGTCGGGCTGGATACCGATATTGCGCAGCGCGGCCACCGAGTGCTGGGTCGGCTTGGTTTTGAGCTCACCCGACGGCGCGAGGTAGGGCACCAGCGAGACGTGCAGGAAGAACACATTGTCCCGGCCCACATCGTGGCGGATCTGGCGCGCGGCCTCGAGGAAGGGTTGCGATTCGATATCGCCGACGGTGCCACCGATTTCGGTGATCACCACGTCGGGCACCTGCCCCTGTAGATCCGGCCCCTGCATCGCCAGGATGCGACTCTTGATCTCGTCGGTGATGTGCGGGATAACCTGCACCGTGTCACCGAGGTATTCACCGCGACGCTCCTTGGCGATCACCGACGAATAGATTTGCCCGGTAGTCACATTCGCGTCCCGGGACAGGTCCCGATCGAGGAACCGCTCATAGTGGCCGACATCGAGATCGGTCTCCGCGCCGTCCTCGGTGACGAACACTTCGCCGTGCTGGAACGGATTCATGGTGCCCGGATCGACGTTCAAGTACGGGTCGAGTTTCTGCATGGTCACCCGCAGTCCGCGCGCGGTCAGCAGCTGACCGAGGCTGGAGGCGGTAAGACCCTTACCCAATGAGGAGGCGACACCACCGCTGACGAAGATGTGCTTCGTGGCCGTTCGCGCCTGATTCCGTGTATGACCCACGGGTCTTCACGGTAACACGAAATTGCTGGTCTGATCACACACCACGCACGTTTGCCACCGAGTCGCTGCGATCGATCGGATCCGCACTGTGCGCCATGTTCGCAGCACCGGGCATCGCGGGTCCGGCGGGTCAGCTCGAGGGCAGTGCGACGAGTGTGAGGGAGGTCGCCTTGGTGCCGGTTCCGTATCGGCCCGCGCCGCCGTTGAGCTGCTCGCTCAGGCCGAGCACGGTGGTGACGCGGCCGATATCGCGGTCGAGATTGTCGACGGTGGTGACGGCGGTGGCGAGCGCGGCGTCGGAACGAATGATCGCGATCGGACCCGGATTGTCGGCGGCGCCGGATCGGCCCGCCAGCACCGCCCCCGCACCGCGACCACGCAGGGCGCCGACGAATCGGGCGATATTGCTGCCCTGACTGTTCTCGCTGGACTTCGCGCCATCGCCGGTGACGACAACGGCGAGGTTCGCGGCCTGCGTCGGGTTGTCGCCGTAGGCGAGGAAACCGCCGCCGCGCAACGTCTCCAGCACCAGGCTCAACTCCTGCGGGGTGCTGCGCGGTTGCGCGCTCGCGGGATCGAGCAGCAGCACCAGGCCGAGCAGATCGCCCGCCATACTGCCCTGATCCACCTGGCCGGTGCGCAGTTGCGCGCCCGCGGGAATGATATTGGTGACCGCGGTGCGCATCCGGTCGCCCTCGGCGGCGTCGAGGAAGGCGTCGTCGAGTGCGATGCGGCCGGTCACGGTGGCGCCCGAGGTTTCCAGATCCTTCGCGACGGCCTCGACATCGGCGGGTTCGGCATCGGGGGTCGTGAAAACCACGACGCTGCGGTCGGTGAGCGTGCCGCCGAGGATCCGCCCCGCCGATCCGGCGATGAACCGGTCCGCGGCATTCATTTCGTCGCCGAACCGCCGGTTCTGATCGGTGGCCACGTCGAGCTGTTTGCGCAGATCCGTTTTATCCGCGCGCAATCCGGACAGCAGGTCCGCCGCTACGGTCTGCGACCCGAGCACCACGCCGAGGGCGAGGGCCAGGAAGATCGCGACGATCGAAACCGCGTGCTGCCGAATCGAAATCATCGGGTCCCTCCCGCACCGGCTAGGCCCTCGGCCCACAGCACGAACCGGTTCCAGGTATCGGCCGCCCAATCCAGCGCCTCGGTCCCCATATTCGAGGCGAGCATGGCCACGATCACCGCGACCAGTGCGGCGAGTACCACCATCGCGATGGCGGTGCCGGACACCCGGTTTCGGTAGAGCGTGGCGACGGCCTTGGCATCCATGAGTTCGGTGCCAATTTTCAGTCGGGTGAGGAAGGTCGCCGGATTGCTCTCGCGGCGGCCGCGGTCGAAGAAATCGTCCAGCGAGGCGGCGGCGCCGGCGGTCACGATCAGCGATGCGCCGTGGTGGTGAGCCAGTAGCAGGGCCAGGTCGGAAGGTGCGCCGGACGACGGAAAGGTCGTCGCGCCGATGCCGAGATCCTGGATGCGTTCCAGCCCCTTGGCGTGGCCGTCGGTATCGGCGGGAAGAATCATCTCGGCACCGGATTTCAAGGTGGCGGTGGTGATTTCGTCCGGGTCGCCGACGATCAGATCGGGGCGGTAGCCCTGCTTGATCAAGGTGTCCGCCCCGCGGCCGACGCCGACCATGATCGGCGCGTACTCCTTGATGAAGGGCTTCAGTCGCTTGAGATCGTCGGCGTGCTCGGGGCCGTCGGCCACCACGACCACATGCCGATTCTTCATGTCGAGTTCGAGCTCCGGCACCCCGATACCGTCGATGAGCAGCGCACTCTCGGTGCGAACGAATTCGATGGTGTTGCCCGCGAAGGCCTCCAGATGATCGGCGAGACCGTTGCGCGCCTCGATCATCCGCTCAGCGACATCGGATTCGGTCAGCTCGATGCCCGTGACCAGGACCTCGGGCTCCTTCTTGACCAGCTTGTCGGAGTAGACGACGCCCTCATCGATGCGGACCTTGGTGCCGTCCTTGATCCGGAAGGCATCCGAACTCACGGTGTCCAGCAGCAGAATTCCGTTGGCGACCAGCACTTCCGGCCCCAGATTGGGATAGCGGCCCGAGATCGATGGCGAAGTATTCACCACCGCGACCACACCCGCCTCGACCAACCGATCGGCGGTGAGCCGATCCAGATCCATCTCGTCGAGTATTACGACATCACCGGGCCCGACCCGCTTCAGCAGACGCCTGGTGTTGCGGTCAACCCGAGCTGTCCCGGTCAACCCGGGCAGCGCTTCGGTGCTCTTCGACAACAACGCCAACATCTTCATGTGGCCGATCCTGTCCGCAAACCCTCAACCATTGATGGAGGCGCGCCGAATCACCTATCACATTCGTCACTGTGATAACACGAACACCACGCCGCGCCGAGAGCGCGCCAACAAGTACCCGTATGCTGCGGGTCACAGATATCCCGAATAGGAGTCACCATGGTCAGCAGTACCGTCGATGCCGTGATCGCGGCACCGCGCGATGTCGTCTACAAGTTCTTCACCGAGCGGGATGGCATCAACCCGTACATCCCGGTCGACTTCACCCTGAAGACCCCCGGCTCGCCCACCCCGACAGGCGTCGGCGCGCAGTACTTCATCGGCAAGGCCGGCGTCGGCATCGTCGAGGAGACCACCAAGCTGGTCCCCGGCGAACTCATGGAATACAAGATCATCAAGGGTGCGCCGGTGAAGCGGCACGTCGGCACCATCACCTTCACCGACACCGATAAAGGCACCCTGGTCTCCTACACGATGGAGTCCGAGCCCAGCCTTCCCGTCCCCGCGAAGGTTCTGGAATTCGGCCTGAAGAACCTCATCAACCAGTTCATCAAGGGCGCCCAAAAAGCCCTGCGCTGACTCCTCAGGCGAGGGAGCGTTCGGCGCGGGCGGTTTCGAGCAGCTCCTCGGCGTGGGCGCGGCCGGTTTCGGTGTCATCGAGACCGGCCAACATGCGAGCCAATTCGATGACGCGCTCATCCTTGGTCAATGCCCGGACGCCACTGTTGACCTTGCCCTTGCCGTCATCGGACTTGTCCACCACCAGATGGGTGTCGGCGAATGCCGCGACCTGCGGCAGGTGGGTCACCACGATCACCTGATGGGTGCGCGCTAGCCGAGCCAGTCGGCGGCCGATCTCGACCGCGGCCCGGCCGCCGACACCGGCGTCGACCTCGTCGAACACCATGGTCGCGCCATGATCCGAACTGGCGAGCACCACTTCGAGAGCCAGCATCACGCGCGACAGCTCCCCACCGGATGCGCTCTTGCTCAACGGCAACGACTGCGCGCCGGAATGCGCGGACAGCCGGAATTCCACCTCGTCGACACCGGTCGAACCCGCGTGCAATTCCTGCCCGTCCACCGACAGCGGCGCGGAATCCTGCGGGCTCGCCGGCACCGGCCGCACCACGACCTCGAGCTTCGCCTTACCCATCGCAAGGCCACCGAGTTCGGCGCTCACCGCCGAGGCGAGCTTGCCCGCCGACTTGGTGCGCGCCGCAGTCAATTTGCGTGCCGCTTCCCGAACGCGGTCCGCGGCGATATCCACCTCCGCCGCCAGCGCGGCCAATGCCTCTTCGGAGACATCTAGCGAGCCGAGACGCGTGCGCGCCTCATCCGCCCACGCGATGACCCCGTCGATATCCGGTGCGTACTTGCGCGTCAGCGATTTCAACTCAGCCTGCCGGGTGAGCAGCGAATCCAATGCGCCCGGGTCCGAAGGCAAATCCGAAAGATAGCCACTGAGCTCGGTGGTGAGATCGACGACCACCGCGATGGCCTCACCGAGCCGCGGCCCGAGCGCGGTCAGCGCCGGATCGTGGGCCGATTCGATGCGGGCCCGCGCGCCGCCGAGCAATTCCAGTGCGCCCGAACCGTCTTCGGGCGAATCGGCGGGACCGGCCAACGCATCGTGCGCGATCGCGGCGGCCTCACGCAGCGAATCCAGATCGCTGAGCCTGCGCACCTCGTCCACGATGCGCTCGTCCTCACCGGGTTCCGGTGCGATGGCATCGATTTCGGCCAGCGAATACTTCAGCCGGTCGGCCTCCAGCGCGAGTTCCCTACTGCGCGCGGTACGTTCGAGCAGCTCACTGCGGGCGTCGAGCCAGGATCGCCGTTGCACCTGGTACTTACGCAGCAGCGAACCGACCGTATCGGCGGCGAACTGATCCAGCGCGGACAACTGCTGATCCGGACGCTGCAGGCGCAGCTGGTCGTTCTGACCGTGCACGGTCAGCAACGGCGCGGTGAAATCGGCGAGGACAGAGGCGGGTACGCCGCGCCCACCCAGGTGTGCGCGGGAACGTCCGTCACTGCCGACGGTGCGGATCGCGATGATGCTGCCGTCGTCATCGCGTTCGGCCGCGGCCGATTCCAGGACTTCCTGCACTTGCTTCTGCGCGGTGGTATTCACCTCCTCGACGGTGAACCGCCCCTCGACCACGGCCCGGTCCGCACCCAACCGGACACGGCCCGCATCGGCCCGCGCTCCGCTGAGCAGGTGCAGGCTGGTCACCACCATGGTCTTACCGGCGCCGGTCTCACCGGTCAGAACCGTCAGCCCCTCATGGAATTGCGCGGTGGCCGTGGATATGACGCCAAGCCCGTCAATCCTGATCTCTGTCAGCAACTAGTCCTCACCCACCCCACCGGCGGCCATCCCCCGGCTGATCTCCGGTGGCCGTCGGCCACGCCAGCCTGTCACGGGCAATTGGAATTTGCGCACCATCCGGTCCGCGAACGGTGCGGAATCCAACCGCACCCACCGCACCGGTTCGGCGCCACGGACCGCCTCGAGCCGGCCGCCCTTCGGCAATGCCAGGGTGCGCCTGCCATCCAGGAAAACTATCGCATCATGGCCCGCCGCAACGGATTCGACCGCGATCCTGGACTCCGGACTGGTCACCAGCGGCCGTGCGAACAGGGCGTGCGCATTGCTCGGAATCACCAGCAGCGCTTCGAGTTCCGGCCACACCACCGGGCCGCCCGCGGAGAACGCATAGGCGGTCGATCCGGTCGGTGTGGAGATCAGGATGCCATCGCAACCGAACTGCGAAACCGGCCGCCCGTCGACCTCCAGGACCACCTCCAGCACACCCATGCGCGAGGCGTTCTCGATGCTGGCTTCATTGAGCGCCCAACCGGTTTCGACGATCTCGTCGTCCACCCGGACGTTCACATCGATGGTCATCCGATGCTCGAGGCGGTAATCGCCGCGGACCACGCTCGCCAATGCCTCGTCGAGGTGTTCGGCCTCGGCCTCGGTCAGAAAACCGATGCGGCCCAGGTTGATTCCGAGCACCGGCACCCCCGCTGGCCTGGCCAGTTCGGCCGCGCGCAGGAAGGTGCCGTCACCGCCGAGCGAAAGCACCATCTCGCAGCCCACCGCCGCGTCCGGGCAATGCTCGACCACGCGCGCCGGATATCCGCCCGGTTCCGCGACGGCCGTCCCGCCGGAGGTGTCGGGCTCGCAATCGAATCGGGTGCTGTCCGCCTCGTCCGCGAGCACGCGCAGCCCGATACCCGCATCCGCGAAAATCTTCGCGACACGATGAGCGGTTTCGATGATCTCCGCCCGGCCCGGATGCGAAACCAGCAGAATCTCTCTGGATTCGGCCGGCGTCAGCGCGTTCACTGTGGACCCTCCTCAACCGCACGTTCGACAAGCGCCGCGACCTGCTCGCCGTCGTACTCGAGCTGCCCGTCTTTACGCAGCCACACAAAGTATTCGACATTGCCCGATGGGCCGGGCAGCGGGCTGGCCACCACCCCGACCGTGCGCAAGCCCAATTCGCCGGCCGCCGCCGCGACATCGCGCACCACTTCCGCGCGCAATGCGGGATCACGCACCACACCGCCGGAGCCTACTCGCTCCTTGCCCACCTCGAACTGGGGTTTGACCATAGGCAACAGGTCGGCACCCGACGCGGAGCAGGCCGCCAGGGCGGGCAGCACCAGATTCAGCGAGATGAACGACAGATCGCCGACAACCAGTTCGACGGTGCCACCGATGGATTCGGGGGTGATGGCGCGAACATTGGTGCGATCGAAAACTTGCACCCTGTCGTCGTTCTGCAGCCGCCAGATCAGCTGGCCGTAGCCGACATCGACGGCGACGACCTCACGCGCCTGCCTGGAGAGCAGTACGTCGGTGAAGCCACCGGTCGACGCACCGGCATCCAGGCAGCGCTTCCCACCGACGGTCAAGCCCAGGGGTTCGAAAGCTTCGAGCGCGCCGAGCAGCTTATGCGCACCGCGCGACGCCCACGACACCTCGTCGGGCTCCTCGCGCACGACCAACGGCGTGCCGGTCTCGACAGCAGTCGCCGGCTTCACAGCGACCGTTCCAGCAATCAGGACGCGGCCCGCACCGATCAGCTCGACCGCATGTTCACGCGATCGCGCCAATCCGCGGCGAACCAGTTCGGCGTCCACCCGCGCGCGCCTGGCCACCTCAGATCTTGTCCACCGTGGCCAGTGCCTGTACGAGCACCTCATGCGCCTGTTCCAGGATGCGGGCGCGCCGGGTGATATCGGCGCCGGAATCGGAGGCCGTCGGCGGGGGCGCCGCCAGGCCGGCCCAGGCCGGACGCGCGTCGAGTTCGGCGAGCAGACCGTCGATCTCGGCGCGGATCCGCTCGGGGTCGGCTGGCTCCGGGCGTCCCTGTGCACCCGGCAGATGCTGGCCGGGCAGCGGTGGCCCGGGGCGCGGTCCATTCGAGCCGGGTCCGTTGGGGCGTGGCATCGGAGTAGTCATCGTGGGGTCAACGCTATCGGATTTCCGAACCGGACGCCTGCACCCTTACGGCTCGTCCCGGGTTACGGCGCAAGCGTTCCGCCAAGTCGTGGGCGAGGTCGGTCGCCTCGTCCTCGATAGGCGGATGATTCAGCGCGTCCAATGACTCCGAGACGTAGGTCGGGATCCGGTCCGCCGGGGCGTCGCGTAGTTCGTCGAGGGTGCTCACGCCGGTCAGGACCAGTAGCGATTCGAGGCCGACGCGGTTGGCGCCCTCGATATCTGTGTCCAGGCGGTCGCCCACGACCAGCGCGCTGCGTGTTCCGGCGCGCACCAAGGCGTCCTCCATTAGTGGCGCATAGGGTTTGCCCGCTACCACCGGTTCTCTGCCGGAGGCGGCACGCAATGCCGCGACCATGGCGCCGTTGCCGGGCGCGAGGCCACGCTCGTTCGGCAGCGTCTTATCGGTATTGGCGGCAACCCACAATGCTTCGGCGCTCAGCGCGTAGGCCGCCTCGGCCAGATCCGGCCACGCGGTTTCGGGTGAATGTCCTTGTACGACAGCATCTGGTGCGGCGCCGTTGAAGCGCCGGATCGAACGCAGCCCGACCGCTTCGATCTCTTTGGCCAGGTCATCGGTGCCGACGATCAACACCGTCGCCCCGGAATCGAGCCGCTCAGCCAACAACCGTGCCGCCGCCTGCGCACTGGTCACGACATCATCGGTTTCCGCCGCGAACCCGAGCGCGGCCAAATGCCGCGCGACCACATCCGGACCGCGACTCGCATTGTTCGTGACATATACAAGCCGCTGTGCCGCATCGAAATCCGCCAACGCCTCCGGCGCGCCCTGGATCACCTCCGGCCCGCGATACAGCGTGCCGTCCAGATCCAGCAGCAGGGCTTCATACCGCTCTCGTAGCCGCTTCACACCACTCTCACTCCATGTAACCGACCGACACCTTCCCGAACCCTACGCCAGCCCGACGACAGGAAAATGACGGCGTCGACCGACCGTATGCCGCAAACCCATTCCGAGCCCACGCTCGAATTGACAGTGCGATGTGCGATATCGCCTAGCCAGTGCGTTGCGCGATGTTCGCAGTCAGCAATGACGACGAGCCACCAGAACCGCCCGGATATCCGGCGGGCGGTGCACAACCCTGAGAAGTCACGCCTTCGCTGGATAGCGCCCGACGTGAGACCGTGCTGCCGCTTCCGACAAGACCCGGGCAACTTCTCTACCCGCACCCTTTTGACAGGCTGCCCGACTGGATCGTCCCGGCACTGCCGATGACGCGGACGACGCGACCTGTTTCGCGCCGGTCCGGCTCTCTTGTGTGACTGCCCTGAGTCGACGAACTCTTCGGCGTCGGGTTCCCAGCCGCTGTGCCTATAGGTCGGTGTCGCCGGTTAGTTCCTCGGCGCGCTCCTCGGCATCGGTTTCGCCGTCGAGGTCGGCGGAGGCTGCGTTGAGGAACCAGGTGAGGCCCTCGGCGGTGCGACCTGCGGCGACCAGGGCATCGGCATAGGCGTAGAAGAGACGGGCGGCGGCGGAGCCGGTGCGGGAGGGGTCGAGTTCCGAGGTCTGCAGGGTGACTACTGCCTGGTCGTATTGGCCGAGGTCCATGCGGGCGCCGGCGACCACGATGCGGAGTTCGGTGGCCTCGTCACCGCGCAGGGCACGGGCCTCGTCGCTGCGGCCCAGTTCGATGGCGCGTTCGGGACGGCCGAGGCCGCGTTCGCAGTCGGCCATGACGGCGAGCAGACCGGAACCGCCGGACATCCGGCGGGCCGTGCGCAATTCGGAGAGGGCCTCGGCCCACTCGCCCGCGTGATACGCGGTGACCCCCGCGGTTTCGCGGACCACGGCAATGCGGCCGGCGCGTTGGCGGGCGGCCCGAGCATGAGCCAAAGCGAGACGCGGATCATCGTCGATGAGTCGGGCCGCCATCACGAGATGCCGGGCGACCGTTTCGGCATTGCTCTTGTCCAGACTCAGCAGGTCGCGACGCACCTCGGTTTCGAGGTCGGCGGCCTGGACGTCATCGGGCAGATCCGGCTCTTCGGGACGCGCCGCGCGTCGATCAGCCGAACCACCCCCGGTACGCGCGCCCTCGCCGCCACGACGACGATCCTGCGCGTCGTCGCCACGGGTCCAGCCGCCGCGCTGACCGGAGTCACCGCCACGGTTGAAACCACCGCGTGGTCCGGCGTCATCGCGTCGCTTGAACCCGGTGCCTTCGTTCACGTCGCCGCGCTGACTCGAGTCGCCACCACGCTTGAAACCGCCGCGCTCACCGCTGCCACCACGGCCGACCCCACCGCGCTCCGCCGAGTCAGCACGGCGGAAACCACCGCGATCGCCCGAGTCAGCACGGTTGAAACCGCCGCGATCGCTCGAACCGCCGCGGCTGAAGCCCCCGCGATCGCCGGAACCACGGCTGGATCCGCCACGGTCACCAGAACCACTGCGGCCGAAGCCACTTCGATCGCCAGAATCACTGCGCTGACCCGAATCGCCACCACGTTTGAAGCCACGGCGCTCGCCGGAATCACCGCCACGGTTGAGACCGCCACGCTCACTGGAGTCGCCCCGATCGGAACGGCCGCGATCGCCGGAGCCACCTCGGCTGAACCCGCCCCGATCGCCCGCATCGCCGCGTCGGCCCGAATCACCGGTGCGGTTGAATCCGCCGCGTTCGTCCGAGCCACCACGGTTGAAACCACCTCTGTCGGCGGAATCACCGGAGCGCTTGAATCCGCCGCGCTCACCCGAGCCACCACGGTTGAAACCACGCTCGCCGGAATCATCACCACGCCGGCCGGAGTCGCCGCGCTCGGAACCGCCACGGCCGCCGCCGCGGTTGAAACCTCCGCGATCATCGGAACTGCGGTTGAAGCCGCCACGATTACCAGAGTCGCCACGCTCACCGGATCCGCTGCGCTTGAAACCACCGCGGTCGCCGGAGCTGCGATCATTGGAATCGTTGCGGCGGTTGGAGTCGCCGCGGTCGTTCGAACCACCCCGGGTCGAGTCGCTGCGCTTGAAGCCGCGCCGTTCACCGGAATCACCTCGGCCGGAAGAGCCGCGAGAGTCGCCGCCTCGATCGCGGTCGGGACCGTCCTGCCGGAAAGACTTCCGGCCGTCGTTCTGTTCCGACACGGTGGCCCCTTTCTAGGTTCCGCCAGAGGTTGTCGAACCCCTGAATTCAATCACGTGTCGGCAGTCGGGCCCGAACACGGCATAGATATAGGTGCATAAACGACGATAGGGGACCCAGTTCTGGGTCCCCTATCGTGAAGGATGTTCCGGCGGTGTCCTACTCTCCCACACCCTGTCGAGTGCAGTACCATCGGCGCTGGTGGCCTTAGCTTCCGGGTTCGGAATGGGACCG
>NZ_JBVJLS010000028.1:3611-119950 GCF_055584605.1 Nocardia sp. NPDC102475 | reverse complement strand
CCAGGAGCATCCAGACCACGCCGAGACGTCAAAAGCAGACGACCCACACCATGTTCGGTCACCAGATGACGCGCGATCACCGCACCCAGACCACCGGTACCACCGGTCACCAGCACCGTGCCCGGCTCGGTCAGCCGAGCGACCACGCCCGGTGTGTGGCGGGTCAACCGCGGAACAAGCACGGTCGTACCGCGTAGCGCGGCCTCGGGTTCCTCGGCAGCAGCTGCCGCCGCGGTCGCGACAGCGAACAGGTCGCCGTCCCGATCCATATCGACAAGCTGGAACCGACCCGGGTGTTCCGCTTGCGCGGCGCGCAGCAGACCCCACACCGGCGCCTGATCGAGGCGTACCTGCTCGGAATCGGCAACGGCCACGGCTTGTTTGGTGAGTACCACCAAACGTGAAGCGGCGAAACGCGTTTCGGCCAGCCAACCCTGGACGGTGTCCAGGACACCGGTCATGACCTGCCGCGCCGCGGCTGTCGGCGGACCGTCGTGGAGCGCGCACTCGAGCAACACGATGTCGGGAACAACCGGCTCCCGCGCCGCATCGAGATCGGTGACCAAAGCCGCGAGATCGCGGTAGCGCCGCACCTCACCAGAGCTCTGGCCGGAACCGAGTACCGCCACACGGCCCGGCTCGACCGTCCTCGCCGAAAGTGGCTGAGCGGTAACCCATTCCATGCCGAAGAGGGCTTCCGACACCCGGTCCGCGCCCAGGCGCTCGGCCGACACGGGCCGAGACACCAGAGCGCCCACCGACAGCACCGGCCGACCCTGTTCATCGGCAATCTGCACGGCGAAGTTGTCGCCTTCGGGGACGCTCCGTACCCGCACGGCGGCAGCGCCGGCCGAGTGCAGAACCACCCGGTTCCAGGCGAACGGCAGGACCGCGGCGCCGCCGCTGCGCCCATGAATGATTCCGGCGTGCAGGGCCGAGTCGAACAGCGCGGGGTGGATTCCGAAACCCGCGGCCTCCTGCGGGTCCGGCAGAGCGACCTCGGCGAACAACTCGTCACCACGCCGCCACGCCGCCCGCAAACCCTGGAAGAACGGGCCATACCCATATCCGAGTTCGAGCAACTCGTCGTAGGCACTGTCAACAGGCAACGGCTGCGCCCCAACCGGTGGCCACGAAGTCAGATCGAAGTCCGCAACCACGTCGCCTGGGGCGAGCACACCCTCGGCGTGCAGCGACCACGGACCCTCACCCGCCGATCGAGAGTGCACACTCAACCGCCGACGACCAGCCTCATCAGCAGCGGCCACCACAACCTGCACCGCGACACTGCCCTCGGCTGGCATCGTCAACGGAGTATGCAGGACAAGCTCATCCACCACCTCGCAGCCCAACAAACCGCCGACATAACCAGCCAACTCGACGAATCCGGTCCCCGGCAGCAACACCACCCCGAGCACACTGTGATCAGCCAACCACCCCACCGAATCCAGCGACCAACGCCCGGTAAAACTCACCCCACCCGACTCCGGATGCGGCACAACAGCACCAAGCAACGGATGATCCACCACATCGAGACCAACAGCAGTCACCCCACCGAGCTCGGCACCCAGCCACGACTGCGCCAACACCTGGCGAGCATCGAGCCAGAAACGCTCACGCTGGAAGGCATAGGTAGGCAAATCGATTCGCTGAGCTCCGGTACCGGCGTAGCGACCGGCCCAGTCCACTTCGGCACCGGCGACGAACAAGCCCGCCACCCCACTCAGCACGGTGGACACATCGGCATGGTCTCGACGCGCCAGCGCCACCGCCGAAGCAGCCGCGCCATCCAGGATCTGCGCAACCATCGGGGTCAGCACCGCGTCGGGGCCGACCTCGGCGAACCGGGCCACGCCCATATCCGCCATCGCGGCGACCGCGTCCGCGAAACGGACGGTCTCCCGGACCTGACCGACCCAGTACGCCGGATCAGCCATCTCGTCGACGACCTGGGCACCGGTCACCGTGGACACCAGCGGAATGCTCGGGTGACCGAATGCCAAACCCTCGATCGCCGTGGCGAATTCGGCCAGCATGGACTCCATGAGCGCCGAGTGGAAAGCGTGGGAGACCCGCAACCGATGTGTGCGCCAACCACGCTCGACACACGCCTCGACAACAGCCAGGACCGCGTCCTCGACACCGGAAAGCACCACCGACGACGGACCATTGACCGCCGCGATCGACACCCCACCAACCAGCAATGGCAGCACATCGAGTTCCGAAGCGCCGACGGCGACCATCGCCCCACCCGTAGGCAGCGCCTGCATCAACCGGCCACGCGCCGCCACCAGCACACACGCATCCACCAACGACAACACACCCGCCACATGCGCGGCCGCGACCTCGCCGATCGAATGACCGGACACCACGTCGGGCCGCACTCCCCAGGACTCCAGCAGGCGAAACAACGCCACCTCGAACGCGAACAACCCCGCCTGCGCGAACACAGTCGCATCCACCGAACCCTCGTCGGACAAGGCAAGACTCAGCGAAATCTGCTGTCCCAAAAGCGGATCCAACTCAGCGACGATCGCATCGAAATGCCCGGCGAACACCGGATACGCCACACACAGCTCAGTAGCCATACCCGCCCACTGCGCACCCTGACCGGAGAACACCAGACCCGTCGACCCGGACACCGCACGGCCGGTCACCACACCCGGTCCCTGCGCACCCTCGGCCAGCACCCGCACTCCCGCGAGCAGACCGTCACGGTTATCGGCCAACACAACAGCGCGATGCTCGAACACAGCACGCGTGGACGCCAAAGAAAAACCGACATCCACCGGATCCAGGTCATGATCGGCCACAGACAAGGCCAGTCGCCTGGCCTGACCGGCGAGAGCCTCACGATTGCGCGCCGAAACCACCCACGGCAGCAACCCGCCGACCGGAACGGTCTCGGCCGCAGGCACCTGAGCCGGTTCCACGACCGGAGCCTGCTCGATGATGACGTGCGCGTTGGTGCCACTGATACCGAACGAGGACACACCAGCACGACGCGGCCGATCCACCACCGGCCATGATTGCGGCTCGGTCAGCAACCGCACATGCCCCTCGGACCAGTCGACCTTGGTGCTGGGCTGATCAACATGAAGGGTCTGCGGCAGCAGCCCGTGCTGCATCGCCATCACCATCTTGATCACACCACCCACACCCGCGGCAGCCTGAGCGTGACCGATGTTCGACTTCAACGACCCCAACCACAACGGACGATCCGCATCCCGATCCTGCCCGTAAGTCGCCAGCAACGCCTCCGCCTCGATCGGGTCACCCAAAGTAGTACCGGTGCCATGGGCTTCCACAACATCCACCTCGACCGGCGAGACCCCGGCGTTGGCCAACGCCTGCCGGATAACCCGCCGTTGCGAGGGGCCGTTGGGTGCGGTCAGACCATTCGACGCACCATCCTGATTCACCGCCGAACCAGCGATCACCGCAAGAATCTGATGCCCATTGCGCTGGGCATCGGACAACCGCTCCAACACCAACACACCGGCACCCTCGGACCAAGCGACACCATCGGCGGCATCGGCGAAGGACTTACTCCGCCCGTCCGGCGACAACCCCCGCTGGCGGCTGAACTCCACAAAAACTTCCGGCGTCGCCATCACAGCCACGCCACCGGCCAATGCCAGATCGGACTCGCCCGACCGCAGCGACTGCGCGGCAAGATGCATCGCCACCAGCGACGACGAACACGCCGTATCCACGGTGACCGACGGCCCTTCCAGACCGAACACATACGAAACCCGGCCCGAGGCAATGGATCCCGAGTTCGCGCTGGCCGGGTAGTCGTGGTACATCATGCCCGCGAAAACCCCGGTCGAACTGCCACGCAGCACCACCGGATCGACACCGGCCCGCTCCAATGCCTCCCATGAGGTCTCCAGCAGCAGGAACTGCTGCGGATCCATCGTTGCGGCTTCATTCGGGCTGATACCGAAGAACGCGGGATCGAATTCGCCCGCGGAATGCAGGAATCCGCCCTCGCGCGTGTAAGTGGTGTGCGGTGTTTCGCCGGTGGGATCGTAGAGGCGTTCGGTATCCCAGCCCCGATTGACGGGGAATTCCGACGTCGCGTCGATCCCGTCGGAGACCAACTTCCAGAGATCCTCGGGAGAACTGACACCACCCGGATACCGACATGCCATGCCGACGATCGCGATCGGTTCGTGGTCGACGGCCTTGACGGCGGTGACCGCGACGTCCTGCCCGGTGCCGGTGAGCTCGTCTGCCAGGTGGGCGGCCAGTGCCTGCGGTGTCGGGTAGTCGAAAACAACTGCGGCCGAAAGTGATAGACCGGTGACGGTTTTGAGCCGGTTGCGCAGCTCGACCCCGCTCAGGGAATCGAACCCGAGGTCCTGGAACGCGCGATCGGGATCGATCGCGGATGCACTGTCGTGGCCGAGCACAGCCGCGATGTGGGTGCGCACGGTATCGAGTACTGCCTGGCGCCGCCGATCGGCGTCCAGACCCGAAAGCCGTTGCCGGAGACCGGATACTGCCGCCGAGGTCGCCGCCTGGCGCCGAACCGCTGTCGGTGCCAGTTCCCGCAGCAGCGGTGGCAGGAGTCCGGCCTCGGATCGGGCGCGGATCGCGACGGTGTCCAGCGCGGCGATCACCGCGTAGGCCGTGCTCCGTTCGAGCACCGCGTCCCAGCCCGCCAACGCCAGTTCATCGGAGATCGCGGTGAATCCGCCGCGACTCATCCGAGCCACATCGGCGGCATCCAGGTCGCCGGTCATGCCGCTCGAGCGTGCCCACGGACCCCACGCCAGCGACTGGCCGGCCAGCCCGCGTGCTCGCCGGTGTGCCACCAGCGCGTCGAGGAAGGTGTTCGCGGCCGCGTAGTTGCCTTGCCCGGGTCCGCCGACGGTGCCCGACACCGACGAGAACACCACGAACGCAGCCAGATTCAGATCCGCGGTCGCTTCGTGCAGATGCCAAGCAGCATCCGCCTTCGGCGCCAGGACCGCGTCCACCCGCTGCGCGGTCAGCGACGCGATGATTCCGTCGTCGAGCACACCTGCGGCATGGATCACCCCCGTCAATGGCAGTTGCGCGGGCGCTTCGGCCGGCAACCCGGCCACCGCACCGGCATCGGTGACATCACAGGCCACCACTTTCACCTGTGCACCCAACTGCTCCAGCTCGACACACAGCTGCGCCACACCCGCGGCCCGCGGACCGCTGCGGCTCGCCAGCAGCAACGAACGCACACCGTGCTCGGCCACCACGTGCCGGGCCGCCACCGCGCCCAAAGCGCCGGTGCCGCCGGTGATCAGCACCGTCCCAGCACCGAAGGCGGAAAGATCATCGCCCGTCCCGGCAGACACCGTGGTCGCGGGTCGAGTGAGCCGAGCGGTGTGGGTGACGCCGTCGCGCACGACTACCTGGGGTTCGTTCACGGCCACGATCGTGGCCGCAAGCTGCTCGTCGATGTCAGTGTCCGTGTCGGCCAAGACAATCCGGCCCGGATCTTCCGACTGCGCCGCACGAACCAGGCCCCATACCGCGGCACCGGGGAGGTCGGCGAGGTCGTCACCGGGCAGCGCGACCGCGCCGCGCGTGGCGATCAGCAGGGTGCTCGCGGCGAACCGGTCGTCCCCCAGCCACGCCTGCACCACCTCGAGTATCCGCGCGACCTCGCTATGAGTGGCGGTCACCACGTCGGTGCCGGTGTGTTGGTTCCACCCGGATCCGGCCTCGACCACCACCACCGGAGGTACCGCCGACTCCGAATCCAACCGGTCCCACCAACCCACACCCGTATCCACCACCGCGGACTCCGACGTCGGCGACCACACCAGTTCCAGCACCGGAGCAACCGAGCCACCGGCACCCGCGGTGGCCGCGGCGAGCTGTTCGAGCGGCATCGACCGGGTCGTCAGCGATCCCGACAACACCGGTTTTCCCTGCTCATCGGCCGCCGACACCGATACCGACGATCCGGTCGTGGTCAGACGAACACGCAGCCCCGACGCTTCGGCCGCGTACAGCGACACCGACTCCCACGAGAACGGCAGCACCACCTGCCCCGCCCCGATAGTGAACGGTGAATCCGACTGTTCCGCATCGTCTTCGAGCACACCCGCCAGCAGACCCGCGTGCATGGCCGCATCCAGCAGTGCCGGGTGGATCCCGAATCCTTCGGCTCGCACCCCGGCGTCCGCATCGACGGCGATCTCGGCGAACACCTCCGCGCCGCGCCGCCACAACGCCCGCACACCCTGGAACGCCGGACCGTAGTCGTAACCTCGCGCCAGCAGGTCCGTGTACGCGGCCGCGACATCGGTACCACTCGCCGCGTCCGGCGGCCATGCCCCGAGGTCGGGTTCGGTCGTCTCGTCGCGGGGCGTCAACAGGCCCCGCGCGTTCAGTACCCACTCGTCGCCGTCGTGTTCACCGCGCGAGTAGATCGATACCGGCCGCTGTGCGACATCGTGTCCGGGTCCGCCGACGACGACCTGGACCTGTATGCCGCCCGCCGCGGGCAGTACCAGCGGTGCCTGCAGCGTCAACTCCTCGATCACCGGGCATCCGGCCACGGCACCGGCACGCAACGCCAATTCCACGAATCCGGTCCCCGGCAACAACACCGACCCGGCAACCGCGTGGTCGGCCAGCCAGGGTTGTGTCGCTACCGACAACCGGCCGGTCAGCAGCACGTCACCGGATTCCGGTACCGACAGCACCGCACCGAGCAACGGATGCTCCACCGCACCCAATCCCACGGATTCGACGCCGGCGGTGCCGACCGAGGTCTCGAGCCAGTAGCGACGGCGCTGGAAAGCATAGGTGGGCAACGACACTCGCGAGACCGAGCGGGCAGCGAAGAACGCGCTCCAGTCGACCTCGACACCGACCGTGTGCGCGTGCGCCAGGCAGTTCACGAGCTGCTCGACCTCGGCACGTCCTCGACGTGCTCCGGCCACCACCAGCGACTGCGATTCGATATCTTCCGGCAGGCTTTGCCGGGTCATGGCCGTCAGCACGGCATCCGGACCGATTTCCAGGAATCGGCGCACACCCGAGGCCACCAGAGTGTCTATGCCCCGAGCGAACTGAACGGCCGCCCGCACCTGCCGAACCCAGTAGATGGGTTCCAGCACTTCGTCACCGGCGATCCGGCCGGAGAGATTCGAGACGAGTGGAATCTGTGGGCGATGGTAGGTCACATCCCGTGCGACAGCTTCGAACTCGGCCAGCATCGGTTCCATCCGGTGTGAATGGAACGCATGCGACACCCGCAACCGCGATGTCTTCCGCCCGCGGTCGGCGAACCACTGCTCGAGCGCGGCCACCGCGTCCTCGTCGCCGGAAACAACAACGGCCACAGGCGAATTCACCGCAGCAATGGACACTCCGTCGACGAGCGCCTCGGACACCTCGCGCTCGCTCGCGGCGACAGCCAGCATCGCGCCGCCTTCCGGCAGCTGTCCCATGAGGCGACCGCGCGCCGCGACCAGCCGGCACGCGTCCGGTAGCGACCACACACCAGCGATGTACGCGGCAGCCAGCTCACCGATCGAATGTCCGATCAGGACATCCGGTGTCACACCGAACGAGTCCAAGAGTCGGCACAGCGCGACTTCGTATGCGAACAGCGCGGGCTGGGTGAACTCTGTCCGATTCAGAACACTCGCATCAGCGGGGCCGCCCTCGTCCGGCTGACCGGTGAACATCAACTCTTTGAGCGAACCGCCGAGTAGTGGATCGAACTGCTCGCAGATCTCGTCCAACGCGGCAGCGAACACCGGGAACGCCTCGTACAGTTCACTTCCCATGCCGACCCGCTGCGCGCCCTGCCCGGTGCACAGGAAGGCGGCCTTACGCGTGACCGCTCGCCCCGTCGCCACGCCATTGGCGGAGCTCGCCGATCCGTGTTCGGCAAGCGCTGCCAGTCCGGCGAGCATCGTGTCCCGGTCGTCGGACACTACCGCGCCCCGCCAATCGAGCCGGGCGCGGGTCGTCGACAGGGAATAGCCGATGTCATCGATTGTCAGGTCGGGGTTTTCGGTCACCCACGTCAGCAGTTTGGCTGCCTGCGCACGCACGCCGTCCTCGGTTTTCGCCGATAGCAGCCACGGGGAGACACCGGACGCCACGGCCTGCGCGCCACGCTCGGCGGCATCGTCCGCCGGTTCGGCAGGGACCTCCGCCGGAGCCGAAGCCTCCTCCAGAATCACATGCGCGTTGGTGCCGCTGGCGCCGAACGAGGACACGCCCGCGCGACGCACCCGCTCCCCCGCGGGCCACGGTTCCGCCGTGGTGAGCAGCCGCACCGTTCCCGCCGACCAGTCCACATGCGGGGTCGGGGCATCGACATGCAGTGTCGCGGGCAGCATTTCGTGGCGCAGCGCCTGCACCATCTTGATCACACCGCCGACACCGGCCGCGGCGGAGGTGTGTCCGATATTCGACTTGAGCGAACCGATACGCAGCGGATCTCCGGCGCGATCACGGCCATAGGCGGCGATCAGCGCCTGTGCCTCGATAGGGTCTCCGAGGCTGGTTCCGGTGCCGTGCGCTTCGACCGCATCGACGTCGGCGGGCGTCAGACCGGCGCTGGCGAGGGCCTGCGCGATCACCTTTTCCTGCGAAGGACCGTTCGGCGCGGTCAGCCGGTTGCTGGCGCCGTCCTGGTTGACCGCGCTGCCGCGGATGACCGCGAGAACCCGGTGGCCGTGACGGCGTGCGTCCGACAACCGCTCGACCGCGAGCATGCCGAGGCCCTCGGAGAATCCGGTACCGTTGGCCGCCGCCGCGAAGGCCTTGCACCGTGCGTCGGGGGACAGCGCCCCCTGCCGGCCGAAGGCGATCAGCAGGGTGGGGTCGGACATCACGGTGACGCCACCGACCAGGGCGAGCGAAGTCTCGCCCTGACGCAATGACTGACAGGCGAGGTGCAGGGCAACCAGCGACGACGAGCACGCGGTGTCCACCGAGAGCGCCGGACCTTTGAAACCGAAGGTGAAGGCGACGCGCCCGGACAGGACACTGGCCGAAACACCCGGGTAGGCATGGCCTTCCGACTCGGCGGTCAGGCCCGGCGAACCCACGCGGGGGCCGTAGTCCTGGTGGATCACGCCGGCGAACACACTGGTGTCACCGCCGCGCAGCGAGGCCGGATCGATACCGGCGTCCTCCAATGCCTCCCAGGCCGCTTCCAGAAACAGGCGTTGCTGCGGATCCATCGCCGCCGCCTCGCGCGGAGCGATTCCGAAGAATCCTGGATCGAAATCGCCTGCCGCATCCAGGAATCCGCCTTCCCGGGTGTAGATGGTGCCCGGCGTTTCGGGGTCGGTGTCGAACAGACGCTCGAGGTCCCAGCCTCGATCGGCCGGAAAAGGACCGACGGCGTCGGTGCCGGAAGCGACCAACTCCCACAGCCGCGCCGGAGTGTCGACGCCGCCTGGATACCGACAGCTCATGCCCACGATCGCGATCGGTTCGCCGGCACGGTCTTCCAAGTGCTGGATGTGCTTCTTGGCGGCGCGGAGATCTCCGGTGAGCTTGCGCAGATACCGGCTGAGCCGTTCCTCGTTGCTGGTGTCGGGGTTGCTCATGCTGGGCCAAACTCCTCGTCGATCAAGTCGAAAAGCTCACTGTCGGAATGGAATTCGAGGTCGTCGTAGTCACCCTCCGGCGACTTGCCGGTCAGGTAGGCGCGGAGGCGCTCGTTGACGCCCCGCAATCCGGCGACGGTCTCGTCGGTGTCGCTACCGCCCGCGATAATCCGCTCGAGCATCGCCTCGAGCTGCGCGATGTCGTCGGGCACCGTTGATGTCGGTTGCGTGGGTTGCGCGGGTGCCGTCACCACGGTCTGCGCCAGCAAGTAGTCGGCGATATCGCCCGCGGTGGGGTAGTCGAACACCAGGGTCGAGGGCAGCGAGAGCCCCGTCACCTTCGACAGCCGGTTGCGGAACTCCACTCCGCCAAGGGAATCGAAGCCGAGTTCGTCGAAGCCGCGATCGGGTCCGATGTCGTCGATCGACCCGTAACCCAGCACCGCCGCCACGTGTTCGCGCACCAGGTCCAGGACGACCCCGCGTCGCTTCGCCTCCGCCACACCGTGCAGACGCTCCGCGAGCGAGGGTCCATCACTCGACGCCGTGGCCGACCGGCCGCGGGCGCGAACGAACCCGCGCAGCGCTGCCGGGACCGGACCGGTATGCGCTTCCAGTCGCAGTTTGTCGGTATCCAAGTACAACAGCGCCGACACCGGTTCCGCGATGGTCAGCGATTCATCGAACAACCGCAGGCCGTCGGTGCGGTCCAGCGGGGCCAGGCCCAGTCGCTCCAATCGGCTCATGGCGGTGCGATCCAAAGCGCCGGTCATGCCGATGTCCTGCTGCCACGGACCCCAGGCGAGTGCGAGTGCCGGTAGTCCTTCGGCGCGGCGTTGCAGCGCGAGGGCGTCCAGGAAGCTGTTCGCGGCGGCGTAATTCGCCTGCCCCGCCGAACCGATCATTCCGGCGATCGAGGAGAACAGCACGAATGCCGACAGATTCATGTCCCGGGTGAGCTCGTGCAGATGCCACGCCGCATCGGCCTTGGGCGCGAACACCCGATCGACCTGGCCGGCGGTGAGCGTGTGGAACGTGGCGTCGTCGAGCACGCCCGCGGCGTGCACGACACCGGTGAGCGGGTGCTCCGCCAGCAGCTCCGCAAGCGCGTCGCGGTCGGTGACATCGCAGGCGGCGATTCGCACCTCGGCGCCGAGTCCGGACAGTTCCGCCGCGAGTTCCACCGCGCCGTCCGCATGCTCGCCACGGCGCGATACCAGCAGTAGCCGTCGCACACCGTGCGCGGTGACCAGGTGCCGGGCCAGCAGCGCGCCCAGCCCCCCGGTCCCGCCGGTGATCAGCACGGTGCCGGTCCCGAACGAAACCTGCTCGGCCGCACCGGATGTCACCGCGTCCAGCCGCGGCGCCAGGACACGGTCGCCCCGCAATGCCAGCTGCGGCTCTCCGGTCGCGATCGCGGCTCGGATCGAGTCGACCGAAATATGCTGCGCGCCAACGGATTCGATTGCATCGAGCAGCACGATCCGCTCCGGGTATTCGGTCTGAGCGCTACGTATCAGACCCGCTACCGCGGCCGACGCGGTATCCGGCACCTCATCGGGCAGGGCCACCGCACGTCCGGTCACCACAACCAGCTGCGACCGCGCGAATCGCTCGTCAGCCAGCCAGCCGCGCACCATCTGCAGGGCAGTCTTCACCCGATCACTCGCGGACGGCTGCGAATCACCGTGCGGCGCAGTGGATTCGGACCAAACAACGACATCCGGGACAGTCGCGGCCGAAGCGAGCGCCGCCAGATCCGGATACCGCTCGTCGATTCCGGGCACCTGCGCGGTTCCGAGCACGGCTGCGCTCCCGGTCGGGGCGAGTCCCCCGGACGCCCCGACCTCGGCCCAGCGCAACCCGTACCGGGCCGCACGCCCACCCGACAGCGTGGCGCGGAACTGCTGGACGTCGTAGGAGCGCATGACAACTTCGTCGACCGAAACCACCGGATTTCCGTCCTGGTCGACCGCAACGACGGTAATCGCCTCACCGCTGCGCTGGATGGCCATCACGCGCAAGGTCGTGACCTTGGACGTGGTGTGGAATTGCGTCGCGCCCCAGCGGAACAAGAGTTTGCCCTCGGCGGGATTGCCCTTGTCGTCCGACCAGATCAAGCCGACGAGTCCGGCATGTAGTGCCATATCGAACAACGCCGGATGCAGCTGGAACCGTTCGGTCGAAACTTCCTGATTCAGGGTAACCTCGGAGAACATCGTGTCGCCGCTGCGCCATGCGGCGTCGATGCCGATGAACGAGGCACCGTATTCCAGTCCGGCGACACGCGCCACCTGGGCCGGAATCCAGTCGGCGTCCACCGGTTCGGCGTCGATCGGCGGCCACGGCCCGTTGCGCAGCATGTCCACGAGTCCGATATCGAGCAGCTGTTGACCGCTCATCACGCCGCTGGCATTGCGCGTCCACTCGCCGTCGGCGGCGCCGGTCAGGCGGTAGTGGAACGTGAACGATCGGCGTCCCGTGGGATCCGGTTCCCGCACCAGTACCTGGAGTTCGACATCGCCGTCCGCCGGCGGGAGGATCGGCGCCTCGAGGGTGAGCTCTTCGACGGTGCCGCAACCGATTCGCCGACCTGCGACCAGCAGCATCTCCATGAGCGCGGCGCTCGGAACGAGCACCACACCGTAGGTGGTGTGGTCGGCGATCCATGGATGGGTGCGCAGCGAGAGCCGTCCCGTGAACAGCCACTCGTCACGGTCGGCCACGCGCACCACGTCGGTGAGCAGCGAATGTTCCGACGCGTTCCGGGACTCCCCGAGGCCGGGTTCGAGCCAGTACCGCCGATGTTCGAAGGCATAGGTGGGCAAGGCGATTCGGGATACCTGGAGGGTGGTGAACAACCCGTCCCAGTCGACGGCCACCCCCGCGGTGTGCGCCTGGCCGAGCATCGTCAGGAACTGCTCGACCTCGTCGTGATCCCGGCGGGCCGCCGCGGCCACCACAGATCGAGCCTCGACGTCCTCGGCAAGCGTGTGCCGCGTCATCGCCGCCAGCACCGCGTCGGGTCCGACCTCGAGGAACCGGCGCACGCCCGACGCCACCAGCGTCTCGACACCGGGCGCGAAACGCACCGCCGCACGCACCTGCGCCACCCAGTACCCGGGATCCAGGATCTCGTCGCCGGCGATCCGGCCAGAAATGTTGGACACCAATGGAATCTGTGGGGCGTTGCAGGTTACTCGCGCAACTACGGTCTCGAACTCGGCCAGCATCGGCTCCATCCGATGGGAATGGAACGCATGCGACACCCGCAACCGGCTCGTCTTGCGACCCCGTTCGGCGAACTGCCGATCGATCTCGTCGACGGCGTCCTCGTCGCCCGAGATCACCACGGCCGCAGGCGCATTCACCGCCGCCACCGACACCCGACCATCGAATCCGGCGATCGTCGTGCCGACTTCGGCTTCGGACGCGGCGATCGCGAGCATCGCGCCGCCCTCCGGCAGCGCCTCCATCAGCCGTCCGCGTGCCGCGACCAGCTCGCAGGCGTCTTCCAGTGACCACACACCGGCCACATACGCCGCGGCCAGTTCACCGATCGAGTGCCCGATCAACACATCCGGGACAACTCCGAACGACTCCAGCAGGCGATACAGCGCCACTTCGAATGCGAACAGCGCGGGCTGGGTCAATCGTGTGCGATCCAGGATGCCGGTACCCGCTGATCCTTTCGAGCGACCTGACAAGCAGTCGCTAGCGGTGACGCCCTGATCGTCGATCAGGTGTCCGGTGAACATCGCTTGCTTCAGTGAACATCCGAGCAGCGGATCGAACTGGGCACACACCTCGTCCAGTGCTGCGGCGAATACCGGGAAGGCCACGGAGAGACCCGCACCCATACCGACCCGCTGCGCGCCCTGACCGGTGAACAGGAAGGCGGTCTTCCCGGAGCCCACCGTGCCGGAAACCACTCCGGCCGAGCCGGATCCGGCGGCCAGCCGCGCCAGCCGCGCCAGCAGTTCGTCGCGATCACCGCCCAGGATCGCCGCCCGCGACTCGTGCTGCGCACGTGTCGTCACGAGTGAATACGCCACCTGCCTCGGATCGGCGTCGGGGTGATCGATCAGCCACTGCTGCAGTTTCGCCGCCTGTCCCCGCAGGGCGGTCTCATTCTTGGCCGACACCAGCCACGGCACCACCGTGCGTGGACGGTCGGTAACCGGTGGCGAGACGACCGACTGTGGGGCGGGCGCTTCCTCGAGGATCGCGTGTGCGTTGGTGCCGCTGACACCGAACGACGACACCCCGGCTCGGCGGACCCGTCCGCCGGTCGGCCACGGCTGGGCCTCGGTCAGCAGCTGGACATCGCCCGCGGACCAGTCCACGTGTGGGCTCGGCTCGTCCGCATGCAGTGTCTTCGGCAGGGTTTCGTGGCGCAGCGCCTGCACCATCTTGATCACGCCACCGACACCTGCCGCGGCCACGGTATGGCCGATATTCGACTTGATCGATCCGATCCGCAGCGGTTGTCCCGCACGGTCCTGCCCATACGCCGCGATCAGCGCCTGAGCTTCGATCGGATCACCCAACCTCGTGCCGGTGCCGTGCGCCTCGACGGCGTCGATATCGGACGGCTCGAGTCCGGCATTCGCCAACGCCGCCGCGATCACCCGCTCCTGCGACGGACCGTTCGGCGCGGTCAAGCCGTTGCTCGCACCGTCCTGGTTCACCGCCGTACCGCGCACGAGGGCGAGGACGTTGTGCCCCAAGCGCTTTGCGTCGGAGAGCCGCTCGAGCACCAGCACACCGACGCCCTCGGAGAAGGCGACGCCGTCGGCCCCGGCGGAGAAGGCCTTGCAACGGCCATCGGGCGAAAGACCACGCTGCCGCGCGAAATCGACGTAAAGGTAAGGACTGGCCGCGACCGTCACACCGCTCGCCAGCGCCAGCGAACTCTCCCCCTGGCGCAGCGCTTGGCAGGCCAGATGCAGCGAGACCAGCGAGGACGAGCATGCGGTGTCCACAGTGACCGCCGGGCCTTCGAGACCGAGGACATAGGCCACCCGTCCGGACATCACGCTGCTCGTGGTGCCGGTGAGCCGGTAGCCCTCCAGGTCACCGGCCACCCGATCGATGTAGCCCGAGTAGCCCGCTCCGACATATACCCCGGTGTCGCTGCCCCGCAACAACGTCGGATCGATGCCCGCGTCCTCCAGAGCTTCCCAGGACACCTCCAGCAGCAGACGTTGCTGCGGGTCCATCGCGGACGCCTCCCGTGGACCGATCCCGAAGAATCCCGGGTCGAAATCGCCTGCGTTGTAGAGGAATCCGCCGCGTCGGGTGTAGACGGTACCGGGCTTGTCCGGATTCGCGTCGAACAGCCGCTCCAGATCCCAGCCCCGATCCGACGGGAAATCGCCGGTCGCGTCGGTTCCGGAAGCAACGAGATCCCACAGCTGATCCGGTGATTCGACGCCGCCGGGGAACTGGCAGGCCATACCCACGATCGCGATCGGCTCGTCGGCCCGGACGCGGCGGGCAACCTTCTTGACGGGTGCGCCCACCGTCGGCTCGACGCGGGACTGCACCAGCTTCGCCACCGCCGCCGGGGTCGGATGATCGAACACCAGCGTCGACGGCAACTGCAGGCCGGTGGCCTTGCCGAGCCTGTTCCGGAATTCCACGCCGCCCAGCGAATCGAAACCGATCTCGTCGAAGCGCTGGTCGGGCCGGATGTCCGCGGCCGAGTCGTGCCCGAGCACTGCCGCCGCCTGGGTGAGCACGACCTCCAGCACCACCTCGGCACGCCGCGCTTGCGGCACATCCGCCAACCGGGCGGCCAGCGAGCCCGCCGCCGCGGCGACCGCCACCTGCTGCGTCGGGCGCGTCGAACGCCGCACGAATCCGCGCAGCACCGCCGGAACGGCATCGACGTCGGACTCGCGACGCAAGACACTCGCGTCGAACCGGATCGGAACCAGACGCGCCTCCGAGTGCGCGAGCGCATCGTCGAAAAGTCGCGTCCCTTCGACATTTTCGAGCGGGCCCAGCCCCAGGCGGTCCCATCGAGCGAGGGCGGCGCGGTTCAAGCCACCGGTCATACCGCCGGCCTGGTTCCACGGACCCCACGCCAGCGATGTGGCGGCCGAACCGGCGGCCCGACGTCGCTGCGCCAACGCGTCCAGGAAACCGTTCGCCGCGGCGTAATTGCCCTGCCCCGACGACCCCAGCACCGTGGCGATCGATGAGAACACCACGAACGCGGACAGATTCAGACCACGAGTGAGCTCGTCCAGATGCCATGCGCCGTCGACCTTCGGCGCCAGCACGCGATCCATCTGGTCAGCGGTCAGCGACTCGACGGTGCCGTCGTCCAGAATTCCCGCGGTGTGCACGACAGCGGTCAGATTCCTGTGGGGGAGCTCGATTGTCTCCAGGAGGTTCCGCACCGCGTCGCGGTCGGCGACATCGCATGCGACGGCCCGGACCTCGGCCCCGGCGTGCGCCAATTCGGCAACCAGCTCGGCGGCGCCGGGCGCATCGGGGCCCCGGCGCGAGGTCAATACGAGACTGCGCACACCGTGTTCGGCAACGAGATGGCGGGCGAACAACGCACCCAGTCCACCCGTTCCGCCCGTAATCAGCACGGTCCCATCCCCGAACGACGGCCGCAGGCCCGGATCCGCGGAAGCGGACGCGCGCACCATCCGGGGAACGAGAAGCTGCGCACCACGGACCGCGATCTGCGGCTCGCCCGACCGCAGGACCGCCGCGATGCGGTCGGCATCGAGTGGCCGGTCCGGATCCTCGTCGACGAGGACGAACCGTTCCGGATGCTCCGACTGCGCGCTGCGCACCAGCCCCCACACCGCCGCCGCGGCCGGATCCGGAGTCTCGTCGGCCACGCCAACGGCGCCCGTCGTCACCACGACCACTCGGACATCGGACAGACATTGCTCGCCGAGCAGGGACTGCACCATCGCCAACGCGCCGTGCACGCGAGCCCGCACGGATCCCGGACCATCGACGTCCGAATCTGCTGCGAGAGGCTCGGTCGCTCGCCACACCACCACACCGGGAATGCCCTCGGCCGCAACGACATCGGCGATCGACGCGTATTCCGTGTCGATCCCCGCCACCGTCGTGTGCCCGAGCATCGCCAGGGCCGGTCGGCCGTCTCCGGCACCCGATTCCGCAGTGGGCTCCCAGCGCACCTGGTACAGGCCCGCCCCGTCACCGACGAGACTGCTCCGGAATTCCTTCACGTCATAGGGACGCATCACCACCGCGTCGACCGACACGATCGGATTGCCGTCCGGATCGACAGCCGCGACCGACACGGTCTCGGGTCCGGTCGCGACCGCGATGACCCGAAGCGAAGTCACCTCATCCGTCGACGACTCGTGGAAACGCGCACCACCCCACCGGAACAACAACCTGCCGGTATCGGGATCGGAATCCCCATCGCGCCACAGCAACCCGGAGAATCCCGCGTGCATCACCATATCCAGCAGGGCAGGGTGCAGGTCGTGCCGTCCCGGCTCCGGCGCCGCATCGGTGTCCAGGACGATCTCGGAGAAAACCGTGTCGTCGCGTTGCCACGCGGCACGCACACCGACGAACGCCGGACCGTACTCGAGCCCCGCGAGCTTCGCAATCCGCTCCGGCAGCCCCGCACTGTCCACGACCTCGGTATCGACCGGCGGCCATTGCTCCTCCCGCAGCCGCGACACCAGCGCCGAATCACCATCCCACTGGGCCCCGAGCACACCGGTGGCGTTGTGGATCCATTCGGCGTCGGAGGACTTGCGGAAATAGAACTCGAACGGACGCCGCCCGGACTCGTCCGCCGCCTGCACCAGCACCTGCAACTCGACCTCGTCGTCCGCGGTCGGCAGAATCGGCGCCTGCAAGGTGAGCTCCTCCACCACCCCGCAACCGATCCGGCGGCCCGCGACGAGGAGGAACTCGATGAACGTCGCGCTCGGCACGACCACCACACTGTAGGTCATGTGATCAGCGATCCACGGATGCGTCCGCAACGAGAACCGGCCGGTCAACAACCATTCGTCGGTACCCGCCAACCCGACTACACCCGTCAGGATCGGATGATCCGCCGACGACGGCGACGCGTCGAGGGCACCCGACAACCAGAACCGGCGCCGTTGGAAGGCATAGGTGGGCAACGGAATCCGACGCGCCGCATACCCCGCGAACCACGAACGCCAGTCCACCCGCGCACCCGCGACATGAACCTGCGCCAGGACAGTAACGAACTGCTCCACCTCATCGACCGACCGCCGAGCAGCCGCCGCCACCGAAGACGCCGACTCGATTTCCGGGTGCTCGGCCAGACAGCCGCGCGTCATTGCCGCCAGCACCGCATCCGGTCCGATCTCCACGAACCGCCGCACACCAGCATCAACCAGAACGTCGATCCCCGGCGCGAACCGGACGCACCCCCGCACCTGCTCGACCCAGTACTCAGGATCGGTCAGCTCCGCAGCGACCATAACCGCAGAAACGTTCGACACGATCGGCAACAGCGGCTCTCGATACGTCAATCCTGCGGCGACAGAACGGAACTCGGCCAACATCGGATCCATCCGCGCCGAGTGGAACGCATGACTCACCCGCAACCGATTCGTCTTCACACCCTCGGCGGACAGCAGCCGCTCGATCTCACCGATGGCATCGACGTCCCCGGACAACACCGTCGACGACGGACCGTTCACCGCCGCGATCGACACACGGTCGGCGAAATCGGCGACGATATCGACAGCTCGTCCTTCGCCGATCGCCACCGCGAGCATCGCCCCGCCCTCGGGCAAGGCGCCCATCAACCGACCACGCGCCACAACCAGCGCACACGCATCCTCGAGCGACCACACCCCCGCCACATACGCCGCAGCCAACTCACCGATCGAATGCCCGATCAACAGATCCGGTACGACACCGAACGATTCGATCAACCGGAACAACGCCACCTCGAACGCGAACAACGCCGGCTGAGTGAACTCCGTCCGATCCAACACCCCCTCGGCATCGACGAACATCAACTCCTTCAGCGACCGCCCCAACAACGGATCGACCTGCGCACACACCTCATCCAACGCCGCCGCGAACACCGGAAACGCCCGATACAGACCCACGCCCATACCAACTCGCTGCGCACCCTGCCCCGTGAACAGGAACGCGGTCCTATCGGAACCGGCATTCCCTTCGATCGTGCCGTGCGAACCCGCGGCCAGATCGGCCAGACCGGCGAGCAGTTCGTGCCGGTCATGCCCCACGACCGCACCGCGCCGGTCCAACTGTGCCCTCGACGTCGCCAAGGAATACGCCATATCCCGGACATCGACGTCGGGATCGTCGATCAACCACTGCCGCAGTCGATCTGCCTGGGCGCGGAGGGCTTCGTCGGACTTGGCCGATATCAGCAACGGAACGATATCGGCCACAATGGGTTTCGCGGCCGATTCCGGCTCGGATCCGTCCACCGACGCCACGGTGACCGGATGGACCGGTGCCTCCTCGAGGATGAGGTGGGCGTTGGTGCCGCTGGCCCCGAACGACGACACCCCGGCTCGCCGGGTCCGGTCCCCCACCGGCCACGGCTCGTTGTCCTGCAGGAGCCGCACCGTGCCCGCGGACCAATCGACGTGCGGGGTCGGCGCATCCACATGCAACGTCTTCGGCAGCACGCCGTGCCGCATAGCTTGAACCATCTTGATCACTCCGCCCACCCCCGCGGCAGCCGAGGTGTGACCGACATTCGACTTCAACGACCCCAAACGCAACGGCGCGTTCTCGCGACGCGTGCTATATGCGCTGATCAGTGCCCGCGCCTCGATCGGATCCCCGAGCATCGTGCCGGTGCCGTGCGCCTCTACCGCGTCGATATCCGACGGGGCCAGACCCGCGTTCGCCAACGCGGCCGCGATCACTCGTTCCTGCGACGGACCGTTCGGCGCAGTCAAGCCGTTGCTCGCCCCATCCTGATTGACAGCACTACCACGCACCACCGCCAGCACGGTGTGACCGAGCCGCTGCGCGTCCGAAAGACGCTCCAGTACAAGCACTCCGAGACCCTCGGAGAATCCGGTTCCATCAGCAGCCGCCGCGAATGCCTTACAGCGCGCATCGGGCGACAACGCACGCTGACGCGCGAACGCGATCAGCAATGCCGGATCCGACATGACGGTCACCCCACCCGCCACCGCCAGCGACGTATCGCCCTGCCGTAGCGCCTGGCACGCCAGATGCAACGCCACCAGCGACGACGAGCAGGCGGTATCGACCGAGATGGCCGGGCCTTTGAAGCCGAACGTGTACGCGATCCGACCGGATAGCACCGCGTTCGAAACACCCAGGTAGGCATGGCCTTCGGTCTCGGCGGTGATATTCGGTGAGCCGATGCGTGGACCGTAGTTCTGATGGATTACTCCGGCGAAGACACCGGTGTCGCTGCCGCGCAACGACACCGGGTCGATTCCCGCATCCTCCAACGCTTCCCATGACGCCTCCAACATCAGGCGCTGCTGTGGATCCATCGCCGCGGCCTCACGCGGGCCGATCCCGAAGAAGGCCGCGTCGAACTCGCCTATGGCGTCGAGGAACCCACCGTCACGGGTGTAAATGGCGTTCGGCACATCGGGATCCGGGTTGAACAGCCGTTCCAGGTCCCACCCTCGATCGGTCGGGTAGTCGCCGATGGCATCCACACCGTCCGCCGTCATGCGCCACAGGTCTTCGGCGGAGCGGACGCCACCGGGATACCGGCAAGCCATACCGACGATCGCGATCGGCTCCCGCGACCGGTCGGTGAGCGCGCGCAGTTGCTGTTTGGTCTCGTAGAGCTCCTTCGCGGTCTTCTTCAGATACCGGCGCAGCTCGTCGTTGTCGGCCATCGGTGGAACTCCAGATCGTGTTTGCTCAGCTCAGGTGGTCGCGGAACTTGCTTCAACTGATTTGGTCGATGAATTCGAATAGCTCGCGGTCATCCGCGGATTCGAGACTGTCGGCACCACCGCCCAGGTCGAATTCGCCGGTGTCCTCGTCTTCGAGCTCACGCAACAGTGCGGTCAACCTGCTTGCGATATCCGACCGATCCGCAGCCGACAGCTCGGCCGTGGCACAACTGCGCGCCAGCGACTCGAGCTCGGCCGCAATACGTTCCGCGGGGTCGTCGACCGGAACGATCTCCTGCCGGAGGTAATCGGCAAGCGCCTCCGGGGTGGGATAGTCGAACATCGCGGTCGCGGACAACTGCACGCCGACAGCCGATTTCAGCCGGTTACGGAATTCCATCACGCCGAGCGAGTCGAACCCGATATCGCTGAACGGCTTGTCCGGCGGGGTCGAGTCCGCACTGGTGTGTCCCAGCACGGCCGCGGCCTGGGCCCGGATCACGCCAAGGATGACGCGTTCCTGTTCGGCGGTCGAGCGGCCGAGCAGTTGCGCCGACAAAGACGCGGAGCCATTCGATGTTGCCGACGGCGCGCTCGTCGTATCGACCACCCGGCGGTGCGATGGCCGCGACAGGCCACGCATGACCGCGCGCACATCATCGGGATGTGCTTCGCCCAGAGCGGTCCGGTCGATCCGGACCGCCACGAACGCCGACCGGCCGCCCGCCAGCGCGGCGTCGAACAGCTCCATGCCGTCCGCGTCGCCCAGCGGAAGGAGACCTTCGCGCCGCAAACGGGCGAGGTCGGCCGCGCCGAGCGTGCTGGTCATACCGCCGCTCTGCTCCCATGGCCCCCATACCACCGACGTCGCGGGCAGACCGGTCACGTGCCGGTGTTGTGCCAGCGCATCGAGGAAGACATTGGCGGCCGCATAGTTCGCCTGGCCCGGATTGCCGATCACGCCCGCGATCGAGGAGTACAGCACGAACGCCGACAGATCCAGGTCCTTGGTCGCCTCGTGCAGATTCCAGGCCGCATTCACCTTGGGCCGCAACACTTTCGCGATCTGCTCCGGTGTCATGGCGGCGAGCAGACCGTCGGCCAGCACACCCGCCGCATGCACGACAGCGGTCAACGGATGCTGCGACGGTATGGCCGCCAACACCGCGTCCAGTGCGGCTCGATCGGCCGCGTCGCACGCGACCACGTCCACATGCGCACCGAGCGCGGTCAGCTCGGCGACGAGTTCGGCCGCGCCGGGGGTTTGCGGACCACGCCTTCCCGCCAACACCAGCCTGCGCACACCATGGACGGTGATCAGGTGTCGTGCGGCCACCGCGCCCAATCCTCCGGTACCGCCGGTGATGAGAACAGTGCCCTCGGGCCGCAATGGCACCGGCACGGTGAGCACGTTCTTGCCGATATGCCGGGCCTGGCTCAGGTACCGGTAGGCCTGCGGCGCCTGCCGCATATCCCACGCGACGGTCGGATACGGCGCCAAGGTCCCGGCCTCGAAAAGCTCGACCAGCGTGGTCAGAATCTCGTGCAGCCGATCGGGACCCACCTCCATCAGCATGAAGCTGTGGTAGTCCACCCCCGGATGCTCGGCGGCCACCTCGACCGGGTCACGCCGGTCGAGCATGCCCATCTCGACGAACCGACCACCGCGCGGCAGCAGCCGCAACGACGCGTCCACGAATTCGCCTGCCAGCGAATCCAATACGATGTCCACACCGCGACCGTCGGTGGCGTCGAGGAACTTCTGCTCGAAATCCAACGTGCGCGAGTTGCCGATTTCAGCCTCGCCGAACCCCGAATCGCGCAACACATTCCACTTCGGCTCACTGGCGGTGACCAACAAGCGCAGGCCCAGGTGTCGCGCGAGTTGCACGGCCGCCAAACCGACGCCACCGGTCGCCGCATGCAGCAACAGCGTCTCACCCGGTCGCGCATCGGCCAGGTCGACCAGGCCGTAGTAGGCGGTCGCGTAGACGATCGGAATCGCCGCGGCCTGGGTGAACGACCAGCCACGCGGCATCGGCGCAAGCAGTCGGCGATCGACCACCGCCACCGATCCGACACCCGGGATCAACCCGAAAACCCGGTCGCCAGGCGCGAATTCGGTCACGTCCGGTGCGACCTCCACGACGACACCGGCTCCCTCACCGCCGGGCCGACCAGCCTTGTCGGGGTAGGTGCCGAGCGCCATCAGCACATCCCGGAAGTTGAGGCCGACCGACCGCATACTCACCCGGACCTGGCCTGGTGCAAGCGGTTCCAACGCGGTTGGATGGTCGCTGAAGGCGAAGTTGTCCGCGGTCAACGTGCCCTTGTCGCGCAGAGTCAGCGCCCATGCTTGTGTCTGATGCGGTCTGTGCGGAGCCCTACGTGGTGACGCTGCGCTACCGCCTCCGGGCCTGACCGCACAGACCGGGGTATTTCGCGACGCGACGTCGAGAGCGTTCGAATCACCGCGGTTCAGGCGCGGCACGTATGCCTTCCCGTGCCGCAGGGCCAGCTGGGGTTCGTCGCCCGTAGCCGAAGCCAGGACCACAGCGGGCCGATAGTCCGCCCAGTCTTCGACATCGACGAGGAGAATCCGGTCCGGGTTCTCACTCTGTGCGGTACGCAGCAGACCCCACACGGCTGCCGTGGACAGGTCCACCGGCTCGTGCGGATGTACCGCGACCGCCTGCCGGGTCACCACGACGATGAGCCGGTCCCGGGTCAGCAGCCGCCGCACCTGCGCCGCGAGGTCGGTGACCAGATCCCGTACTGCCACGGGGAGATTGCCGTCGACGGCCGGAGAGTCGGTGCGCGACAGCTCATTCCATCGGTGCGCGTCGAGCCGCAACACCGTCGCCTCCCGTCCCGCGATCGTCACGGTTTCACCGTCATCGTCGGGACTCCAGGCGTCGGCCGCGGTGAGCGCGGCCGCAGGCTCGGGTAGCACGACCCAGTTCAGCTCGTAGCCGACACCGTCGGTGCGACGGTGCGCCGAGCCGAGCGCATCGGCGGACAAGGTCCGCAGCGTCAGTGCTTCCACGTCGGCCACGGCCATGCCTGCCGGATCGGCGAGGGATACGGTGATTCGCTCACCCCCCGGCCCGGAGCCGGTCACGGCAGCACGGACCCGCACCGTGGTCGCGCCCGTCGCGTACAGGGCGATGTTCTCCCATGAGAACGGGACCGCGATCGCACCGGCCCCGGTGTCGGGAACCAGCCCACCGAGCAGGACCACGTGCAGCGCGGCATCCAACAATGCCGGATGCACACCGAATGTCGAGCCGTCCGATCGTGCGGACTCCGGCAGTACGACCTCGGCGAACACCTCACCGTCGCGGCCCCACAGGGCGGTCAGTCCGCGGAACGCCGGTCCGTACTCGTAGCCCCGCGCGGCCAGATCCGCGTAGGCGTGATCGATCGCTATCGCCGTCGCCCCTGCGGGCGGCCAGCTCACCGGAACGGAGTCGACCGGTGGTGTGTTCGACCCGACGGTGACCGTCGCGACCGCGTGGCGAATCCATTGTCCCGCAGCGTCGTTGGGCGAGTCCGAAGCATCGCCGTTCGACCGCGAGTACATCGACACCGTCCGTGCGCCGGTGTCATCCGGTCCGCCCGCTACCACCCGCAGGTCGACGGCCCCGGCTGCCGGGATCGGGAGGGGTGCCTCGATCACCAGCTCCGCCAGTCGCGGGCAGTCCAGCACCGTTCCCACGTGCAGGGCCAGCTCCACGAGCGCGGCGCCGGGCAGCAACACCACCCCGGTGACGGCATGATCGGCCAGCCAAGGATGAGCGGCTCGCGACAGCCTCCCGGTGAACACCACATCCTGGGAGTCCGGCAACCGCAGCATCGCGCCCAACAGCGGATGTCCCGCATCGTCCAGGCCCGACTGCCACAGGTCCGGCGCGTCGACCGGCCGCGCCCAGTAGCGTCGATGCTGGAACGCATAGGTAGGCAACGTCATTCGAGACGTGGAGCGGCCCGCATACAGCGGCGTCCAGTCCACCGCTACGCCGACGACGGCGGCCTGTGCCAGCGCGGACACGAACTGTGTCGGCTCGTCGATCGAGCGCCGGGCGGCCGCGACGACCGTCGACTTGGCCTCGACGGCCGGAGTCTCGGCCAGACATTGCCGAGTCATCGCGGACAGCACCGCATCCGGTCCGATCTCCACGAACCGACGCGCACCTGCCTCGACCAGAACGTCGATCCCCGGCGCGAACCGGACGCACCCCCGCACCTGCTCGACCCAGTACTCGGGATCGGTCAGCTCCGCAGCGACCATGACCGCCGAAACGTTCGACACGATCGGCAACAGCGGCTCCCGATACGTCAATCCTGCGGCGACAGAGCGGAATTCATCGAGCATCGGCTCCATCAGAACCGAGTGGAACGCGTGACTGACACGTAGCCGGGAGGTCTTCATTCCCTCCTCGGCAAACCGATCACCGATCTCGTCCAGCGCGGACGCTGCCCCGGACAGCACCACCGACGACGGGCCGTTCACCGCCGCCAACGACACCCGTCCGCCGTACGCGGCGAGCACCTGCGCCGCCTCGGCCTCCGGCACCGCGACCGCGAGCATCGCCCCGCCCTCGGGCAAGGCGCCCATCAACCGACCACGCGCCACAACCAGCGCACACGCATCCTCGAGCGACCACACCCCCGCCACATACGCCGCAGCCAACTCACCGATCGAATGCCCGATCAACAGATCCGGTACGACACCGAACGATTCGATCAACCGGAACAACGCCACCTCGAACGCGAACAACGCCGGCTGAGTGAACTCCGTCCGATCCAACACCCCCTCGGCATCGACGAACATCAACTCCTTCAGCGACCGCCCCAACAACGGATCGACCTGCGCACACACCTCATCCAACGCCGCCGCGAACACCGGAAACGCCCGATACAGACCCACGCCCATACCAACTCGCTGCGCACCCTGCCCCGTGAACAGGAACGTCGTCTTCCCCGAACCCGCCGACCCCTCGATCGTGCCCGGCGCACCCGCCGCCAAATCGGCCAAGCCCGCCAGCAATTCGTCACGATCCCGGCCGACGACGACGCCCCGACGGTCCAGCAATGCTCGCGAGTCCGCCAATGACCGTGCCGCCGACCAGATGTCGACCTCCGGGCGATCGGCCAACCACGCCCGCAACCGCTCCGACTGCGCCCGCAGGCCCTCCTCCGACTTGGCCGACACCGTCCACGGCACCACGGCGACATCGATGTCCGGCCCGGCCACAGCACGCTCAGGCACCGAAACCGCCTGGGCCGGTGCCTCTTCGATGATCACGTGCGCATTGGTGCCGCTGATCCCGAACGACGACACACCGGCCCGGCGCACCCTGTCGCCGACCGGCCACGCCCGCGCCTCGGTCAGCAGCTGGACATCGCCCGCAGACCAGTCCACGTGCGGGCTCGGCTCGTCCGCATGCAGCGTCGTCGGCAGAGTTCGGTGCCGCAACGCCTGCACCATCTTGATCACACCGCCGACACCCGCCGCCGCCTGCGCGTGACCGATATTCGACTTGAGCGAACCAAGACGCAGCGGTTCTCCCGCACGATCCTGCCCGTAGGTGGCGAGCAACGCCTGCGCTTCGATCGGGTCGCCCAGCGCCGTTCCCGTTCCGTGCGCCTCGACCGCATCCACATCCCGCGGATTCAACCCGGCATTCGCCAACGCCGCCGCGATCACCCGCTGCTGCGACGGACCATTCGGCGCCGTCAAACCATTGCTCGCGCCGTCCTGATTGATCGCACTGCCACGCACCACCGCCAATACGTCGTGGCCCAGCCGACGTGCATCCGACAGGCGCTCCACGATCAGCACCGCTGCGCCCTCGGACCACGCGACACCGTCGGCCGCGGCCGAGAACGACTTGCACCGGCCGTCTCGAGCCAGACCGCGCTGCCGCGAAAACTCCTGGAACACCATCGGTGTCGCCATTACCGTCGCGCCACCGACCAACGCCAGCGAACTCTCCCCCTGGCGCAGCGCCTGGCAGGCCAGATGCAGCGCCACCAGCGACGACGAGCAGGCGGTATCCACCGTCATCGCCGGTCCTTCCAGACCCAGCGCGTAGGCCACCCGTCCGGAAGCCACACTCCCCAGGCCGCCGGTGAGGACATACCCCTCGACCTCGGGCCCGGCCTTACCCGTCACAGCCTCGTAGTCCTGGTACATCACGCCCGTGTAGACACCGGTGTCGGTGCCGCGCAACGACGTCGGGTCGATCCCCGCGTGCTCCAGCGCTTCCCAGGACACCTCCAGCAGCAACCGCTGCTGCGGATCCATCGCCGTCGCCTCGCGCGGGCCGATCCCGAAAAAGCCCGGATCGAAATCACCTGCGTCATAAAGGAATCCACCGCGCCGGGCATAGACCGTCCCCGGCTTGTCCGGATCCGGGTCGAACAGCCGCTCCAGATCCCAGCCACGATCGGCCGGGAACTCACCGGTCGCATCCCTGCCGGAAGCAACCAGATCCCACAGCGCATCCGGCGATTCGACGCCGCCGGGGAACCGGCAGGCCATGCCCACGATCGCGATGGGTTCGTCCACGCGTACCCGGCGCGACACCCGTGCCGTCCTGGAACCAGAATCCGTTCCCTCGATCGTGGAGTGCAAGAGGGTGGCGACGGCCGCGGCGGTGGGGTGGTCGAAGACCAGGGTGGACGGCAACTGGACACCGGTGGCCTTCGCCAGCCGGTTGCGGAATTCGACGCCGCCGAGCGAGTCGAATCCCAGTGCGTCGAATCGCTCGCCGGGGCCGATGTCTTCGGCGCAACCGTGCCCCAGCACGGCCGCCGCGTGCTCCCGGACCAGGTCGAGCACCACCTCGGCGCGTTGGGCCTCCGGTACCCGGCTCAGTCGTGTGGCCAGTGAACTCGACGCGGCCGCGGTCCGGTCCGTGGTGCGGGGCAGGAAACCGCGCAGCACCGTCGGCACCGCGCCGTTGCCCGCTTCGCGCCGCAACTCGGCCGGGTCGAACCGAATCGCCGCCAAGTGCGCGGCGGCGCGACCGGTGGCCGCATCGAACAGCCGCAGACCTTCGTCGTTCCCGAGTGCGTGGAGACCGAGCCTTTCCCAGCGGGCGACGGCACTGCGGTCCAAGCCACCGGTCATGCCGCCAGCGGAGTTCCAGGGCCCCCAGCCCAGTGAGATCGCGGGCAACCCGTCGGCACGGCGACGGTGCGCCAGCGCGTCGAGGAAGGCATTGGCTGCCGCGTAGTTGCTCTGTCCCGCCGATCCGATCGTTGCTGCGATAGACGAGAACAGCACGAAGCCCGACAGGGCGCGGTCGCGAGTGAGTTCGTGCAGGTGCCATGCGGCCGCGGCCTTCGAGCTGAACACCCGCCGCAGTTGCGCAGTGGTCAGGCCCGCGAGGGTGCCATCGTCGAGGACGCCGGCCGCATGGACCACACCGGTCAGCGGATGATCGGCCGCTATCGAATCGAGCAGGGAACGCAGGGCTTCTCGATCGCCCACGTCGCAGGCCGCCACTGCGACGGCAGCGCCGGATTCCGACAGCTCGGACACCAGTTCTCTTGCGCCATCGGCTGTTTCGCCACGCCTGGACACCAGCAGCAGATGACGGACTCCGTGTGCGGTGACCAGATGTCGAGCCACCAGTGCGCCGAGGCCGCCGGTGCCGCCGGTGATCAGGACGGTGCCTGCGCCGAACGGTTCTCCCGGCTCGGCCTGGTGCTCCGCTCGCGCTCGCACCAGTCTGGGCACGAGCAATGCTCCGGCACGCACCGCCGCCTGTGGTTCGCCCGCCGCGAGCACCGCACCGACGAGTGTCGAGTCATCCATGGGCGCAACGGCCGACGGGTCGGAATCGAGGAGAATGAACCGGCCCGGATATTCGGATTGGGCGCTGCGCATCAGGCCCCAGACGGCCGACGCGGCGAGATCCGGTGCCTCACCCGGCAGCGCGGCACCGTTCGCGGTCACCACGACCAGGCGGGTGTCGGCCAGACGATCCTCGGCCAGCCAGGCCTGCACCGTCGCCAACACCATTTCCAGGTGGCCTCGTACGACGGCCGGATCGTCGGCTGCGGCGCTGTCCTCCGGATGCCAGATCGCGACATCTGGAATCTCTTGTGCCGCAGCGAGTTCCGTTGGGCTCGGATAGGAGGTGCCGATTCCGGCAACCGGCTCCGAACCGAGTACGGTCATCCGGTCCGTGGACGCACTCGGTGTCGCCGTCGGCGCGGGCGTCCACTGGACCTCGTAGAGGTCGGCGGCATCCGAGGCCAGGGTGCCGCGCATCTGTTTCACGTCATAGGGCCGCATGACGACCGCGTCGACGGAGACCACCGGCCGTCCCGAATCATCAATGGCCGCAATGGAAATCGTCTCGGGTCCGCGCGCCGTGGCGATGACGCGCAGCGTCGTCGCCTGGGCAGGCGGCTGGTGTAGTCGCGCTCCGCCCCAGCGGAACAGCAACCGGCCGGTGTCCGGATCGCCGTCCTGATCGCGCCAGAGGAGCCCGGCCAGCCCGGCGTGTATCACCAGGTCGAGCAGAGCCGGATGCAGATCGAACCGCTCCGGTTCGGGCGCGGCCGCCGTATCCAGGGTGACCTCGGAGAAGACGGTCTCACCCCGCTGCCATGCGGCACTGACACCGAGCAACGCCGGGCCGTATTCGAGTCCGGATACTGTGGCGATCCGCTCGGGAATCCATGCCGGGTCGAGAGTTTCGGCGTCGATCGGCGGCCAGGCCTCGTCCCGCAGCTGGTCCAGCAGCGCGTCATCGCCGTCCCAGGAGGGTGCCAGCACACCGCTGGCGTTGCGCATCCATTCGCTCCCCTGCCGGAAGTAGAAGCTGAACTGACGTCGCCCGGCCTGGTCCGGCTCCTGCACCGACACCTGGAGTTCGACCTCGTCGTCTTCCGACGGCGGAATCGGAGCCTCCAGGGTCAGCTCCTCGACGACGCCGCAATCTATGCTGCCGCCCGCGACGAGCAGGAACTCGACGAGGGCCGCGCTCGGCAAGACCACAGTGCCGTAGGTCATATGGTCGGCGACCCACGGGTGGGTCGCCAGCGAGAACCGGCCGGTGAAGACGAACTCGTCCTTACCGGCCACCGGCACCACACCGGTGAGCAACGGGTGGGCAAGGGTGTCGCCGATGGCTTCGGGGCGCGGCGGCAACCAGAAGCGCTGGTGTTGGAAGGCGTACGTGGGCAGGGGAACTCGTCGTATCGCCCGGCGACGCAGCAATGGCGTCCAATCCACCCGCATACCGGATGTGTGCGCGTGCGCCAGCATCATCGAGAACTGTTGGGGCTCATCGTGATCCCGGCGCGCGGCCGCGGCCACCACCGAGGCCGACTCCGCGTCCTCGGGAAGGGTCTGCCGGGTCATCGCCGCCAGCACCGCGTCGGGCCCCACTTCCAGGAATCGACGCACACCCGAGGCGAGCAACGTCTCGATGCCCGGCGCGAATCGCACCGCGGCCCGTACCTGCCGAACCCAGTAGGCGGGTTCGGTCACTTCGTCCCCGGCAAGCCGACCGGACACATTCGACACCACCGGCAGGCGTAGCCGGTTGTACGTCAAATCCTTTGCGACAGTCTCGAATTCGGCCAGCATCGGCTCCATCCGATGCGAGTGGAAGGCATGGCTGACCCGCAGCCGCGACGTCTTCGCGCCATGCTCGGCGAATCGGGCCTCGATCTCGCCGACCGCGTCCTCGTCACCCGAGATCACCAGAGCCGACGGCGCGTTCACCGCGGCGACCGACACTCGGCCGGCATACCGGGCGACAACATCATTCACTTCGGTTTCGGACGCTGCGATGGCCAGCATCGCTCCGCCCTCGGGCAACGCACCCATGAGACGGCCGCGCGCCGCCACCAACCGGCACGCGTCCGCGAGCGACCACAGGCCCGCGAGGTACGCGGCCGCGACTTCTCCGATCGAATGGCCGATCAACACATTCGGGGTGACGCCGAACGACTCCAGCAAGCGATACAGCGCCACCTCGAAGGCGAACAACGCGGGCTGGGTGAACTCCGTCCGATCCAGCACCGCCACACCGTTATCGCCACCGGCGACGCCGCTGAACATGACCTCTTTGAGCGAGCACTCCAACACCGGATCGAACTGGGCGCACACCGAATCCAACGCGTCCGCGAATACCGGGAACGCCTCGTACAAGCCTGCGCCCATACCGATCCGCTGTGCACCCTGACCGGTGAACAAGAAGGCCGTCTGCCCCGGACCAACGACGCCGCCGATCACACCGGTACCGGTCCCCGATTCGGCGAGATCCGCCAACCGCTCGAGCAACTCGTCCCGATCGCGACCGAGGACCACACTCCGCGAATCCAGCTGCGCCCGCGACGTCGCCAGCGCATAGGCCGCATCCGCGATGTCGACCTCCGGCCGCTCCGACAACCAGGCCCGCAGCCGCTCGGCCTGCGCACGCAGACCCGCCTCGCCCTTACCCGACACCAACAATGCGGTGACCGGCACGGTGATTTCGGTGTCTTCCCCGGCGGCCGCTACCGGGGCTGCAGGCGCTTCTTCGAGGATCACATGCGCGTTGGTGCCACTGATCCCGAACGACGACACACCCGCCCGGCGCACCCGATCTCCGGCGATCCACGGTTCGGCTTCGGTCAGCAGACGCACCGCGCCCGCGGCCCAATCCACATGCGGCGACGGCGTTTCGGCGTGCAGCGTCCGCGGCAACCGCTCGTGCCGCATGGCCTGCACCATCTTGATCACACCGGCCACACCGGCGGCGGCCACGGTATGGCCGATATTCGATTTCAAGGAACCGATCCGCACCGGTTCCCGATCGCCGCGATCCTGTCCGTAGGCGGCGATCAAGGCCTGTGCTTCGATCGGATCACCCAGGGCCGTGCCGGTCCCGTGCGCCTCAACGGCGTCCACATCGACCGCCGAGATCCCCGCATTGGCGAGGGCCTGCGCGATCAACCGCTCCTGCGACGGACCGTTCGGCGCGGTCAGACCGTTGCTCGCGCCGTCCTGGTTCACCGCACTGCCGCGAATAACGGCCAGGACGTTGTGTCCGAGCCGCTGCGCATCCGAAAGCCGCTCCAGCACAAGGACGCCCGAGCCCTCCGACCACGCCACACCGTCGGCGGCAGCGGAGAACGCCTTGCAGCGGCCATCCGGTGCCAGGCCGCGCTGGCGGGCGAAGTCCACGAACAGATATGGGCTGGCCGCGACGGTCACGCCACCGGCGAGAGCCAGCGAGCTGTCCCCCTGGCGCAGCGCCTGGCACGCCAGGTGCAATGCCACCAGCGATGACGAGCACGCCGTATCCACCGTCACCGCCGGGCCTTCCAGGCCGAACACATACGCGACACGGCCCGAGATGACGCTGTGTGACGTACCGGTCAGCCGGAAGCCCTCCAGGTCGCCGGTCACCCGGCGCGAGTAACCCGATGAGCAGGCACCGGCGAATACGCCGGTATCGCTGCCCCGCAACGACATCGGGTCGATACCCGCGTCCTCCAGGGCTTCCCACGATGTCTCGAGCAGCAGCCGCTGCTGCGGATCCATCGCCAACGCTTCGCGTGGGCTGATACCGAAGAAGCCGGGGTCGAAATCGCCTGCGCTGCTGAGGAATCCACCGTGGCGGGTGTAGACCGTGCCCGGTTTGTCGGGGTCGGGGTCGAACAGTCGGTCCAGGTCCCAACCCCGGTCGGTCGGAAATTCGCCGATCACGTCCCGACCCGCGGTCATGAGGTCCCACAGGTCCTCGGGGGACCGCACACCACCGGGGAATCGGGCGCCCATGCCGACGATCGCGATCGGTTCGTCTGTGGTCGTGCGTCGCGATACCCGATGCTCGCCCCGGTCGTTTCCGGTGACCCGGGCCCGCAACAGTGTCGCGACCGCACTCGCGGTCGGATGGTCGAAGATGAGTGACGCCGGCAGCGGCACACCGGTGGCCCGTATCAGCCGGTCCCGCAGCCGCACCCCACTGACCGAATCAATGCCGAACTCGGTGAACGGCAGGTCGGGGTCGATTGATCGGGCCGAATCGTGGCCTAGTACGGCGGCGGCATGCTCACGAACGATATCGAGAACTACTGTGTCACGCTGATATTCGGGGGCTGCCAGCAGTTTGCGGGCCAGCGGACTGTCGCCCAACGCATCGGTCCGCTCCCGGTCTTCGGAAATTCGGCTCTCGGAAATTTCGGGGAAGCCACCGGAAGTGACCAGCGCACCGGACCAGAAGTTACGGCGCTCGAACGCGTATGGCGGCAGATCGACCCGCGCCCCACCGGAGACCAGCGCGCGCGGATCCACCGGCACACCGGCGCAGTAGGCCTGTGCCAGCGACGCGATGAACTGTTCCGGGCCGCCCGCACCGCGCCGCAACGATCCGACAACGGATACGCCCTCGGCCGCACCGGCGGCCTCGGCGGTCAGGGCGATACCCATCGTGAGCACCGGATGCGGGCCGACCTCGATGAATCCGGTGATGCCGTCGCCGATCAGCGCCGTAACAGCGTCGGCGAATCGAATCGGTTCCCGCTCCGACCGATACCAATATTCGGCGTCCAGTTCAGCCGTATCCAACCGGTCGGCGAATACCGTGGAGAAGAACGGCACCGATCCGGATTGTGGGCGGATCGGCTCCAGTTCCGCGAGCAGCCGATCGCGGATCCGCTCGATCGCCTTCGAATGCGACGCGTAGTCGATCGGAACCCGGCGGGCCCACACACTGTCGCGGGCGCAGTCGGCGAGGAATCCCTCCACCGCCGAAACGTCACCGGAAATCACACTTTGCGCCGGTCCGTTCACCGCCCCCAACGACAGCCGATCCCCATACGCCGAAAGACGTACTCGGACCGCATCCGCGCCGAGCCCGATCGAGGCCATAGCGCCATGTCCGGCCAGCTCATCGGCCAGCGCCCGGGACCGGAGCGCCACCACACGCGCCGCATCGGACAGCGACAGTCCACCGGCAACATGCGCGGCGGCGACCTCACCGTGGGAATGGCCGATCACCACGTCCGGCTCCACACCGGCCGCACGCCACATCCGGGCCAGTGACACCATCACCGCGAACAGCACCGGCTGCACCACATCCACGCGATCCAGCGAGGGGGCATCGACTTCGCGGCGCAGCACCGCCGTCAGCGACCAGTCCACGTACGGTGCAAGCGCCGCTTCACATTCCGCGATGGACTCCGCGAACGCACCACCCGAATCCAGCAGGCCCAGCGCCATACCCTCCCACTGGCTGCCATTCCCCGGGAAGACGAATGCGACCCGCCGCTGCTCGGCCCGCCCGGTGGTCGGCTCGATCGCCGTAGCGGGGACGGTCGGGTCGGCCAAAGCTGCCAAACCGGCCAGCAGCTCGGCTCGATCCAGCCCGACAACGGCTCCGCGCCACTCCATTTGGGCGCGCGTGGCCAGCAGCGAATGCGCCACATCGACCACATCCAGCTCCGGATGACGCAGTAGCCACTCCCGCAGCCGGGCCGCCTGTGCACGCACGCCGCCCTCGCTGCGCGCCGAGACCACCCACGGCACCGCGGCGGCCTTGCTGTCCCCCGTGGTCGCGGCGGACTCCACGGCGGGCGCCTCCTCCACGATCACGTGGGCGTTCGATCCCCCCATGCCGAACGACGACACACCTGCCCTGTGCACGTCGGCGACGGGCCAGTCCTCGGTGCCCGTCAGCACCCGTAAACCCAAGTCCGCGAGCGGAATTCGTGGATTCGGCGTCTCGAAGTCCAGGCCGGCCACCAGTTCTCGGCGGCGCAGACAGAGCACGGTCTTGATGAGACCCGCGATACCGGAAGCACCTTCCAGATGCCCGATATTCGTCTTGACCGATCCGACGGCCAGCGGCGCTTCCTGCGCCCGGTGCACACCGTAGGTCTCGCCGAGCGCAGCGGCTTCCGCCAGATCACCGGCGGGTGTCCCGGTGCCGTGCAATTCGACGTACTGCACCGACGACGCCTCGACACCTGCCGCGGTCAGGGCAGAGTGGATCGCCGCCGCCTGCGCATCGCGACTCGGGGCGCTCGGCACTCGGCGTTCGCCGCCGGTGTCGACCGCACTGCCGCGGATCACGGCATGAATCCGGTCGCCGTCGGCGACCGCCTGCGCCAAGGGTTTCAGCACCACAATGCCGCCGCTCTCGCCGCGCACGAACCCACCGGCCAGGGCCATGTCGCTCTCGCCGCTGCGCAGACTCTCACAGGCCAGATGAACCGCGACCAGCGAGGATGCCTGGTCGCTGTCGACCAGGATGCTCGGGCCGCTGAAACCGAAGTAGTTCGAGACGCGGTTCGCGATTTCGGCGGAATCGCTTCCGGTGCCACCGAGGCACACACCGCACCGCCGGGCCTCGCGCGCCGTGGCGGCCAGGCCCGCGTCCTCGAGCGCCTCCCAGCTCAATTCCAGTGCCAGCAACTGTTGCGGATCGATTGCGCGCGCCTCATTGGGCGAGACCCCGAAGAAGTCCGCGTCGAACTCCCCTACGGTGTCGACGAATCCGGCCCGCTCTGTGATGCTCTCCCGCCCCGGGGGAGCCGTGCCGATCGCGGCGCGCCCCTCTCTGAGCAGCTGCCAGAAACTGTCGAGATCGGCCGCGCCCGGCATTCTGCAGGACATGCCGACGATAGCGACCTCGAACGCCGATCCGGTCACCTCTGAACATCCTTCCCAAGGCAGGCTGGGACCCGCCGTAAAAGCTTCTGACGAGTGTGTTTGTTGTCTACAGCAGAGGAATCAGGCGATTCCCGCTTCGGACATAACGGATTTCGACGCGGTCGAGGATCAGCGAGGGGCCTTGAATGATGCGGAGCGTCTTCCGCAAGCGACCCGGGGCCCGAGGAGACGGCACAGGCTAGGCCCAGAACTGGACACGGTGTACCGCCGGGCTCAGTAGGGCAAATAATCAGCGAACGACGCTGAAGATTGAGGCGCTACGTGGGCACGCCAGAATGTCCAGGCGCGGACAAGAGGGGGTGATGCCCGAAACATCCGCCGCGAGATGCGTACACAGCACCTATGCCGCAGCGATGTGGATCAGCACAATGATCCTTCAAATTTTCGAACAGTAGAACGCGATTCATCGTACTGAACAGTAATTTGACGATCTTGACCTTGTCAACCGGCCAGTAGCTTCCCGGTGGTTACCGCGACCGACGACGAGCAACGGGCCCGAGGCGGTGATCACCAGACGGCTCCAGCGTGGTTGTGCGGTGTAAAGCATTGGTCTCCTCAGGGCATCGCTACACCAGAAATAGCAGACCGCGTCCGAGTGAACTTTCCAAATATGGGAAGGCGAACCAGTCCGCGTTCTGATCGTTTGCTGCGACCCGGACCTCCACCGAAGATGCTGTTCGCCGGGTCGAAAACGAAAAATGGCCCGGAACAAAGTGTTCCGGGCCATTTCCCTAGTAGCGGGGACAGGATTTGAACCTGCGACCTCTGGGTTATGAGCCCAGCGAGCTACCGAGCTGCTCCACCCCGCGTCGGTAGAGACAACGCTACAGCATGGGTCGGCGCTTACCTAAACGGCAGGTGGGAGGGGTTAACCAGCGGGTAATCGGCGGTGGGTGCGAGCATGAGGGTATGCCGATTACCACTAGTGCCATTGCCCATGCGCGACTGACGGTCTGCGATATCGATCGGTCGCGGGCGTTCTACGAGAGGGTGTTCGGATGGCCGGTCGCGCTGGAGGTGCCCGCTGATGCGGATGAGGCGACGCGGGAGCAGCTCGGGTTTCTGTTCGGCGGGGTGATCTATCGGATGGAGCACGGGATGATCGGGTTGCGGCCGGTCGGCACCGACAGCTTCGACGAAGATCGGGTCGGGCTCGATCATCTCGCGTTCCCGCTGAACTCACTGGCCGAATTGGAGGCTGCCGCAGCGCATCTCGATGACTGCGGGGTCGCGCGCGGAGACATCAAGGACATCGGGTTCAGCTATATCCTCGAGTTCCGGGATCCGGACAATATCGCGTTGGAACTGATCGTCCGCAAGTAGGCTAGGCCGCCTTCACCACCTTCTGCACCGCGGCTACGAAGAACTGATCGAAGGCCGCCTGGTCGAGCGAATCATCCAGCGCGGCAACGCGAACCGCGACCGTGATGCCCCGGACCTCGGCGTAGCCCAGGTATGCGTTCTGGGTCAGCGGTTTGTCGCTGGCATCTGTCGTGGCGGTGCTGGTCGCGTGGTAGGCGATTGCGTTCGCGCCATTCAGTCCCTGGGGCACAGGCTGACTCGTGACGCGCTCCGATGCGGTGACCTGATGGCCATCGTAGGTCGCGACCACCTCGACCGAACCGCAGCGCTTGTTGCCGTCGGCGATCCGTTGCAGATCCCCGGTCCGCCCGGAGACGAATTCGACAAAGATCTGGCCCGACTTACCGGTCGCCGCGGAGATGGATGACTGCGCGAGCAGTTCCTTGGTCGCCGCCCCGAGATCCTGCTGGGTGGAACCGCACTCCGCCGGTGTGAAGGTGGCGTTCTGCTGGGTTGCGGTGAGATCGCCGACCGTCGACTGCAGCTGCTCCGGCGGCAGATCGAGTTTCTTTGTGCCCGCGGGGAATTCCTCCGGGGTCAGCACCAACTGTTCGCGAGGCGTGGTCGGCGAGGAATTCCGGTGATCCGCCGAGTCGTCCTTGCTGCTGCAGCCCGCGACGAGTACCGCGCCCGCCGCCATTGCCACTGCCCACCGTGCGTTACGCAATTCGATCATGGGGTGATCATGTCAGCTGTCGCCATGAGCACCCACTTGCGGAAGGTATTTCAGAGCTCCGTGATCCGGGTGCGGTGGCGCTCCTGCAACTCGCGCGAGCGACGCAGATAGTCGAGGACGAGGCGCAGTTCCGCTGCGCTGTAGCGCGAGACCTCGCCCGCACCCTCCTCGGCGATCGGCCCGTAGATCCGCATGACCTTGGCCATCGCGGCGTCGGTAATGCGGATGACGACCTTGCGGCGGTCCCCCGGTTCCGGATGGCGGACGACGTAGTCGAGTTTGGCGAGGCGGTCCAGCATGGTGGTCACGCTGCCGCTGGTCAGGCCCAGTTCGGCGGCGAGAGCACCAGGGGTGGATTCGCCGTGCCACAGGATTTCCAGACAGCGCAGGTCGGTGCGGTTGACGCCGAGATTGGTCGCGGCGGCTTGGTCGACGGCGTCGACCGCGGCCTGTAGCGCCTGCGCTTCGCGGCCGAGCTCGACGCGCAGTTCGGCTAGCTCCAACTTTTCTCTTGACATTCAAGCCTCTTGATCATCAAACTACTTATGTCTTGATAATCAAGATACAGCAGAGCCAAGAGAGATTTCGGAGGCACACCATGAAGAAGGCGCTGATCATCGGGGGCGGGATCGCCGGGCCGGTCACCGCGATGGCATTGCAGCGGGCTGGACTGGAGCCGATTGTGTGCGAGGCATACGCGGAGGCGGCGGCCGAGCAGATCGGCGCGTATCTGACGGTGGCGGTGAACGGATTGTCGGCGCTGGCGCTGTTGGACGCGCATCAGGTGGTCACCGAGATCGGGCACCCGACCGCCACACTGTCGTTCGCGACCAGCGGCGGCAAGCACATCACCGATATGCCGATCGGCGGCACACTGCCCGACGGCACCGTCACGCACAGCATCAAACGGCGCGATATGTATCGAGCGCTGAATGCCGAAGCGGTGCGACGCGGCGTGCGGTTCGAGTACAACAAGCGGCTGGTGGATGCGACATCGACCGAGAACGGCGTGCGTGTGACCTTCGCCGACGGCACCACGATGGACGCCGATGTACTGATCGGTGCCGATGGAATACGTTCTCGCACAAGGGAAATCATCGATCCATCCGCCCCGAAGGCGCACTTCCTCGGCATCTACGGGCTCGGTGGATTCGTCACCGATCGGGGGCTGCATCGCGAACTCGGGTTGCGGCCCGGTGTGTACAGCATGATCTTCGGGAAGAGGGCATTCTTCGGCTACTTCGTCGCACCGGACGGCGAGATCTGGTGGTTCGCCAATATGCCCAGGACACAGGAACTTTCACCGACGGAATCGGTGGACTGGCGAGCGCGACTCGTCGAATTGCTGTCGGCGGATCGCGGCCCGGCCGCCCCGATCGTCGCCGCCACAACGGATGACACCTTCGTCCCCGCCTTCAACCAGTACGACATGCCGACGGTCACCAAGTGGCACAACGACAATATGGTCATCGTCGGCGACGCCGCGCACGCCGTGGCATCCTCATCCGGCCAGGGCGTATCCATGGCGGTGGAAGATGCCCTGACACTGGCGATCTGCCTGCGCGATATCCCGGATACCGCCGCGGCCTTGGCCGCCTTCGAGGACCGTCGCCGCGAGCGGGTCGAGAGGGTGGTCGCCTATGGCGCGGAAACCAGTAGCGACAAGGCGTCGAACGGAGTCGCCCGCCTACTGGTCCGCCTGCTCACGCCCTACTTCCTGAAGAAGGCGGCCAAAGCCGGTGTCACCCCGCTGAACTGGATGTTCGACTACCGGATCGACTGACCCAGCCGGTGCCACGGGCTCAGCGGGTAACCGAGAGGTCGGCTTGACGGACGGCCGCGCGTGGCGTGGTGGAAAGCGTCTTGTGCAAACTGGTGCGCATGGTCGTGGCCGAGTCGAGCAGATAGTTCTGCCGCACCTTCCACGGATGCCGGTCACCCTGACGTGGGAAGTCGCCGATCGAGCGCTGGATGTAGCCCGACGCCAGATCGAGCAGCGGGCGCTCGCCGAGCTCGCCTTCCGGCTTCGGCACCACGGCCGCATAGTCATTGCGGTCCAGGTGGTTGATGACCTTGCAGACCAACCGCGAGGTCAGGTCGGCGCGCAACGTCCATGAGGCATTCGTGTACCCGATACAGACCGCGAAATTCGGTACGCCGGTGAGCATCGCACCCTGCCAGACGAATTGTTCCGACAGGTTCACCGCTGCTCCGTCGACCTGCGGCGCGATGCCGCCGAAGGCCAGCAATTGCAGCCCGGTCGCGGTGACCACGATGTCCGCCTCCAGGATTCGACCGGACTTCAGCCGAATTCCCTCGGGCACAAAGGATTCGATGTGGTCGGTGACGACCTGCGCCTTCCCCTTCTTCATCGCCCTGAAGAAATCGGCGTCGGGTACGGCACACAACCGCTGATCCCACGGGTCGTACTTCGGCGTGAAGTGCTCGGCAACGGCCTTCTCATCCTTCAGGATTCGTGCCGTCAGACCGGTGAGCAGTTTGCGCGCGGCCTCCGGACGGCGACGGCAGTACTGATAGAAACCGATGCTGAACAGGATGTTCTTGGTGCGGATCACGCGGTGCGCCAACTGCGGCGGCAGCAGCTCGCGGATCTTGTCGGCCTGCTTGTCCCGGCCGGGAACAGCGCTGATCCAGGTCGGCGAGCGCTGCAGCATCGTCACCGATTCGGCCTGATCGGCCATCGCGGGCACCAGTGTGACCGCCGTCGCACCACTGCCGATCACCACGACGCGTTTGCCCGCGTAGTCGAGATCCTCGGGCCAGAACTGCGGATGCACCACCTGTCCAGCGAAGGAGTCGATGCCCGGGAAATCCGGGGAGTGGCCCTGGTCGTAGTTGTAGTACCCGGCGCAGGCGTAGAGGAAATTGCAGGTCAGCGTGCGCTGCGTGGTGCCGCCGGTAGCATCGCGCTGCTCGAGGGTGAGCGTCCAGCGCGCCGATGCGGTGGACCAGTCGGCCCCGACCACCTTGGTGCCGTAGCGGATGTGCCGGTCGATGCCGAATTCCGCGGCCGTCTCCTCGACGTAGCGCAGAATGGACGGACCGTCGGCGATCGACTTCGCATCCCGCCACGGCTTGAACGGATAGCCGAGGGTGAACATATCCGAATCCGAGCGAATTCCGGGATAGCGGAACAGATCCCACGTCCCACCCAGCGACTCGCGCGCCTCCAGCACGGCATAGGTTTTGCCCGGGCATTCGGTCTGCAGCCGATACGCCGCGCCGATGCCGGATAACCCGGCGCCGACGATCACGACATCGAGGTGGTCCGGAACTACGGCGGTCTCGGGCCCACCCGTCACCCGACCACCGCCCCTCATCGAATCGCTGCGCGATGCTGGCCTCATCGTTCCAGTCTGCGAGGCCAGTGGACCAGATTCTTGACTTTGCACGACAAGTATTTGATTCTGAGCGACATGTCGGTGATTCGGTCCGCGGGGTTGCGCGGATTTCGCGCGACGGTGGCCGAGCTGGGCGGGAACGCCGAGGAGTTCGCCACCGCCGTCGGGCTGCCGATCGCCGCTCTGGATGCCGATGATCTGCTGGTACCGGATCAGGCACTCGCTGCGGCGCTGGAGCTGGCCGCGCAGCGGCTCGACTGCCCCGACCTCGGACTGCGCATTTCGCATCGGCAGGATCTGGATATGCTCGGCCCGCTGGCCCTGGCCATCCGCAATTCGCCGACGCTCGCCGACGCCCTCGAATGCTGTTCGCGCTATCTGTTCCTGCACGCGCGGTCGCTCAGCCTGACGATCGAACCCGACCCATACGGCGACCGCAGCGTGACCGCCTTGCGCTATGGCGTCCAGCCCGGCGGGCCGACACCCGTCCAAGGCACCGATCTCGGACTCGCCTTCGTGCACCGCACATTTCAACGACTGGTGGACGCGCGCTACGGGCTGCGCTCGGTCGAACTGCCGTACCGGCCGCCCGCGCCGATCCGTATCTATGAGGAGTTCTTCGGCGCACCCGTGCGAGTCGGGCGTCCCGCAGCGGCGTTGCGAGTACCGATCAGCCTGGCGACCCGGCCGCTGAGCGGCGGCGACGAGAATCTGCACCGCTTGGCCATGGCCTTCCTGGCCGAACAGTCCGTCGGCGCGGATGCCGCCATCGCACCGAAGGTCCGCGCCGCCGTACAGCAACTATTGGGTACTACCCCGCCGGAAATCACCGCTGTGGCAAGACTTTTGACGATCCACCCGCGCACCCTGCAACGTCGCCTCGCAGCCGAGGACACCTCCTTCGCCACCATCCTCGATACGGTCCGCCGCGACGAAGCCCGCCGCTACCTGACCACCACCGATATGCCGATGAGTCAGGTGGCCTCGCTGATCGGACTGTCCGAACAGGCCACCTTCACCCGATGCTGCCGAAGGTGGTGGGGCACAACGCCTACCGCGGTTCGGCGCGAGGGCGCGCAGCACCGGCTACCGCAGTAGACCGACCGCCTCTTTGGCCGCCGCCGCGACCAATGCATTGTCCGCCTGGGCATCTGGGCTGGAATGGGTGGTCAGCACCGCGATCACGATCGGTGCGGCGCTTGCGGCGGGCCAGGTGACGGCGACATCGTTGGCCGAGCCGTAGTCGCCGGTTCCGGTCTTGTCGCCGGTCTTCCAATCATTGGGCAGGCCGGCGCGAATGCGAGCGCCGCCGGTGGTGGTGGCGATCAGCCAGGATGTCAACTGCTCGCGCTCAGGTGCGGCGAGTGCGTCGCCGACTGTCAGTGCCCGGTAGTCGGCCGCGATTGCGGCGGGTGTGGTGGTGTCGCGCTCGTCGCCGGGGATGGCGGTATTGAGCGTGGGCTCCGTGCGGTCCAGCCGGGAGACCTGATCGCCGATGGACCGCAGGAACTGCGTCAGCGCCTGCGGGCCGCCGAGCAGTTTCAGCAGCTCATTGCCCGCGGCATTGTCGCTGCGGGTAATCGCCGCATCACACAGTTCCGAAACCGACATACCGCTGTCGATCCGGGTGCCGGTGACCGCCGAACCGCCCGCGGCCGCCGCATCCGCCTCGGTGAAATGGATGATCTGATCGAAATACCCTGTGGCAAGCGGATGTTCGTGCAAAAGCGCGGCACATGCGAGCGTCTTGAATGTCGACATCATCGCGAACCGCTCGTCCTGGCGGAAACCGACGGTTCTGCCCGAACCGGTATCGACGGCGAAGACCCCGAGCCTGGCCTGATGCTGCTGCTCGATAGCGGCCAACTGGCCCACCGGAGTCGGCGTCGGGTCCGGATCTTTCGACTCGGTCCCACACGCACCGAGCAGCACCGTCGTCACCAGGACGAGCCCCATGCGAGCCGAGCCCCGCCCGCGTCTACCGATCTTTGTCATGGCGACACGACAGCACAGTGCTGATCGGCCTGTCCAAGACCGACGTGGCCCAAAGCCGATATCAGAACCGATATCGTCGCAGCGTAGCGGCCCGAACGCGGACTCGGATGCACCGAGGATCACGGCGTAATGCCGAGGATTGTTCGGCCGGATCCGTGAGAACCCTCGCACGTTCGGCCACCCAATCCGCCGCAGCAGAGATGCAACCGCTCCAGCAGGGATCGATGAACGCCAGATAGTCAAGGAATGAACGAGCCGTTCGCCGGATGCGCGCGTAAGCTCCCTGGTCCGGGAGGTCGGGTCAGTGCAGTTTTCCGTATTGGGTGAGGTCTGCGGGTGGCGCGGGGAGACGCCGCTCGAATTGGGACCTCCGCAACGTCGCGCGGTACTGGCCGCGCTATTGCTGCGTGCCGGAAAGTCGGTCACCGCAGCGGAATTGGTGGAGGGCATCTGGGGCGAGGATCCGGTGCCGCGCGCCATTGCCGCGCTGCGCACCCATGTCGCGCAATTGCGCCGGGTGCTGGAACCGGAGCGGATTTCGCGGGCACCCTCGACGGTGCTGGTCTCGGTCGGTGACGGTTACGCATTGCGGATCCCGCCGGGCTCGACCGATATCGAGGAGGTCGAGGCCCTGGTTGCCATGGCCGGACGAGTGCGCGGCGAAACGCCGGACGCGGCACGCGAAGCGTTGATCGACGCACTCGACCGCTGGCGTGGTCCCGCGCTGAGCGGATTGGCCGGACCTTTCGCCGAGCGGCACCGCACCCGCCTCGAGCAGTGGCACTTGGCGATTCTCGAAGACCGGCTCGCTCTCGATATCGAGGTCGGCCGCGCCGCCGACGCGGTCGCCGAACTGGGTCCGCTGATCGATGAGCATCCGTTGCGCGAAAGGTTCCGCGCACTGCTCATGGCCGCGCTGTATCACTGCGGCCGCCAAGCCGAGGCACTCGAGGTGTTCGCACGGGCGCGCCGCGATCTCGTGGACGGAATCGGTGTCGAACCCGGTCCGGAGCTGACCGCGATGCACGAACGCATCCTGCGCGCCGAAATGCCGACACCGCGACCGAACGGCTACGGTCCGGAGCCGGTCGTGCCCGCGCAACTGCCGCCGGATATCGCCGATTTCACCGGCCGCGAGCAACTGGTCGAGCACATTGCCGAGCAGTTGACCGGCGGCGGCAGTGCGGTCGCCATCTCCGCGGTCGGCGGCATGGGCGGTGTCGGCAAGACCACATTGGCCCTGCATGTGGCCCATCACGTGCGCGATCGCTTCCCGGACGGACAGCTGTATGTGAACCTGCGCGGCGTCGATCCGGTGCCGACCTCACCCGGTGACGCGCTCGGCGGGTTCCTGCGTGCGCTCGGCATCGCGGAGGGCGAGATTCCGGGCGCCGTCGACGATCGCGCGGCCGAACTGCGCACCCGCCTCTCTGGTAAGCGCATGCTGATCGTCCTCGACAATGCCCGTGGCAGTGCGCAATTGACGCCGCTGCTCGCCGGAACACCTGGCACCGCCGTGCTGATCACCAGTCGTTCGGCGCTCACCGAGATGCCCGCCGTGCGCAGGACTCGCCTCGATGTACTGGAGCGCGACGAGGCGATGGCATTGCTGATCCGCATCCTCGGCCCGGAACGCGTTGCGGCCGAGGAAGACGCGGCACGGCAGGTCGTGGCGCTGTGCGGCTGCCTGCCGTTGGCGGTGCGCATTGTCGGCGCGCGACTTGCGGTGCGGCCGCAATGGACGATCGGATCGTTCGCGGCGCGACTGGCCGACGAGAAGGGTCGTCTCGCGGTGCTGGAGACCGGTGAACTCGGTGTCGAGGCGGCGTTCCGGCTCGGCTACGGGCAGTTGAACGAGCAGCAGGCCAAGGCTTTTCGCACACTCGCGCTCGTCGACTTCCCGGATCTGCCGGTCGACGGCGTAGCCGCGGTGCTCGGCATCACGGAGTCCGAGGCCGAGCGGATATGCGAATCGCTGGTCGACCTGAGCCTGCTCGAGACAACGGTGCCCGGCCGCTACCGATTCCACGATTTGCTGCGCCTTTTCGCCCAGAGCGTCGCCGACGAGCACGAGCCGGCGGTGCTGGTCCGGCTGCTGGACTACTACCTCGCGGGTGCGAAGAACCTGTTGAGCGCCATCGACTACAGCAACATCACGCGCCTGTTGATCCCGACCACGGTGCCAGGGCGACAGTTCACCAGCGGCGCCGAGGGACAGGTCTGGAACGACGTCGAGCGACCGGTGGTGATCGCGCTGCACCGGCAGGCCGCCAGGGTCGGTGGGCGCGCACTGCAGGTGGCGGCGGATCTGGCCTGGGTGATGGCCGAGATGATGGACGCGGGCACCCGCGCCAGGGAACTGTCCGAGGCGCTGACAGCTTTGCTGGACACCGCGATTCGCGAGTCGCACGCGAGCGAACGCCGCATCCGGGTCGCGCTCGGCGCGCTGCTGCAGGTCGGGCTCGGCGAGGTCGAGGCGAGTCTGAAATATCTCGACGCGGCGGCCGGGCCACCCACCGACGACGCCGATCGCCGGATCGCGGTGCTTTCGGAGGTACTGCTCGGCATTGCCGATCGGCGACTCGGCAATGTCGAAACATCGCGTCGGCATTTCGAGAATGCGATGCGCTTCGCCCGTGCACTCGGTGACCGGTCGATGCAGGCCTGGTGTCTGGCCTTGGCCACCCGAACCTATTGCGAGGCAGGACGATACGACGAGGCGATCGATATCGCGAACCGGGCCGTCGCGCTGGCGCAGGCGTCGTCGAATCCGGTCGCACTCGGTTGGGCCACCCACGAATTAGCCGCCACGCTATCGATGCGCGAAGAGCACGAGCGCGCACTCGAACTCGGCCGCGATGCCGTGCGGATCGCGCAGCGCAATGGTGTGCGACTCTGGGAGGGTTGGGCGCGAACAAGATTGGCGCAGATCCAGCTGCGCGCCGGCAATGTGGCGGATGCGGAAAGCCAAGCCGCAGAGGCGGTTCGGCTGCTCACCAAGGCCGCCGATCCGATCGATCGGGCGCGTGCCCTGGCTTTGCACGCGAGCGCGTTGGCGGCACAGGGACGCACCGGTCCGGCCGCGGCGGAGTTCGGCGAGGCCGCCGAGATCTTCCGGCGCGCGGGGCTGGCGCCGCCCACCATCGACCGGCTCTTCAGTGCCGCGCCGACCGCCGACGTCGCGGATTAGGCGGCGTTTATTCAACGTTTATCGGACGCTGATGGTTGCCTGGAATTCTCTGGGGCGATGCGATCGCCGTCGCGGGTGTCACCGTGCGGGCGCGCTAAGTATCGACTTGTGTGCGAGGGGTACGCAAGGCGTATCGACATGTCCAACCGCGGTTCCTGATCGACAGGTTCACCCGATGGTGGGCGTCGCATCGACAGCGGCTGCGGGCCCGCCGGGTCCGGTCCACGCAGTCCGCGCACGCCGTGGTCGCCCCGGCAGCACCGGTTGCCGGTGCGCCCGGTCCAGCACCTTTCTGAAAGAACGCCGAGTCGCAATCACCAGGTCTGACGAAGAGCGAGAGAGTCGTGAACACTGAACCATTTGCGGAACCGGAGCCGAGCATCTGATCGTACGGATCACATTGGAGGAGCTCGATGCGTTTCCGCCGTCCTGATCAGCGGTCATCCTGTGGCACACTGGGATTCGGCAATGAACGGTGTGAACTGCGCCGATGTCAGACACGGGTATCGTCGGAACGGTGCCCGGCCTACGACGAGCTGGTTTGTTTCTCGGTGCACTGCTCGCCCTGGTCGCGGTCCTCGGTGTGGCGGGTCTGCCGGTGTATGTGTATCCGCAGACCGACCCGTTGCGCCGCGCCGATGCGATCGTTGTGCTGGGCGGCACCGCCTATGAACGTTTCGATGTCGGCCTCGATCTCGCCGAACGCGGATACGCACCGCAACTGCTGATCTCCCGATCGACCGGCGAGAACGATTCGGTGATGGATCGGTATTGCGCGCCCCGATTCGAGTTCACCGTCAGCTGTTTCGTACCCGATCCGTGGACGACCGACGGTGAGGCGCGTGAGATCGCCCGGCGGACAAGCCTTTACGGCTGGCACCACATCATCGTGGTGACCTATACCCCGCATGTGTCGCGGGCCAGGTACATCGTCGGCAAATGCTTCCACGGCGAGTTGACCATGGTGGCCAGTCCCAGCGACAGCGGCCCGAAGTTCTGGACCTGGATGTACATCAGGCAGTCCGCGGGCTATGTGCGGGCATTCTTCAACCGAGGTTGTTGAACCGCGAACGCACCGATGTCGGGTCTCATACCCTGGACACGGTTGTTGGGAGAGGACCGCCGTTGCGAATCGATGAGCTGCGCACGGTCGGTGACGACGAGCTGAGCGCCGATATCGTCATTATCGGATCCGGGCCCGCCGGGCTGACCATCGCGACCGAACTGGCCGGAACACCACTACGCGTCCTGGTGCTGGAAAGCGGCGGGCTGACCGCGACCGAAGAGGTCGACGCACTAGCCGATATCGAGAACGTGGGCGCGCGCCGGGCGCAGTCGGATCGGGTCGCGGGCGACCGGATCCTCGGCGGTGCATCCCATACCTGGAGCGGTCGCTGCGGTCTGCTCGACGATCTCGATTTCACTTGCCGCCCTTGGGTTTCCGGCTCGGGCTGGCCGATCGGCGCGGCCGACCTCGAGCCGTATCTGGTGCGCGCGGCCGAACACATCGGCATCGGCTACGGCAGTGGCTTCACCGATGACGCGTTCTGGCAGCTGGCCGGTCGGCCCCAACCCGCGGATGCCCTCGATCCGACGCGCTTGCGTCCGTACTTCTGGCAGATCAGCCGGGATCCAGTGGACCCATTCGACTGCAAGCGCTTCGGTGCGCACGTGAAAGATCTTGTCGCGCCGAATGTCCGGGTGCTCGTCGATGCGACGGTCACCCATATCGACACCGATCCCGAAGGCACCCGGGTGGTTTCAGTCCAGGTCGCCGGTGCGGATCCGCAGCCGCGGCCTGTGCGCGCACAAGCCTTCGTCCTGGCCACCGGCGGCATCGGAAACCCGCGGCTACTGTTGGCATCTCGGCAAATTGTGCCCGGTGGCATCGGCAACCGGCACGACATGGTCGGGCGCTATCTGATGGATCACCGCTGCGGTGCGGTCGGCGCATTGGATCCGGCCATGGTGGACGGCGCGCTGGAACGGTTCGGCAAGTACGTGGTGAAGACGCCGCACGGTAAGCACACCTTCCTGCACGGCGTCGCGCTGTCGCCGAAGATCCAGGAGGCCGAGGGCCTGCTCAATTGCGCACTGTGGCTACAGGAGGTGCCCGCCGAGGACGATCCATGGGAGTCGGTGAAGCAATTGCTGCGCGGACGCGGCGATCGGCACGATGCGCGAGTCGCGGTGAGCCACGCCGGATTGCTACTCGCGGGCGCGCGGGCCAGACTCATCAAACACGCCGGACTGCCGCACAAACTCGATCGAATCGAATTGCGCTGCATGGTCGAACAGCTGCCGAACCCGGACAGCCGCGTCACGCTGACCGACCGCACCGATCGGCTCGGTGTACCGCTGTCCCGGATCGATTGGCGGGTGAATCCGCAGGAAGGCACAACCGTGCGCCGGGCGGCGGCCTTGGCGGTCGAGGAGTTCGCGCGACTGGGATTCCCTGCCCCAACGCTGTACGACTGGGCGCGGATGGACAGCAAACTGCCGCTGGTGCTCACCGATTGGGCACATCCGACCGGGACCACCCGGATGTCCGCGGATCCGCGCGACGGCGTGGTCGACACCGACTGCCGGGTGCACGGAATGGCCAATCTATATGTCGCGGGCAGTTCGGTTTTCCCGACCACCGGCCATGCGAATCCGACCCTGACGATCGTTGCGCTGGCGGTTCGGCTAGCTGATACTTTGCGGACTTTCGCATAGTCTGCGGCTTATGGACAAGACGCCCGGTTCGCCGCACCCACATGAACCGCATCGCGAGGGTCTGGCCTCTCGGCTGAACTGGTTGCGGGCGGGCGTACTCGGGGCGAACGACGGCATTGTTTCGACCGCGGGTCTGGTTGTCGGTGTCGCCGCGGCGACGACCAGCGCCGCGGCCATTTTCACCGCGGGCATCGCCGGACTCTCCGCGGGTGCGATCTCCATGGCTGTCGGCGAATACGTTTCGGTTAGCGCACAGCGGGATTCCGAGCGGGCGCTACTGGCCAAGGAACGCACGGAACTCAAGGAAGAACCGGACTTCGAGCTGGCCGAACTGGCCGATATCTATCAGTCGAAGGGTCTGACACCGGCGACGGCGCGCAAAGTGGCCGAAGAGCTGACCGCGCACGACGCCTTCCTGGCCCACGCCGAGGCCGAACTCGGTCTGGATCCGCACGAGTTGACCAATCCCTGGGCCGCGGCCGTCTCCTCGGCGGTCGCGTTCACCGTGGGTGCGCTGCTGCCGCTGTTGGCGATCATCCTGCCGCCGACCACGGCGCGCATTCCGGTCACATTCGCGGCGGTGCTGATCGCGCTGGCGATCACCGGGTCGGTCAGTGCCCGGCTCGGCGGTAGTAATCGCGGGCGCGCGGTGGTGCGAGTGGTGATCGGTGGTGCACTGGCGATGGCAGTCACCTATGGCATCGGTCAATTGGCGGGTGTCGCCGGGATATGAGAACGGGCCGAAGGGAAACCCTCGGCCCGTCCTGTATTCAGCGCGGCGGCGTCAGTAGTAGTGCCGCCGACCGCCGACCGGGTGCCGCCCCACCGACCCGGCGAGGGCCAGTACCGCACCGATGATCAGCAATATGATTCCGGCCGTGGTGAGCAGACCGATGCCGAGTAGATACCCGACAATGAGGAGTATCAAGCCGAGGATGATCATCGTTCTTTCCTTTACTTGGTCGTCTTGACCGTTGTCCGGCCGGATGTTTCGACCGGTGCCGACCCGCTGGGCTGGCGCTTGAACCGATTCCAGCTCCACACCGGCTTACCGCCCTGCGGCGGGGTGACCTGCGCGGCGGGTTTGGTCGCGGCAGGCGGTGTTGCCGCCGCCGGTGGCGTGCTTCGACGCTGCCCGGCGTCCTTTGCCTTGGCCTTTTCCTGGGCCGCCAACTCCCGGCGCGACTGCCGCAGATCGCGCCGTGTGGCGCTGTTGCGGCGGGAGCTACGCCAGACGCCCGCGAGTAGCAGGCTCAGGCCGAGCATCCCGATCGCTCCGATCGCGATCCCGTAGAGGAAAAGCTCCCCCGCGGAAGCGGTGAAGTGATAGTCGAATACCCCGAAATCGCTGGATGACGTACGAACTTCGCCCGTATTGGCCGCCACTCCGGCAACGCCGATAACTACCGCGCCGATGAGAACGACGAGCCCGATGATAATGATCATGACAATCCCGTTGCGCTGGTTGATATTACCTTCTGGCTATGCCCGGTAATTCCGTAATCAAACACCCGACCGGCGCGGCGTTTGGAAACTGCCGATTCGGTTATCTGCCGAATCGAAGGACAGCCACCTACAAGGAGATCGTGATGACCTATACCTTCGATATGACCGATTACTCCGACGAACGCGCCGTCGTCGCCGAACGCGCGCTCTACAGCCTCGGCGGCGTGCAGTCGGTCGACGTCGACCGCACCTCGGAAACCATCACCGTAAATTCCACCCTTTCCGACGGTGAAGTACTCGACGCGATCCGCTCCGTGGGCGTCGGCGCGAAGTAGGCGGAAGACAGACCAGCGGCGGTTCGCCGACCAGTTCGGCGAACCGCTTGGCGAGCGTGGTGCGCGAGACGCAGCGGAATGGCCAGTGCCAGTGCGATAGTCGCGACACCCCGCATGCCCGCCCACCAGGTGACCACCGTTTCCTTCCAGGTGTAGGGCTCGTCGGCGTCCTCGTCGCGCCACCACCACCTGCGCATGGAAAGGCAATCAGCACCAACTGGTTCCATGACGCCCCAGTCTGCGGTGAGTTGCTGAGATTTCCCTAGCGACCGCGCCCATACGGCACTGTGAGCTTCCGGCGTTCCTGTCGCGTCAGACGGTTGGGCACCAACTGCCACCAGGTCACACACCGCCACACCCATTCCAGCGGGCCGTAGCGGAACCAGCGCAACCAGTAATAACTCCACAGCGCCTGCACCGCGATAATTGCGGCGGCCAAGCCGAGTAGTGCGCCGTAGCGATTGGAATCGGATAGGCCGAGCCACGGATCAGCGGCCAGGACAAGTCCGGTTGCCGAGACGTAATTGGTCAGCGCCATCCGTCCCATCGGCTCGAGCACCTCCGCGAAAACCTCACCGGTCTCGGTGCGCAGGAATAGCAGGAATCCGGTGAGATAGGCGAGCGCGCCGAGCAGTCCGGCGACCGGAGCCACACTGCCGGTCCACAGAGCGCTGTACGGCGTGCGGTACTCCCACACCCCGGCGGCCACCGCCGCGGGTACGGCCAGCACGAACACCACCGCGATCCGCCAGCCGCGATAGCGCAGGTTATCCGCGAGGCCGAAGCGGTCGGCGGCCAGACCGAGCAGGAACAGACCGGGCACCAGGCCGAGCCCGCCGCCGATCGTGACCGGAACCCCGATCGTCGCGACCAACCCGCCGAGCAATATCCCATAGCGCGGTAGCCCTGCAGCGGGCAGCAAAACCACCAACCCGACGATCGCATACGGCAGCAACGCCTCGCCCGGCTGGAAAACATGGTGGATCAGACCGAACACACCGAGCGCGACGAGCCGCCGCGCAAGTACCAGCCGCGGCCGGTCGCTGCACTCGGCCGCGCGATCCAGGAACAGCGAAAAGCTGAGCCCGAACAGGAACGAGAAGATCGGAAAGAACCGTCCCTCGAACAGCACGGACAACACGTGCCGTGTCGGATCCACAGTTCCGGGCCCGACCATCGCCCGCATATCGGTGATCTGCCAGATATTCACCACCAGAATCCCGCACAGCTATTCACCACCAGAATCCCGCACAGCGCGAAACCACGCACGGCGTCGAGCTCGAGGATGCGCGGGCGCGCACCGGCGGGATCCATACATCCACGCTATCGAGGGCCCGCTCCAGATCCGGTGAAGGCAACGCCGCTCAGCCGAGGTCCTTCGCCTGCCGCAGCCCATGCGGGTGAGATCGAGCACTAATACTTCGTGCATTAACTATTCATGCGCTAAGTTGGATGTCGACCCTAGGAGGTTCCATGGAGATCGACGATCCGTTACGGCTGGATCGGCAGGTGTGTTTTGCGCTGGCCGTGGCCAATCGGTCGGTACTCGGGGTATATCGGCCGCTGCTGGAACCGCTCGGGCTCACGCATCCGCAGTATCTGGTGATGTTGGCGCTGTGGGGTGAGGCACCGATGTCGGTGAAGGCAATTGCCGAGGCGATTCAGTTGGATTCTCCGACGCTGTCGCCGCTGCTCAAGCGGCTGGAGTCGGCCGGGTTGATTACGCGAGGTCGCGATAGTCGTGACGAGCGCAACCTCGTGGTGGATCTGACCCCGGCCGGGCGAGCGCTGCGCAAGCAGGCCGAGCAGATTCCGCCCGCCGTGGTGGAGCGACTCGGCGTGACATTGGCGGATCTGGAGGAACTGCGCGAAGTGCTGACCCGGGTCAACGAGGCCGCGCGTCGCGCGGGTGACCCTGCCACCTCAGGAGGAGTGCACGCATGACCCGACCCAATCCCATCCAGTGGATCGGCTACGCCTTCGGGCGGCGCCTGCCGGATTCGTTGCGCGAGTGGGTGCGCAACGACCTCACCGGCAAGTACGCGACGCCACGTCATATCGCGCGCGGGCTGGTGCCGTTCACCCCACTGTTCGCCGTATTCCTTTTGTTCCCAGGCGAATTGTGGTTGCGCGGGTCGATGGTGCTGTTGGCGTTACTGCTCGCTCTGTTCTACACAACGGCCTTCATGCCGATGAATCGGGCGCATCGCCTCGCCAAACACGGCCTGCCTGCGGATTTGCAGAATCCGGAGCGGGCGCGGCGACGGGCGCTGGAGCGCGCGACCTACGCGGCGCAGCATCCGCATTGAGCAGACAATCCTGTCAGCGGATGGTGAGGTCCAGACGACGGTGGCGGCGCACGAAAATGCTCGGAACCCATTGGGCTGCATCGGGATTCAATGACAGGTCGAATGACGCGCTGCGGGTCAGGAGGGTTTGCAGAGCAACGCGGGCCTCCAACCGGGCCAAGGCCGCGCCGACGCAGAAGTGGATGCCCTTGCCGAAGGCCAGGTGATTGCGCTGAGCCGGGCGGTCGAGGCGGATTTCATTGGGCGCGGGGAAGATTGCGGAATCGCGATTGGCGGCCGACCACAGTAGGAGGAGGTGGCTGCCCGCGGGGAGATCGGTGTCGCCGAGGGCGGTGTCACGGACGACGTGGCGGTGGTGGGCGCGGAACGGAGACTCCAGGCGCAAGACCTCTTCGAGGAACGTGACGAGCATGTCGGGTTCGGCGCGGAGACGGGTCTGGAGCGCGGGAGCGGTGGCGAGGATGCGGGTCGCATTGCCGATGAGGCCCGCGGTGGATTCGCCGCCCGCGCCGACGAGTTGGATGAGGATCAGGACGGCGACATCGCGGGTGAGTTCACCTGCGGCACAGGCTTTTGCCAGATCACCGAGAAGGTTGTCGCCCGGATGGTCGCAGGCTTGGACGAGTTGTCGGCGCAGATAGCCGGCGAGTTCGGTTGCGGCGGTTACGACGACGACCAGCCGGTCGGTGGTGACCACGCCGTCGAGCAGTTCATTACTCGTATAGCCCCAGACCAGCAACTGTGTAATGTCCGCATCGGGCAGGCCGATCAACTCGGCCACCAAGGTCATCGGCAATCGGTCGCCCATGGCCGACATCCACTCGATGTGTCCGTCACGGAAACCCTCCTCCCACAGTCGATCCGCCGCAGCGGTAATGGTGGGTTCCAGTGCGCGAATGCGTTTCGCGACAAGCGCGGCCAGCACCAGTTTGCGGTGCGCCTGGTGGGTCGGATCGTCACCGGTGGCCAGGACGTGGATGGCCTGTCCCCCGCCGTCCAGATCGAAGACCGCCGCCGAACCATCGGGTTGGCGCACCAGGGCGGCGGTGAGGTTGGAGGAGAAGTCGGCGGGGCGGGTGGCCGCCGCCATGACCAGATCCCAGCGGCTGACCAGGTAGAAATCGGTGTCGGCGATGCGGTGCACCGGCGATTCGGTGCGCAGCCGGTCGTAGAGCGGATACGGATCGTCGAGTACCCCGGGGTCGAAGAGGTCGATTTCAACTTGGGTCCTTCGCTCGCCTCTCCGGCACGGTTTCGGTTTCCACACACCAGATTTCGCGGTGCCACCAGCCCTCGTCAATAGCCTCGGAAAACTGAGATTCCGATACCGAATCCGCAGGTCGGACCATATCTCGGCGCCTGCCGCCCACCTGCTGACGCACTGCGAATCCATGCCTAGAATGTCTCATTCTGAGACAAATTTCCGGAACCGTATCTGGAGGCCGCGATGACCGGACACCCCGACTGGCTCGCCGGCGGCCACCGCCGCGACCTCGCGATCGAACGCATCCACGCCGCCGCGGCCGACCTCATCGCCCGCAAGGGCATGGCCGGACTGAATATCGACCACGTCGCCGCCGCGGCCGGATGCTCGCGCGCCACGGTCTACCGCTACGTCGGCGGGAAGTCGGCATTGCGCGAGGCCGTATTGACCGGAGCCACCGCCCGCAACGCCGAGACCATCCGGCGCGCCGTCGCCGCCCACACCGGCCCCGACCGCATCACCCACGCGATCCTCGCCGCACTCGCAGCGGTCCGCGCCGACCCGGTCGCCACGGCCTTCCTGACAACGACCAGCCCGAACGAAGTCGACACCTATCTCGCGGGCAACCCCCGATTGGCCGATACCGCAACGGAACTCACCGGAACCGGCGGTGACCCGCTCGCCGGGCAGTGGATCGTCCGCGTCGTCCTCTCGCTATTGTTCTGGCCCGCAACCGATCCCAGCGCCGAGCGGGCACTCGTCGAACGCTACGTCCTGCCGGCCTTCACGATTCACCAGTAGCGACGACGCGCGGAGCGGCGAGCGGTGAAGTTGGGCGGCCTGGTCTCGGTCGGCCTGGCACGCCGACGGTTTCGCCATGGGGCGTCTGCGGGGCGGGTGGCGTGGAGTCGCTTCTTTCGCATAGCCGGGAGCGTCAGCGCAGGGCCCACGGGGCAATGGCCTGGACGGCGGGCCAGCCGAAGTCCTCGGTGTCCTCGTCTTCGACGAACCACAGCCAGTTCTGCACGGCGCGGACCAGCGTCCAGGCGCGGGCGCGATCCGGATCGAGTCCGGCGATATCGACGACGGCGGCAAAGCGATCGTCGAGGGCGGATTCACTGCGCCGGTTCCACAGCAGCGACAGCGTAGTGAATTCGAGATCGCCCGCCAGGGGCTGCGGATCGATGACCAGCCATGGTTCGCGGGTGCCGCCGAGGACGTTCTCGTAGTGCAGATCCTCATTCACCAGCAGCCGGTCCGCACTCGGACCGAGCTGAACGCAGACGTCGACGGCCGCGTCGAGCATCTTGCGCGCGAAGGGTCCGCCGAGTCGCTGCCAGTTCTTCGGCAGTTGCTCGGCCAGGCGCTCGGCCTCGGTACGCAGGTCGCGAGAGATTCCCGGCGGAGCGGGGATGGCGAGCCGACGCAGCAGGACGGAGATGATGCGAACCGCGTCGTCTATGGGCTCGAAGTCCAATGACCGGGTGGGATCGAGTCGTTCCAGCAGGAGCGCGCCGTGCTCGGCGTCGCTGTCGAGCAATCGCACCGCGCCATTGCCCGCCCAAGCGGTCAATGCGACCGGTTCGTCGCGAGTCTCGGGGGTGAGATGGCCGAGTTTGAGCACAACCCGACTGCCATCCGCGCGCACGGCGGGCAGCACCAAGCCGCCGTAGCCATACATGGGTGCGCCCTCGAACCGAAGCTCCCAGTGCTCGGCGAACCGACCCGCGAGTTCGGGCAGACCATCCAGCCAAGCCCGAGCCGCAGGCTCCATCTTGACGAGACGATCGGCGAAGTATTCGGGGACAACGATCACCAATCGAGCATCTCAGCCGTGTCGAACGAATTTCGCCGGCGATCGGCTACGGGAATCCGGGCAGCGGTGGCAGTGGCGGCAGGAAGGGGAACGGATTCTCCGGCATCGGGTTGGGAACCGGGTTGGGATTCGGGTTCTGCGGGACCGGATTCTCCGGCACTGGATTCTCCGGCACTGGATTCTGCGGCACCGGGTTCTGTGGCACCGGGTTCTGCGGCTGGTTCTGCGGCGCCTGGTTCTGCGGAACCGGGTTCTGCGGCACCTGGTTCTGCGGAACCGGATTCTGCGGGACCTGGTTCTGCGGGACCGGCGGCGGTTCCGCGACGCCCTGACCTTGTGGTATGCAGGTCCAGCGGCCATCCGGCGACTGCCCCCATTGCGCGACGATCCCATCGTGGGAGCAGTCGTCGCCGATCCGGTGCGCTTCGCGCGCCTGTTCCTGCGGCGCGCAGACCCACAGGCCGTTGCGCTGATCCCATTGCGCGACGACCCCGTCGTGCGAGCAATCGTCACCACGCTTGCGCGCCGGTTGCCCCGCGGAGGTCGTCGCGCGGTTCGACTGCGGCACGAGCCGGGGCGCGGGACGGGCGGTGCTGGCTTTGACGCTCGACGTGCCCGATGTCGGTGCGTCGTTGTTCGAATCCTGATTCGACCGCAGCAGCGCGATCGCGACCACCAGCGCGAGCGCGGCGGCGATAACGGCCGCGATCGTCAGGACGCGCCCGCTATCGTTTCCCGGTGTCGTACCGCCGCCGGATTCCACCATCACACCGCCTTCGTGCCGAGTAGGGACTACCTTCACGAAAAGCTCTGCTGGCAGGCTACCGAAGATCGCAGTGCGAAATATCAACTTTTGCGACCTGCGTTTGCGCAGGTAGTGCCTTATTTGATGCCGACGCGCACCTTGACGGCGTCGTCGCCGGTTTCGTGCAGCGCCTGACCGATCAGACTGCTGAGATCGATGCGCGGCGCACTCGCGGTGACCGCGTCGGCCAGCGGCCGCAACCCCGGAATGAGCGATTTCAGCTCCGGCCCGACCCTGTCCATCCATTCGGTCACCCGCTGCAGGAACGGCACCAGACCGTCGCCCTCCAGATACATCTCCGGACTGTTCCCTGCCGTGACCAACCGACCGACCGCCTCGACGAGATCATCCAGCGACTGACCGAACCGCACCAGATCGGGCGCACCGATCGAGGTGGCCGGTCCGGCCCATTCGATATCGCTCGCGGCCAGCTGAAAGCTATTGAGCAGTTCGGCGATTTTCGGGGCCCTGGTCATGATGGTGGCGGCGAGCAGATCGCCCGAGCGTGCCAGTTCCGGCATTACCGCGGACGTGCCGGAGATCGACTTGCCGAGCGTATCCACGATCGAGCCGACCACAGTGGGATCCAGCTGGTTCATGGTCTTGGTGACCAGCCGCGCCACCTCCGGAATCGATAACGGTGTGCGGATGTCCTTGGTATCGAGCCGCTGTCCGTCCTTCAGATACGGCCCGCCGTCGGTATTCGGCACGAACTGCACATAGGGCTCGCCGAGCGCGGAGAGCTGTTCGATGGTGACGGTGCTGTCGGTCGGCACCTGCTGGCCCTTGTCGACGCGGAAGCCGATCTCGACGCCCGCGGCCGTATTCTCCACCGAGGTAACCTTGCCGACCGGGATACCGGTGAGCAGAATCGGGGAACCCACTCCCAAACTCCCCGAATTCCGCAGCACCATGGACACATCGGTGTGATCGGCGAGCGGATCGAACCGCACCACGCCGAAGGTCAGATAGCCCGCGCCGAGGATCAGGATGGCGGCGATGCCGCCGAGTGAGACCAGCGAACCCGGCTTCATCGGACCGCTCCGATCATGCGCAACGTTTGGATGATCCGATCCACCTGCTCGGGTTCGGACACCGCAGTGCCATCGGTCCTGATATTCAGCTTCGGCCCGCGCTCCACGAACGGAATGATCTTGTCGCGCAATAACGCGACGAGCATCGCCATATTCGAGGGCGACCGCAGGTCCAGCGGACCGCCGGTCAGCATCGGCACGAAGGCCTGCAGCATCGCGTCGTCGGCCTGCATCAGCGGCGCCAGCCAGGTCATCGAGCGACCGACCGGGCCGAGTACGCCGAAGATATTCGCAACTCCGGCAAATGAATTCGTCGCCGCATTCACCTGCTGTACCGACTCCGCGCTGAGGATATTGTCCAGTTCGGGCCGAATATCACACAGCACTTCGGAATTGGCGAGCAGGCCGTACAGCAGCGAATCCACCCGGTCGAGATTCGCCGCCAGATCCGCGGCATCGCCGCCCATCACCTTCGAAATGCGCGCGGTCTCCCGAGGATCCTGCGGCAGTACGGAGTTGAACCGAGTGATGATGTCCTGCAGCTGGCCGATCGCACCGCCCTGGACGAAGAAGGCCATGGCGGCCATGGTGTCCTCGAGCTGTACCGGCGGTTTGGTCCGCTCGACCGGAATCGTGCCGTCTGGTCCGAGCAGCGAACCGAAACCATTGGGCGGCGTAGTCAATGCGATGTGGATATCGCCGAGCACGGTGTTCTGCCGCAGCTCCGCAATGGTCGTGGTGGGCAGTTGCACCGAATGCGCGATCTCGACGTCGACTACCACGAATCCGCCGCGGCCCGCGGGCGCGTCGGCCGCGGGGACCACGGTCACCTTGTCTACCGTGCCGATCTGCGCACCATTGGCGATCACCTTGGCCTTGGCGGGCAGGTTCAAGACATTCGCGAATTCGATCTTGACGCGATAGGTGGCTCCGGATACCGATGTGCCGGGGACCGGCACCGATGACGGATCGAAAGCACAGCCGCCCAAGGCGATTCCGGCCGTCAGCACCGTCACCACGAGGCGCTTTCTCATCGTCCACCTGCCAATCCCAGTACCAGCGGGACGAGTTGCATATCGACCATGCCGTCCGCGGCACCCATGCATTTGCCCGGCGTGACGGCATTGACCGCGGCACAGACCTCTTCGGCGTTCTGCTGCGCAATGGCCACCTTCGGCGGCGCGTAGCTGATGCCCGGCGCACCATCGGAAACCACCGTGCGGAATGCCGAGGTGAGCGCGGGCGTCATGAGCACGACATCGCGCAGCGAACCGACATCGGCGCGCAAGAGCTTGATCAGCGGCACACTGGCGTCGAGCGCGCGCATCATCGGATCACCGAACATGGTGGTGATGTCATTGAGCATGGGCAGGATCTGGCGCAGTCCGTCGAAGAGTTGAACTGCCGGACCGAGCAATTCGGTACTCGCCTGATCCAGTGCGGGGCCGATACGAACCAGCATGGATTGCAGGTCGCCCCAATACTGGTTCACCTTCTGCGATACCGAGGCGAACGCATCGAAAATGCCTGCCAGATGACCGATATCGGCATCGGGGGAGCTCAGTGCGGAGCCGAGTTTACGAATCAGCTCGCTGACCTGAGGTCCGGTGCCCGCGGTCGCCGCGTCGATCGAGGCGAGTCCCTTGGCCAGCGAATTCTGATCGGATCCATTGAGCTGATCGGAAAGCGAGGACAGCGCGATCAACGTTTCGGTGAGGCTCTTCGGGGTGAGCGTTTTGGTGATGCACTGACCACTGTCCCAGCGCTGCATGTTCTTACCGCTGAACAGCACGGCCAGATTGCGATCGGCGACCACGGTGTCGGACACGGTGGTGGCCGAGGCATCGGCGTACACCGGATAGTCGGCATCGACATCGAATTCGACCCGCACGCTCTTGCCCTGGTTCCGCACCGAGGTCACCGTGCCGACCGTGATGCCGCGCATCGTCACCTGATTGCCCGGATACAGTCCGATGCTGTCGGGCATTATGGCGCAATAGGATTCCGTCTTCCGCAACGGATCGCAGGCGATGAAATACCCGCCGACCGCAAGCGCGGCGATAACAACGGCACCGGCGATCGACATGAACGCCTGCGAGCCGAGCACCCGATTCAGCATCAGCACGCCTTCCCGGGGAGCGGCACGCACACTGCATCGGACTGGTCCACCACGACCCCGGCCTCAGGAATAACCAGGCCCTGCAACTTCTGGCTCAGGTCATGTGCGGAGGAGATGATCGGCTCCAACTGAACGCCCATCTGTTCCAGCCGCGGCAGCGCATCGGCCAACTGCTGTGCCTTGGGTTTCAGCGTGGAATCCCAAGAAGGCGCGAGTGCGGCGACCCGCTGAACCACGCTGTTGAGCAAGGCAATCGATTCGCGCAGCTCGGCACGCTTATCGAGGAGTACGGTCTCGAGCAGATTGGCATTCTCCATCAACCTGCGCAGATCACTCTTCGCGCCGTCGTACATGGTCACGTATTCATCGGCCACCGCAATGGCATTCGACACCTGGGTGCGCTGGCGGTCGATGGCATCGATATAGCTGCCGACGGTATCCAATGTGGTGCGCAAGGTATCCGGCGCGCCCTCGACCGACTTGTCCAGTGCCGCCAGATTGCGCCGCAAAGTATCACCGTCGATCTTGCCGATCGGAGCCGTCGCATCCTGGAAGGTCTGAATCAGGCTGTAGGGCAGGCGAACTCGATCGGCCGGAATCGGCTTGTCGCCGAGCGGCTCGGTGCCCGCCGGGAACATTGCGACGTAATGGCCGCCGACCACCGTGAGCATGCGCACATCCAGCGAAGTCTGGTCGCCGACGAAGACATCCGAGTCCACGGTGAATCGCATGACGACCTTATCCGGTTTCAGCTCCAGCGATTTCACGGTGCCGACCGAGATGCCCGCCAATCGGATATCGTCGCCGGACTTCACCGACTGCGCCTCGGACAGCTCCGCGGTATAGGTCGTCTTGCCGAAGGGAATCACGTAGAGCGCTGCGGCAGCGCCCATTACGATGACCACGAGCACCGCGCCGATAATGCCGAGCCGCACTTCTTTGCGCAGCCGGGCCGGTTCGTCGAGGATCGGCGTATTTCCGCCGAACCACCGTCTCACCCGTTGCATACGGCCACCTTCTGTCCGCCGACCAGCACCTGCACGGGCCTCGGCAGGTCCGCATTCCCCTTGCTGCACTCCGGTTTCCAGTCCGCGATGGTGCGCGGCACGGCATTGTCGATCGAGGCGAGCAGCCCGGGCAGCTTGCCGAAAACGTCGACGGCTTCCTTCGGGTCGGGGAAGAGTTTGCGGATGAGCCCGTCGATATCCGCGCCGCTGTCGGCGGTCAGGCCGACGGTGGCGAGCAGCCGGTCGAGCGGTCCGAGCACCGAAGGAGCGTTCATCGCGAATTCGGCGAGACCGCCGATATTCGTCTGCAGCGCTTGGAAAATATCGGTCAGCCGGGCCAGCAGCGGAACCAGATAGTGCACCCGGCCACCGACCCGGTCGGCGAGTTCGGACATATTGCGCACCAGCGTCGCGATCACAGTCTGCCGATCGCCGACGTACTTGCTCAGCTTGCCGATGGCATCCATGGCCGGACCCAAACCCGAACCGTCGCCCTCGATCACCGCGAGCATGCTCTCGGTGAACTGGTTGACGGCTTCCGGAGACATGGTGGCCAGCACCGGTTTCAGGCCGTTGAACAGGCTGGTCACATCGAAGGACGGCAGTGTCATCTCGGTATCGACGACCGCGTTCGCGGGCAGCCGGACACCGGGATTCGGCTGCTGCTGCAGGTCGATATACCGCTGGCCGGTGAGGTTTTGGTAGCGAATGGCCAGGATGCTGTTGTCGTAGATCGGCGTCGAGGTCTTCACGGTGAACCGGACCTTGGCCTTGATACCGTCGAGCGATAGGCCCTCGACCTTGCCGACCTGCACGCCGAACATGCGCACGTCATCACCGACCTTCAGGCCGTTGGCGTCGGTGAACAGCGCATCGTGCGCCTCGGTATCCCCGGCCACCGGCCGCTTGATCGCCGTCAGTACGAGCGAGAGCACCACGATCATCACCGCGGCGAAAACCCCGAGCCGCCAGGCCGCGCCACGCACCGTCATCGCACACCCGCCTGACCGAGCAGCGGCACCGCGATACCGGGCACGCCCCGCAGATCGACATCGAGATTCAACACCGGACCGTCGGGCGTATCCGGCATGGCGGCCCGCAGCCGCTCGAGCAGGGCGCGCAGTTCGGCCGCGGACTGCTGGGGTCGAGGCACCATCTGCGCCAACACATTCAGCATCGGCGCCAGCATGTCGGCGCCCTCGGCGAAGTGGGTGCCCGCGGTGGTCAGCGTGGTTCCGAGCGCGGGCAGGATGCTGCCGGTCAGCGCGGCGGCACCGCGGTCGTAGTGCTCGCGATCGGTCTGCAGGATCTTGATATCGCGGATCTGGTCGAGGACCTGGATGGTCGCGCCCGCGAATTTGCCGCCGCCGTCGAAGGCCGGGCCGAGTCTGCCGACGAGTTCGGAGGTCGGCATGGTCTGGTTGTCGGCAATCGTGCGTGCCACCGTGATCAGCGCCTGCACCAGCGGGGTGAATGCCTGGAAATCCGCGGAGACCTGGGCGATGACACTGGCCAGCTGCGGTGTGAATATGGTCGCGCCGACCTGGGACAGGCTGCGCAGGATGCTGCCCATCGTCGCGTCGTAGACATCCGCCGCGCGTCCCCCGGTCAGCTCGATGACCGCATCCGGTCGCAACGGCGAACCGCCCGGGCCACGGCGCAATTCGAGTTCGCTGATGCCGAAAAGGTTGGCGGGCGCGTAGTCGACGCGCAGGCTGTCATCGATGCCGAAGAGCCGGGACTGGTCCAGCTGCAAGGTGATTCGCTGGGTGCCGCGCTCATCCGGCGCGATCCGCGAGACCGTGCCGACCAGCACACCGTCGAGACGCACCTGCGTGCCAGCGCTGACACCGTCACCGATTTCCTGGGTGTGCAAGGCGATCCGCAGCCCCTCGTCGACACGCAGGTGCCTATAGAGCGTGGTCGCAAGGGCGACAACGGCTATCAGCGCGATGATCGCCGAACCGACCGTCCGCGAACGCTTCTTATCCGCGGCAACGCCGGGCATTCCATACTTCGGCATCCGCTACCCCGTAAAACTGATCGCCGCGTTGAAGCCCCACAGCACAATGCTGAGCACCATGTCGATCGCGATAATGGCCACGAAACTCGTGCGCACCGCGCGACCCGACGCGATACCGACGCCCTCGGGCCCGCCCGTGGCGAAGAATCCGTAATAGCTGTGCACCAGGATCACCACCGTCCCGAAGATGGCGACCTTGATCACCGCGGCGATCACGTCGAAGCCGGAGACGAACTGGAAGAAGTAGTGGTCGTAGACGCCCGCGGACTGGCCGTGCACGAGCGTGATGATGCCGCGGCAGGCCGCGTAGCTGAGGATCAGCGCGATCAGGAAGGTCGGCACGATGGCCAACGCACCCGCGAGCACCCGGGTGGTGACCACGAACGGCACCGAGCGCAGACCGAGCGCCTCGATGGCGTCGATCTCCTCGGAGATGCGCATCGAACCGATCTCCGCGGTGATCCGGCAACCGGCCTGCGCGGCGAAACCGACCGCGGCCGCGATCGGCGCCAACTCACGAGTGGTGGCATAGGCCGAGACGATGCCGGTGACCGGACCCATCCCGAGCATGCTCAGCGTCGCGAACGATTCGACCGCGACGGACGCGCCCATCACCAGACCGAGCACGATCATCATCGGCACCGTCCCGCCGCCGACCACGACCGAGCCGCGACCCCAGGTCATATCGGTAATGGCACGCATGGTCTCACCGCGATACCGCTTCAGCGTCAACGGAATCGCCGCGAGCACCTGCCACACGAATACGGCGACGAAGCCGAACCCGTCGACCGCACCGAGCACCCGACTACCGCGACGGAAATACCGCGTGACCCAGCCGAACCCCTTGGGGGCGTAGGACGAAATCGCCATCACGCCAACCTCGTCGGCAGGAACATCGCGGTCACCTGCGTGAGCACCAGATTCACCACGGTGATCGAGACGACCGACAGCACCACGGCGGCATTCACCGCATCGGCGACACCGCGCGGTCCGCCCTTGGCCTCGAGCCCGCGCTGACACGCGATGACCACCACGAGAAAGCCGAATATCAGCGCCTTCACCAGCGAGACCCACACATCCGCGGTGGTGGTGAACGAGCCGAAGGTGGCCCAGTAGCTACCCGGCGTGACGCCCTGGCCGCCGATGGCGACCGCGTACCCGGCCATGATGCCGACGAAAATGATCAGAATATTCAGCAGCGGCGCGACCATCAGCATCGCAGCCATTCGCGGGATCACCAGGCGGTGGATCGGGCTGATGCCCATGGTGTTCAGCGCGTCGATCTCTTCGCGAATGGTGCGTGCGCCGAGGTCCGCCGCAATGGCCGCCGCGCCTGCGCCGCCGAGCAGGAAGCCGGTCGCCATCGGTGCGCCCTGCTTGATGACGCCGAGTCCGCCGGTCGCGCCGAGCAGCGAATCGGCGCCCAGGGTGTGGATGAGATTGCCGACCTGGATCGAGACGATCACGCCGAACGGGATCGCCATCAAGATCGCGGGGATGGTCGTGACGGTGATCAACCGCCAAGCCTGGAGCAGGGCCTCGCGCCACTGGAATTGGCCGCGGGCGATATCACCGACCGCGCCGAGGACCGACTCCTGCGCGACGCCGAAGGCTCTGCCGAAGGTGCGCAGCGACGAGACGACCGTATCCGAAAAGTTCTTCCGGACAACCGAACTCGCGGATTCGCGGACATGCAGGTCCGGCGTCATAGTCCGTATCCCGGTGTCGCGCCTGCGGCACGGGCTGTGTCGAATTTCATGCCGCACTCTCCGGATTCGGCGTCGATGCCAACATCCAGCAAGCTAATCGTTACTGCGAGTCACAACAAAATCAGCGAGCTGTGATGCTCGCCACTTAGCGGCCGTTTACCCCGCTCGGAGCGGTCATTCATGGATCCGGTCACACCGGCTACGGACTGGCAGCAAGAAACACAAAAGCCGAGAACAGAGCCACATGGACACCGCCCTGCAGCAGCGTCGCGCGACCCGGCACCACCGTCAGCACACCGGCGACGACCGTCAAGGCAAGCAGCACCATCTGCGTCGCACCGAGCCCGAGGACCAGCGGACCATCTAGCCAGATAGTTGCTACGGCGATCGCCGGAATGGTCAGGCCGATGCTCGCCATGGCGGAGCCGAGCGCGAGATTGAGGCTGATCTGCACCTGATCGCGGCGAGCGGCACGCACGGCCGCGAGAGTTTCCGGCAGTAGGACGAGCAGAGCGATGACCACGCCGACCGCGGACTGCGGCAGACCAGCCGAGGCGACGGCCGATTCGATCGACGGCGATACCACCTTGGCCAGACCGACGACCGCGACCAAGGCGACCATCAACATAGCCAGGCTGAGCAGCGTCGCGCGCACCGCGGGCCGATCGCCGCGCTCATCGGCGCCATCGGATTCCTCGACGGGCAGGAAGTCATCGCGATGCCGGACGGTCTGCACCATTACGAACAGGGCATACAGCAGTAGGGAGGCCGCCGCGGCGAAGGCCAACTGCGCTGGGGAAAATTCCGGCCCGGGCTTACTGGTGGTGAAGGTCGGCAGGACCAGACTGAGGGTGGACACGGTCGCAACCGTGCCGAGCGCCGCGCCGGTGCCCTCGGCATTGAATACCGCCACCCGCCTCCGAACCGCGCCGACCAGCAACGACAGACCGAAGATGCCGTTGCAGGTGATCATGACCGCCGCGAAAACGGTGTCGCGGGCCAGCGCCGCGGACTTCTCCCCACTGCTCACCATCATCGTGACGATCAGCCCGACCTCGATCACCGTCACCGCGATCGCGAGCACCAGGGACCCGAACGGTTCACCGACCCGATGCGCGATGACCTCGGCGTGCTGCACCGCCGCCAGCACCGCACCGACCAGCGCGGCGACCACCACGACCACGCCGATTCCGGGTAGCGATCGCCCCCAGGTGGCGGCCAGGATGATCGCGGCTAGCAGCGGGATGAATACGGTCCAGCGGGAAGTCGGCGCACGGAGCATGACTTCCATCGTGTCAGCAAAATATTCGCACTCGATCGCGTGTGATCGGGCGCATGCGGTGCGTCAGTCGTCGAGATCGATCCGGACGGTCAGCAAGTCGGTGCCGAGCAATCGAACGCCCGTGCTGTTGGCCTTGGGCAACGATTGCAACCGTGCGCGCGGATCGTCATCCGGCAGTAGATGCGCGGTACCGGTGTGCCAATGTCCGTGCAGCCGCAATCGAACCTGGTTGTCGGCCTTGATATTTCGAATGTACTGCGACTTGTCACCGAATTCGGAGACGAACCAGAACTCCTTGCCGACTCGTCGCCCCCCGATCGGCGTAATACGCGGCTGCCCGCTCTTGCGCCCGACGGTCTCCAGCAACTGCTGCGTCGGCAATCTGCGCAGAATCGGATTCCCCAGCCGCCGCTGAAGCGTTGTCACGACTCGGTGCTGAATATCACGCAAGTTCGCCATGTCCCGACGCTAGCACCGGCCGATCGCATCTGCGGCAACCTCAACGGTGACGGCCAGCCGGATGTAATCGCCCAGGCTTGGACCTCGGTCGCGGTATTCCTGAACAACGGCGACGGCGTCCGCCGATTCCTTCTCCTTCGGGAGCCGCGGCGGCCCGATCTCGATCAGACGATCGAGACCTGGTCGATGCCGTTGTCGAACGGCAGGTAGCCGTCGATGATCGCATTGACCCACATGCTGTTCACAAAGACCTCGCCGCCGTGGTTGTCCATGAACGCGATATCGGAAGCGTCTCTGCCCGTGGCGATTCGGACCAGCGAGGATCGCGGGGCGAGACCGGTGGCGTCGAATGCGCGCCACACGCCGTCGATATATGCCTCGGCGACCGCGTGGAAGTCCATCGGATACAGGCCGGGCGCGTACACCGCGGCCAGTCGCGCGGGCACCTTCACCGCGCGCAGCAGTGCCACCACGAGGTGGCTGAAATCGCGGCAGACGCCCGCCCCGGACAGCAATGTCTCCACCGCGCCATCGATCGGGTCGCTGCTGCCCGCGACGTAGCGCAGGCGGCGGCGCACCCACGCGGTCACCGCGGCGGCCAGTTCCGCGGGTGCGGCATTGCCGTCGAATTCGGTTGCGGCGAAGCCCAACATCTTGTCGCTCTCGGCAAACCGGCTCGGGCGCAGGTAGACCGCGATGTCGTAGTCGGATGCCGGTTCGAGGTTCGCCGCGCCCACAACGGTCGCGCTGTAGTGCACGCGCAGATTGCCGCTACCGGTGGCGAATTTGTGGATGCGGGTGCCATGCGGCCCGGAAATCTCCTGCGGCCCGATCGTGCGGCCATCCTGCTCGAACACCAGAGACTCATCGATCTCGAGCCCGGGCAGCCTGGCGACGGCGAGCTGGAATTCGAGGGTGGTCGGCGCGGCGATACCGATATCGAGATGGGCCGAGACATCGCGCTTCACCTCACAATCCTCCCAGCCGAACACCCACGTATTCCGGCCAATGCGACGATCGACTCGAGATTCGTGTACTGGATAGCGCGGCGATAAGCGACAATGTGCGGAGTGCGGACCCAGTTCACTCGCGAGCTCATCGCGTTGACCAATGATTTGACGCTCATGTGTCGGCTCGCCCACGATGCCGCCGAGCGTGCCACGGCCGCGCTCGGCGATGCCGATCTCGCCGCAACCTATGAGGCCTTCGCGATCGACGAACAGCTACAGAAGATGTACTCCGCCTGCGAGGCCAGAACCGTGGTGCTGCTCGCACTGCAGGCGCCGGTCGCGCGCGACCTGCGGCATGTGGTCACCGCCATCCAGATCGCCGGTGAACTGTCCCGGATCGGCTCGCTGATCAACCGAGTCGCCGATCAGGTCTACAAGTACCATCCGGAACCCGTTGCACCCCAACCCCTTATGGATATCCTCACCGCCATGGGTCGGCTGGCCGCACACCACACCGCCCTCGCGGGCGAATCGGTTGCCACCGGCCGCCAACCCGTTACTCCCGAATCCGGCACCCCCGCAATGGATCAACTCCAGCGACAACTCCACTCGGCCCTGACCGAACGAACCGCCACCGAAGCCGCCATCGATATCGCCCTGGTGGGCAATAACCTCGAACGCTGTATCGACCACACCATCCGCATCGATCGCCTGATCCGCTTCCTGGACACCGGAATTCCGCCGACGGCCCAAACCTCCGACGCAGGTTAGGAGTTGCGGCGGGCGATGGTGTAGAGGTCGCGGGCGGGGCCGGTGAGGCGGTGGCCCGTCGGCCAGACCGCCCGCAGGGTTCGGGTCAGATCCAGGCCGGTGACGGTCGGGGAAACAAGAGTGCCCGCGGCGATTTCGGCGGCTACGGCCAGGGAGCTGAGGACGGCGGGACCGACGCCGGAGGCGACCGCGGTTTTGATCGCGGTGGTGGAGGACAGTTCCAGCGCGACCGTGGGTTCCCAGCCCGCAATGGCCCGCGCGACAGCATTTTCGAACCAGGTCCTGGTGCCCGATCCGGGTTCGCGTTGGATCAGCGCGGTTCGAGCGAGTTCGGCCAGGTCGACCGAGCCCTGCCCGGCCCAGCGGTGCTGTGGGTCGACCACGACGACCAGCTGATCGCGGGCGACGATATGACTCTCCAGCCCACGGAAATTCCGCGGGCTCTCGATGAAGCCGATGGCGTCCTTGCCGTCGAGCACCGCCTGCGCGACCTCGACGGAATTGCCGGACTGCAACGCGATCGCGGTATCGGGTGCCGTGGCGCGCAGGGTCATGAGCCAGCCGGGGAACAGGTATTCGGCAATGGTTTGACTTGCCGCCACCCGCAGGTGCGAATCACGCTCGGAGCGCAAGCTGTCGATGCCCGCGTCCAATTGCTCCGCCGCATCGACGACCCCGCGCGCCCATTCGGCGATCAATGCCCCGGCGGGCGTGGGCCGGGAGCCGAGTGTGGTGCGCTCCAGCACCGGCACGCCGACCAGCTTCTCCAGATAGCGGATGCGGGAGGACGCCGAGGGCTGGCTGATGCCGTGCGCCTGCGCCGCGCGTCCGAGACTGCCTAGTTCGATGACCGAAAGCAGCAGGTCGAGCGCGGCCAGGTCGGGAACACGCGGCGACAGGGGCATAGAACGAGTCTATGCATCCATAGGAATGCGGTGGCTACTCGACACCGCCGAAGCCGACGAACCTGGACTCATGACCGCCATAGCAACCTTGCGCCCCGCACCCACGCGGCAACTGCTCGGCGAGAGTGCGACCCACCGCATCGAATCCCCGTCACTGCGACATTTCGCACCCAATTGGTTCGCCGCCGTCATGGGCACCAGCATTGTCGCCGGCGCCGCCGCCACGCTTCCGCTGCAGTTCCCCGGACTGCGCGGCGCGGCGACCGTCGTCTGGGCGCTGGCCGCATTGCTGCTGGTGGCATTGAGCGCCGCCTGGGTGGTGCACTGGGTGCGCTATCCAGAGCAGGCCCGCAGCCACAAGGATCACCCGGTCATGGCGCATTTCTACGGCGCACCGCCGATGGCACTGGTGACCGTCGGCGGGGGCACCCTGCTGCTCGGCCGCGATGTGATCGGCCTCGATGCCGCACTCATCATCGATGCGGTGTTGTGGTCGCTCGGCACCGTGCTCGGCCTGCTGACCGCCGTCGCCATTCCCTACCGGATGTTCACCCACTTCCACATCGAGCCCGATGCCGCCTTCGGTGGCTGGCTGATGCCCGTGGTGCCGCCGATGGTGTCGGCGGCCATGGGGGCACTGCTGGTCCCCTATCTGCCCGAAGGCCAATTGCGGCTCACCATGATCCTGCTGTGCCTGGCCATGTTCGGCCTGAGCCTGATCGCCGCACTGGTCACCACTACCATGATCTGGTCACGCCTGGTGCACCACGGCATCCCGCAGTCGGGCATGGTGCCGACCCTGTGGCTCGTGCTCGGCCCGCTCGGCCAATCCGTCACCGCCGCGGGCCTGCTCGCCGATGCCGGTCCCTCGGCACTGCCCGACCTCTACGCCAAGGGGCTGACCGTCTTCTCGGTGATCTTCGGCGTCGTCACCTGGGGATTCGCGATGCTGTGGGTGGCGCTGGCCACCGCCGTCACCGTAAAGACCGCTCGCGCAGGCGAATTGCGGTTCAACCTGACCTGGTGGGGCTTCACCTTCCCGCTGGGCACCTGCATTACCGGCAGCACCGTGCTCTACGGCCACACCGGCGCCGATCTCTTCGCCGTCGCCGCGGTGGTGCTGTATGTCGGACTGGTCAGTGCCTGGGCCGTCGTCGCCGCCAAGACCATTCGCGGGGTACTCACCGGGCCGCTGCTCCGACCGGCCTGATCCGTCAGGCCTTGAAGTACACCAGCTGATGACTCGTCGCGAGCAACCCACCGTCGTGCGCCCACAGTTCGGCCGACTGATCGAAGAAACCCTTGCCGAAATGCTGCGAGCGCGCGGTGGCCAGCAGCGGGTGATCGGCTTGGGCGGCGAGGCGGTCGGTATCGGCGTGGAAATACACGGTCAGCGTGACGGTTCCGGCGGGGACGACGCGACCGAGTCGCAGCATCACCCGCGGGAAGAACACATCGCTCAGCGCGGTGAGGGCCGGATAGTCCAGTGGGCGCGCGGGCCGGTCGCGGACCCAGAGCGTCGTGGTGGAAGTCGGTTGTGCCGCAGCGCCGTCGAGCTGGGTGATACCGCCCTCGATGAAGCGCATCTCGTAATTGTCCACCCAGGCAATGAATTCGGGCAGTGCGTCCGGCTCGACGGTGTCCGGCGGCGGAGCGGCGGGCGCGGTGGCTTCGGTAGCGGTCCAGGTCTCGCGGCGGGTACCGAAAACCGCCGTGGCCGTGGTGGTCACGATGCCGTCCTGGCTCATCGACAGCGTCCAGTGCTGGGTGTTGCGATTGGTCCGCACCGGTTGCGCCGCAATGGCGAAGGAGCCCTCGGCGATCGGGCCCGCGAAGTTGACGGTGAGCGAGATCGGATCACCGAGACATTGCGGATGTTGTTGTACCGCACGCAATATGGTTGCCGCGGTGATGCCGCCGAACGGGCCGACCATATTGCCGTACTCGGGAGTCGTCCGACCGCTGAAGTTTCCGGCGCCGTCGGATTTCAGCGCGACCGCGCTGTCGAAGGCGTGCCGTGCGGTGACGGTCGAACTCATCGTGTTCTTCTCCTCGAGGTAGACGCGGGTCAATCGCGGGGGCGCAGACCGTAGGTCAGCTGGGTAATCGTTTCGGTCAGTGCCACGTCCACGTTCTCCGCGTCGACGAACCCGGACCCGACAAAGGTGGCTAACCCCTGCAGTGCGGCAATGGCGGCGATACCGATCCGCATCGGATCGCCCGCAACGACCTCGCCACCTGCCTGTCCCTCGGCAATCACGGCGATCGGCACGGTGAATGCCCGCCCGACCGCAGCCAGCATTTCCTCGCCCGAGGTCGGACTGTGTTTGCGCGCGAACATCAGCGCGAGCAGCGCCGGATTGTCGATCGCGAAATCCAGGTAGGCGCGTGCGACGGCATGCAGCCGCTCGGAGAACGATCCGGTCGGGTCGCCCTCGCCGTACAGCGCGGCGAGCCGGTCGAACCCGACCAGCGCGAGCGCGTCGAGCAGCGCCTGCTTATCCCGGAAGTGCCTGCTCGGCGCGGCATGGCTGACGCCGAGGTCGCGGGCAAGCTGACGCAGCGAAAGCCCGTCCACACCGGACTCGCGCAATGTGGCCTCGGCGCGCTGGAGCAGCTCGGCGCGCAGGTCACCGTGGTGATAGGAGCGGGAGCGGACAAAACTCATGGTTGCTGCAGGATATCCGATACCGCGGCATTGTTGGCATTGACTACTTTGTTGTCGCTGCCTACATTGGGCGCTATGACGAACCAAAAGTGGACTTCAGCAGATCTGCCCCGATTCGACGGCCGCACCGTCGTCGTCACCGGTGCCAACAGCGGGATCGGCCTGGTGACGGCCCGCGAACTGGCCCGCGTCGGCGCACGCGTGGTGCTCGCGGTGCGCGATATCGCGCGCGGCGAGGAAGCGGCGAAGAGCATGTCGGGTCGCACCGAGGTGCGCGAACTCGACCTTGCCGACCTGGCCTCCATTCGCCGCTTCGCCGCGGACTGGTCCGGCGATATCGATGTGCTGGTGAACAATGCGGGCATCATGCTGGTCCCCGCCGGACGCACGAAAGATGGTTTCGAACGCCAATTCGGCACCAACCACCTCGGCCATTTCGCGCTGACGAATCTGCTGCTGCCGCATATCACCGACCGCGTGGTGACCGTCTCCTCGCAGGCGCACCGCCGCGGCAGCATCGACCTCGACGACCTCAACTGGGAAACCCGGTCCTACAACTCCGCTGCCGCCTACGGACAGTCCAAACTCGCGAACCTGCTGTTCACCCTCGAACTACAGCGGCGCTTCACCGAATCCGGATCCCGGCTCGCGCTGAGCGCCCATCCCGGTTGGGCCGCAACGAATCTGCAGGGCCATTCCGGCAACCGGATCCTGCACGAGGTCATGCAGGTGGGCAATAAACTGCTCGCCCAGGATGCGAGTTTCGGCGCGCTGCCCACGCTGTTCGCCGCCAGCCAGGAGTTGCCGCCGGGAAGCTATATCGGCCCGGACAGCTGGTTCGAATTCCGCGGTCACCCGAAGATCGTCGGCCGCAGCACAGCCGCCGCGAATGCCGACCTCGCCGCCGCATTGTGGACCAAATCCGAAGAACTGACCGAGGTTCGCTTTCCAGCCAACGCGTAATCAGTCGAGCATCGGGAACCTGCCCGAATTCAGTAGCCCGGCGATCGCGTCCATTTTCGCCTGCGGCGCAGCGTAATCCGGATGCAGCCGGATTACCGCCGCGGCGTCGTGCAGCCGGATCATCTGCTGTTCGGCCTCAGTGACGCTGCGGCCGCCCGCACTCACCGCATGCCGGGCGAATACCGGCCGCTTCCGATCGACGCGCCCCAGCGCCAATGCCTTGTCCACCCGACGGGAGCAGCGACAGAAAGCCTCGGGGTTTGCCACCCCGCAGGTCGCATTCAGGAATGTGCCGATGCGTTTCTTGGCTCGTTCCAACCGCTTTCGGAAGGCGGGTGCGGTGATACCCAGAATCCAGGCCGCGTCGGCGGAAGCGAGTTCGAAAACGTCACCGAGTACGAAGGCGACCCGCTCGTCGCGGGCCAGGCACTGCAGCATGGCCTGACTGCAGTTCAACCGCACCTCATGGGTGAGCAGCTCGGCCTCGGGGCCGCGATAGTCGTCGGCGACGAGCCCGTCCGCCAAATCGTCACGGTAGGCGTCGAGGCTGAGCTGCGCCGCCTCCTGGGGCGTCTGCCGTTTCAGGTTCAGCAGATAGTTGACGCCGATCCGGTAGGCCCAGGTCAGTAGTTTGGCCTCACCCCGCCACGTCGCGAGATTGCCGACCACGCGAAGCAGGATTTCCTGCGTCGCATCCTCGGCCTCGGCGGGTCGCCACACCATGCGCAGCGCCAGCCGGTACAGCGGATCCTGTAGCCGCCGCACCACATCCGAGACGGCGGCTGCGTCACCGGCAATCGCCCGATCGACCAGTTCCCGCTCCCGAGCGATGTCTTCGGCGTTTTCTGCCGTGGGCGGGTCGGGGTGCGATAGCTCGGGTTCCACCGCACAATCCTTCGGCGGTATCCGGCATTACGCAAGTCCTATATGCGCCGCGCGGGTGACTCGCACCCGCGCGGCGCACCCCGCTCATGCACTCGCGGTCGCCGCCGTCAACGAGTGCGCGCGCAACCACGTCGCGACCGCGGTCCCGATGGCAACGGGCTGATCCTCCGGAGCGTGATGCCCCGCCTCCCCGACCGACACGACCTCTGCACTGGCGAACGTCTCGGCAGCCCAGCCGATCACCTCCGGCGAACCGAGGCCGACGCCATTGTCGAGCGCCATGATGAGCTTCGGCACCTCCGGCGAGTCCGCCGCCCACCGGTCGTATTTCTCCACCAGCGCGACCACATCGGCGGGTTCGCCCTCCAGCGGAAATTCCCGCGTCCAGGCCAGCATCGGCTTGCGCGATTCCGGCGTCGGGAAGGGTGCGCGATACACATCGTGATCTTCCTGCTTCAGATCGACAATGCCCCTCGGCAGGTTGAACTCGATGAACGTATTCTCCACCAGCACCATTCGCTCCCCCTCAGCCGTCCGGAATTTCCGGAACAGTTCGGCGCCGAGCGGCGGGAGTTCCTCCCAGCGCATCGGCCGCAGGAACGTCTCGATCAGTGCGATGCCCCGGATGCGTTCGGGATGCCGTGCCGCCCAATGCATACCGAGCGCACCACCCCAGTCGTGGCCGACGATGACGACCTGGTCCAGGCCCAGTGCGTCGAACCAGGCATCCAGATAACGGGCGTGATCGGCGAGGCGGTAGGCGCTGTCCGGCTTCCCGGACGCACCCATTCCGATCAGATCCGGGGCGAGCACCCGGGTTTGATCGGCGACGTGCGGGATCACATTGCGCCACAGGTGCGATGAGGTCGGGTTGCCGTGCAGGAACACCACCGGTACCGAACCGGTACCGAGGTCGGTGTAGTTGATGAACGAGTCGAGAACGTCGACGGTGGCCATGATGTGGGTCCTTCCTGGATCCGGCTTTTGTGCCTGCACCCGGTTTCGACACAGGTTTCGGCCCGGCTGTGACCGCCACCGAATGTGACGCTCGTCACCAGCCTGGAAGGCTCGTTCGCGGCCGATCTCACGACTACTGCAGGTAAACCTAACTTCCGTATGTGAGCCGTACATGTTTCAACCGGCCGATGCGCCATTCAGGAGATTCTCAGACTTAAGTAAAGCAATTGCAAAGGAATCTGGAATGATCTACTGTCTCTCTACGTAAGAACAATGAAGTTCACACAGACCGTCACGAGGAGTTATCCGCAGTACGACACGGCACGACGAGACTTCCCTCATCAGCCTCGTGGCGCCGCGAGAACGGATCATCCGGCCTGGACAACCGGCCCGTTCATTCGGCCGCGCACGAGCTCATTCGTGACACGACCACCCCTGGAACGGCGCCGGCACGCCGAGCCAGGGGTGGTTTCACGTCTACCGTCGAGTCCCCTTGCCACACCGTGCGTTCCTCGACTAGCTGTGCCGAACGTCATACGCGACAATCACATACGGGACGAGCGGCCGCAGGTAGCTTGACGCCCGACAAATTCATCGGTGCGAGGCTAGGAAGTTCGATCTTGTGAAGTGGTTGTCGTCCCGCACCGCGCGTCGCGTACTCGCCGTTTGTGCACCCATCGTATTGGCTGTCGTTGTCGCCGTTGGCTATTCATTCATCGACCAGCGGACCGGTCAGACCGGCAATGGATCCGGACCGGCGAATGTCACGACGGCGTCCGGCAAGGACATCAATGAACTGCTCGGCCAGCTCGTCGATGCGCCCGAAGAGGCGATGGAAGGCTACAGCCGGGAGAAGTTCCCGCATTGGGACACCAATAAGACCGAGCACGGCTTCGGCCCCGATTTCGCGCAGTACAGCAAGTGCACCAGCCGTGACGTGATGATGCTCAGGGACGCGACGGGATCGGTCAAACTCGACCCTAAGACCTGTGAGCTCACGGTTGGTAAGGGTGGTGGCTGGCAGGACCAGTACGGCGTCATGGATTCGAAGACCGGAAAACTCAAGCCGTACAAGTTCATTACCGACCCGGCCGGTGTCGACGCCGAACACATCGTGCCGCTGGCCGAGGCCTGGCGTTCGGGTGCGAATAAGCGCGACGAAGATACCCGCCGCCGGATCGCCAACGACGCCGTCAATCTGATCGCCTCCGATCCTTCGGCTAACAGGTCCAAGGGCGATCAGGACGCCGCGAACTATCTGCCGCCGGGAAAATTCCGGTGTGGCTATCTCGAGCACTACGTCAAGATCAAAGTAAAATATGCGCTGAACGTTGATCCCGCCGAACACACCGCACTGCGCAACGCAGTCGCCGACTGCGTCAGTCGAGGAGAGTTCAAATAAGCGACATCATCGAGATTTCCGCCAAGGCGGCCGTCATGACCGAAGAGGAAGGGACGGTCTCCGGCGAGCTCGATGTGACCGTCGATGCGACGGGTAAAGGTCTGGTGCGCTATCGCAAGACCGAGACCTGGTACACCATCGGCAATCTCGAGGCGGAGCCGCCGCGCACCTGGACTACCGTCGCCGAGCTGGCGGCCGCCATCGAAGCCACCGCCGGAACCCGCGATGCGGCAGGCAATACCGTGCCCTTCGAGGCCTGATCCGGGCTACGGCATGGTGATGACGACCTTGCCGAACGGATTGTCCTCGCGGAAGTAGCGGTACGCCTGCACCGCCTGGTCGAGCGGAAATGTTCGATCGACGACCGGGCGCATGCGGTGTGCGGTGATGGTGCGGTTCATCGCCTCGAAATCGTCCCGGCTGCCGACCGCGATCCGGCGGATCGCGAGATACGGTCCGACGAACGGATTCTCGAATGCCTCGCCTTCCGGCAGCTGGGTGGCGCCGATCATGGTGATCATCGCGTTGTAGCCCGCGGAGCGCACCGATTTCGACAGGGTGGGCAGTCCGACGGCCTCCACCACATGTTCGACGCCGTGGCCGCCGGTGAGTTCGAGCACCTTCTCGTCCCAGTCGGGCGTCGCGTTGCGGTCGATGGTCTCGTCCGCGCCGAGCTTGTGCAGCCGCTCGGCCTTATCCGGGCCGGAGGTGATCGAAATGACCCGTGCGCCGAGCATTTTCGCGTGCTGCACGGCGAACAACGCGACGGTACCGCTGCCGACAGTCAGTACCGTCTGGTCCGGAGACACCGGTACCGGTGTGGTCAGCGCGGCCCACGCGACGACTCCCGCGCAGGTCAGCGTGGCCGCCTCGACATCGGTGAGATGTTCGGGGACATGCACCACCGAATCCTCTTCGATCACCGCGTAGGTGGCGAGCATCCCGTTGAAGTTGGCGCCGTACTGTTCGGCGACCTGCGCCAGCCGCTGCGGGCCGTTGATGAAGCGCACGAAGTACGACGCGGTCACGCGATCGCCGATGGCGGCGCGAGTCACGTTGTCGCCCAACGCGATGACCTCACCGACGCCATCGGAAAGCGGGATGATGCCCGGGGTGGCGGGCAGCGGGTAGATACCGTCCATGAGCATGAGGTCCCGCCGATTCAGCGAGGCCGCGCGCACCCTGATGACCACCTGATTCGGTCCCGGCTGCGGCAGTTCCTGGTCTCGGATGGTCAAACCGGCGAGGCCCTGTAGTGGATCGAGGTGGTAGGCAATGGCTTTCATGATCTGCTTCCTGTGGTGGGCACGAACAGCGCCTCGAAGGGCGCTTCTCCGATACCGGTGGTGATGTGGCCGTGGCCGTCGGTGTCCTCGACATGGACCAGGTCGCCGGGCCCGAATCTGCGCCGAGCGCCGTCGCTCGTCGTCACTTCGATCACGCCGCGCAGCATCACGACCCACTGCTGCGCCGGAGCGGAATGCGGCTCGCTGTCGAATTGCGCACTGCGCAGGTAGGTTACGGTTGTCGCCGCCGACATTCCGGCGACGGCCATCGCGGGTACGCCTGCGGTGACGGTTCGCCCCGTCAATGCGAGCTCCGCATCGGCGAATCGGGAGCCGCCGTCCGCAGTGCGCACGATTCGACTGAACCGCAAGGTCGCGCCGTCGGTCACCGCACGCCTTCGATGAATTGGTGGTCGAAGGTGATACGCCCGTCGGAGTCGAGGCCGATCACCTCGTAACCGCCGCCCGCGACGGAACCGTCGGCACGCGAAATCATCGACCAGGGCAGGCCGATCAGACCGGCGGGCAGCCGGGTGGCAGCGCCCACCTCGAAGGTGTACTCGCCGGGTGCCACGAACATCTCGTAAGCGCGGGACACCCGGGCTTCCATCGCGTCATGGCCACGCACTTCCAGGGCGGGGACGGCGAAATTCAGGTTCACCGCCGCCTCGCGGATCTCCACCGGCGGGTCGACCAGGGTCTGTGCACCGGCGGGCGCCCAGATCTCCTCGATCATCTTGCGGCGGATCGCCGGATCGGATTCGTTCCACTGGGCCATGTAGCGCTCTGCGAAGTGGGCCAGGTTGTTGTCATCTCGGTTGCTCATGGCACCGAGTTTTGCGAGCGCGGCGCTGCGGCGCGATTCCCTCCAGGGAATGAAGCCGATGCGGGTCAGGTGATTCCCTCCAGGGAATGGCGCGGACACCGCGGGTCGGATATCACTGAATCCATGACGACAGTGATGGAGCCGAATCCATTCGCTCAGCAGTTGCGGCACTGGCGCACACAGCGACATGTGAGCCAGCTCGATCTGGCCATTCGCGCGGACACCAGCCAGCGCTATCTGAGCTTCCTGGAGCAGGGCCGCTCACGTCCGGGACGCACCATGGTGGTGCGGCTGGCCGAATCGCTGGAGTTGTCGCTGCGCGAGCGCAATGCACTGCTGCTCGCCGCTGGTTATGCCCCGATCTTTCCCGAATCCGACCTGGACACACCGGAATTGGGCCCGGTGCGAGTCGCATTGGAACGCATTCTCGAGGGGCACATGCCCTATCCCGCGGTCGTCACCCGCCCCTACGGCAAACTGGTCGCCGCCAATGCCGCCTTCGACATCCTCACCGAGGGTTCCGCGGCGGAACTGATCGCCCCGCCGATCAATGTCCTCCGCCTCGCCCTGCACCCCGACGGCCTGGCACGACGCGTGCTGAATCTGCCCGAATGGGGGCGCCACGTCACCGAAAGCCTGCGCGGCAAGGCCCTGCGCAGCCCCGACCCCCACCTCGACGACTTCATCGCCGAACTCGAAAGCTACCTCCCCGCCGCCACCCCAGGCCCCGACCACCTAGGCTTCGCCGTCCCTCTGCGCCTGACCAGTCCCGACGGCGAACTCCGCCTCATCACCACCATCACCAGTTTCGCCACCGCGGTAGACATAACCCTCTCCGAACTCCACCTGGAAGCCTTCCTCCCCGCCGACGACCGAACCGCCGAATTCCTCCGCCGCCGCTCCGAACAGCGCCAAGCACACGCCAACTAGCGTTTGTCGCGATGTGAACTCAGCGACGGAGGCGACGACGCAGCAGCCGACCTCGGCCCACAACCAGTGCCCGCGTCAGGGTCGGTGCCCGGCGACTCGCACCGCCGGCAGACGGGACCGATGCGCGGGCGGGTCGCGATGCGTCGGCGGCGGCGCGAAGCCTGCGCACGTACCTCAGCGGCGATTCACCGACTGCAGGCGGTGACTCGCAAACCGTCTGCGAACCTGTCGAACAGACTGACGGGTCGCAGTGGTGCGAAATCCACATATCTACCTCGGCGGCGGCAGTTCACCAAGTGTGCCCGGCGACTGGTAAACCGGTCGCGGACCGGCCCGCCGCGTCAACATGTCGCCGTGTCGGCAGCGACGGGTACCGACGTCCGCGTCGGCGCGGGTTCACCAGGTACGGGCGGCGGCTCGTAGGTGGTTGTGGACCAGGTCTATGTGGGGGCGTGAGGTGGTGCCGGGGCGGCGGACCAGGAAGCCGGTGTTGATGGGCGGGTCGTCGGGTTCGAGTAGGGAGACCAGGGTGCCTGCGGTGAGTTCGTGTGCGCAGAGGTAGCGCGGGAGGACGCTGATGCCCGCGCCTGCGGCGACGGTTGCGGTGATGGCGCGCAGGTCGGCGACGACTACTGCGGCTTCGGCGGCGAGGCGGACGCCGAAGACGTGTCGCCAATAGCGACGGAGAATGGGGAGGTCAGCCGAGTAGCTGACCAGGGGGAGACCGGTGAGGGCGGTGGGTCCGTCGGTGCGCAGCCGCGCGGTATCGATGCGGGCGGCCAGTTGGGGGGCGGCGACCAGAACGAATTCCTCGTCCGCGAGCGGCTCGGCGACCAAAGCGCGGCCGCGGGGGCGCACCGTGGACACGATGAGGTCGTAGTGTCCGGCGCGGAGTCCGGCCAGCAGCTCCTCGGAAAGACCCGCGGTGACCGTCAGCCGCACGCCACGCTCGATCAACGGTGCGAGGGCCGGAAGTGCCTGCACCGCAAGCAATTCGGCAGGTCCGGCCAAGCGCACCGGCGGCTGTGGCACCGGTTCGGCAGGCACGGCGCGCGCCGTAACCCCGTCGAGCGCATCCAACGGCCCGGCGACCCGCGCCGCCAACTCCACGGCAGCGGTGGTCGACGCCACCCCGCGCGGCAACCGCTCGAACAGCCGATACCCCAGCCGCCTCTCCAGCGCCTGCAACTGCGTCGTCACCGTCGGCTGCGACAACCCCACCAACCGCGCCCCCGCCGTAATGGATCCGGCACGATGCACGGCTAGGAATGTCCGCAGCTGATTCAGATCGAGACTGCCATCGGAATTCCTATCGCCCACCCAACAAGTGTATTTCTCTCCCAATACTCGCTCAGCCGATCGCCATCCCATGCGCCTGCGCCTATCGCTCGAATCCCCGCCATGACCTCTGGGCCATTCGATTCGCAGCCAGGCGTGACGAGTGCGCGTTGCGCTGACTGTCCCAGCCATGTCCCGTTGGCCCGATCCAGCTAGTACTCCGTCCAGATGGGTTGCCGCGCTATCCGATCCGGTTCGCTCGCCGAGCGCAGTCGAAACGCGGCACGACGCGTCCTGCGGCACCGCCATATGACTGCGCTCGACGGATCGTGATTACCTCGGAAGCCAGCTGGATGCGGCGTTAGCTGCTGCGTGAGCGCAATCGTCGACGCGACTATACGAACTTCCGGCCTTCAGACGATCCGCTGCTCGCATGCACAAACGACCGCATCAGCAATACCGTTCCTGACCAGCATCAACGCGGCTGCACAGCGGCAAGGACCTCCGGTCCATGAGCAGACAACCGCTCTTCGGCGAGACGTGCACCGACCACTGCTCCGATGATCCCGATCGCGATCCCGACCGGCAGGGCCAGCCACAGCACGGCGGTCAGGTCGAGGGCCAGGCCGATGATCAGCACGATCAGGACCGGGATCACCGCGATCAGTTGGCCGAGGCTGGTGGCGACTTGCATCAAAGCCTTTGCGCAGCCTGGATTTCCAGAGGACGCGAAGGGGTTTCCGGTACGCGGCGGTAGCGGATAGGGCGCGGTGACCGACAGGAATACGGCCGAACCCGCGCCGACGCCGAGCACAGCGAACAGTAGCGACAGCGTCCACGGGTACATTGACCAGCGGCCGAGCGCACCCGGCAAAGCCACGGCCAGCAGCACGGACGGCAGGCCGATCACCAGCAGCAAGGCCAGCAGCCGCCCCCGCACATCAGCGCGCACCGCGCCGGGCGTCACCAACGTCTGCCAGAGCGCGGTTCCGTCGTAGCCGTAGAGATTGTTGGCGGCCAGGCCCGCGAACCACGCGGCACTCACACCCGCGAACACCGCACCGCCCGAGCCGTTGCCCTGGATTGCCGGAAAGACCGGCAGCAGAGCCCCCACCAACAGCACGGGCAATAGCGCCGCCCGGCGACGACTGTCGCGAGACCACGTCCGCAACTCCTTGACCACCACCGCACCCACCGGCGCGGACGTCCGCACCCGGCCGAGCAGCATCCCACGCCCGCCCGTGCCGGATACCGAATCCAGCGGCGCGGTCAACCGCCGCCGCAACAGCACCGACCATGCCTGCCACAGCACCGCCGTCAAGGCCGATAATCCGACCAACGCGCCGAGCGCCACCAGCCAATCACCGCGCGCAGCTGCCCCCACCGCAACAGGTGCCCACCCGGATGGCAAGGCGCGCAATATATTTGCCAACCACGGTGCCGATTCCCGCACCGAATCCACATGATTCAGCAGGAAACTCATCGGATAGTAGGCCAACCCGGCAAGACCGGCGAGCAGCACTCCGAGATCGCGCCCCCTCCGCGAACGCATCGCGGCACCGATCCACGCCAGCACCACCCGCGAGAGCACCACCACGAATATCAACTGCAGCACAACACCGACCAGTGCCACCCCGGCCGCAGCCCAACTCAGTTGCGCTGCAAGCACAATCAGTCCGGAGAAGGCGAGCAGATTGATCACCGGCGCGGGCCCGACGAAGGCCGCCGCCAATAACCCGGTGGCCAACTGCCGATGACTCAGCGGCAACAGTCGCAGATGTTCGGGCTGCACGGTCTCATCGCTGCTGCCCATCAATACCGGACCGCACAGCCAGCCGAGCGTCCATATCCCGAACCACGCGGCGGCCACCGTGATGCCACCGGCCACGTCACCGTCCCGGACCCCGAATCCGACGAGACCCGCTGTGCCGAGCGCGAATACGAGACCGATGATCACACCGCTGACGAACGTGACACCCTGCCAGCCATTGCCCAGCGCACGCTTGGTCAGCAACAACCGCATCCGAATCAGGACGCCAACCACGACAGCCCGTCCTCCCCGCCGACCCGGCCGCCGACCAGATGTACGAACGCCGTCTCCAAGGTGCTGTCTCCGCGCACTTCGTCGAGTGTCCCCGCGGCCACCACCCGCCCTGCGGTGATCACCGCGACCCGATCGCACAGGTTCTCCACCAGCGCCATCACATGACTCGACAGCACCACCGCACCGCCCGCCGCGACGAACCGCTGCAGAATGGTGCGAATCGTGCTCGCCGATACCGGATCCACGGCCTCGAACGGTTCGTCGAGCACCAGCAGTTTCGGCGCGTGCAGCAGCGCCGTCGCCAACCCGATCTTCTTGCGCATGCCCGCGGAGTAATCGACGACAAGAGTCCGTTCGGCACCGGTCAATTCGAAGACTCCGAGCAATTCCTCGGCACGTTCAGCCACCGTATTCGCGGGCAGTCCGCGCAGTAAACCGGTGTAGGTCAGCAGTTCTCGGCCCGTCAGGCGCTCTGGTAACGCAAGTCCATCCGGCAATACGCCCGCCAAAGTCTTCGCCGCGATCGGATCGGCCCACACATCGACGCCGAAGATCCGCGCCTGTCCGGCGTCCGGCCGTAACAGTCCGCAGGCCATCGACAGGGTGGTCGTCTTGCCCGCACCATTCGGGCCGACCAGCCCGAAGAACGAGCCCGGCGGCACCGTGAGGCCGACGTCGTCGACCACCCACGGACCGCCGAATCGCTTATAAAGCCCGGTCAACTGCAGTGCAGGATCGGTATGCACCATCTATCCCCCCTGGTGTTCGGTTCCCATCTCCTACGTTACGGACGAACCGGCCATCGGGTTCGAAAATAATGCCGCCTGCCCCTGGAAGAGGCAGGCAGCACCAGCCCTACGCCTGCACAGTCGCCAGCTCCTGCTGCGCCGGCGCATCCCAATCGATCCGATACCGCTGCTCGACCCCCATGGTCTTCTCCGGGTTCATCCCTTTGATCAGCAGCGGCATCAATATGGACATCATCCGGCGCGCCACCGGCCCCGGCGTCTTGCTGTGGTTGATCTTGCGCGCCCGCGCCGCGACACCCTCCACCCGAGGCCGCCGCACGCCCTCGTAGGCGGCGAAGGCCGAGGTGTGATCCGGCAGGTCCCGCAGACACCGTGCCAGCTGTACCGCACTCTCGATGGCCAGCGACGCGCCTTGACCCGAGCTGTTGGACGGCGCATGAACCGAATCCCCGACCAGCACCATGCGCCCCCGATACCAGGTCGGCACCGGCGGCATAATGTGCAGTGCCCCAGTCGTTTCCAGGCTTTCGGCGGTGGTCCTGCGGGCGAATTCACCACCCGGGGTGTCCTCGGCGTAGGTCTCCCGCAGGATGGCCAACCAGTGCTCGGCCGGAATCGCGCGCGCCTCGGTCAGCGACAGATACTCCTTGTGCGGCAGATTCGCACCCCACATGACCTTATTGCCGTCGACCGCTCCGTAGAGGTAGTACGCCTTCTTCCCGAATGCGAAAACCATTGTCTCCGGCGGAATTCCGAAATCACCGTCGAGCACCGCGCCGAATCCGATCATCCCGGTGTACTCCGGTCCCGGATTATCCGGGTCGATGAGACCGCGCACTGTGGATCGAATACCGTCCGCGCCGATCAGCACATCGGCGGTTGCACTACTGCCATCGGCGAAATACGCGGTGACACCGTCCGCGTCCTCCTCGACGCGCACGAGTCGCTTGTTGTATTCGAAAGGAACACCGGCGGCGACCGCGTGATCGTGCAGCGTCCGGTGCAGTTCATTGCGGTCGACCATCTTCAACGACGGAACGTCTGGCATTTCCGGCATCCGCAGCACTTTGCCGCCGACCGACAGCTGGGTATGCGATATCGGACTCGCTATCTCACGAATGAGGTCACCGGCACCGATAATGTCGAGGGCGGCAACACCATTCGGCGCCAATGCCAGCCCGCTGCCGATGCCGTAGGTAGGACCCGGATAGGCCTCGTAGACGCGAGCGGCAATGCCCGCCTTGTGCAATGCGGTGGCCGTGACAGGTCCGGCGATACCACCGCCGATAACGATGGCCGTTTCTGATTTGGACATGGGTGTACTCCAATGATGTGCGATACGGGTTTCTTCGAAAGCCCGAACCGACCGCCCCATCGCACACCCAGTTATCCTGTGGTTGCCAGCCTTGTAGCCGGGTGCGCGCATGCGGACACGGTTCGAGACGGTTACATCGGGCTCGGCGGCGGTGTTGCCGCACCCCGCCGGGCCCGGTCTCTATTCCGTCATCCCCCTTTCCACTACCTCCGCGACCTCGGCGGGCGTCATGCCGACGGCATGCATATGCCGCCAGAGATCGACGCCGGGGAAAGCGCCCGCCGCGATCTCGTCACGCAGCGACGCGGCCCACGCCACCTCGGCCTCCAGCATCGCCACACCGTATTCGGCTTCGACGACGAACAGCCTGGGCAGATTGGCGGCCGCGAGTTGATCGAGTTCTCGGCGCGCAGCCTCGATGATGCGACCCAGCGCGTCGATGCGCCGGCCGAGCAACTCGACGACTTCATCCGGCGGCAGTGCCGCCACGACGGAGAGTCCGGCCGTGAACCGGTGGTGTTCCGGCGCCGGCTCGGCAATCAATTCCCTTGTCCAGTCGGCCATTTCGGCGCGACCGGCATCGGTTATCGCATAGATCGTGCGTTCCGGCCGAGCACCGTCGCGCTCATTGCCGACGACCTCGAGAAAGCCCGCCTTCTCCATGTTCTGCACGACGGTGTAGAGCGAGCCCCATTTGATGTCCATATCGCGGTCCTTGCCGCGCTCACGCATCTGCGAGGCGATTTCGTAGCGGTGCATCGGCCGTTCGATGACGGTCGCGAGCACCGCCAGCGCCAGCAGATTGTTCACCTTGCGCTTCGTGGCCATGGACACCTCCTTACTCGTCTACGAATATACGTCTACGAGCATTCGGGCACAAGTACTAGGCGCGGACAGGCTCGCGCTCTCTGGTCTCCTCGTCGAGCAGTTTGGCTGCGATGTTCTCCAGGGCCTGATCGAGTAGCGCGCGGTCGGCCGGATCGGCGCAGTCCCAATCGTCGAGCTTGGTATCGAGCCAGCACCGCCACGACGCCTGGATCCGATCGACCTCGTCCTGTCCGGCATCGGTAAGTCGCAGTCCCGCACCGTCTTCGGCGAGATAGCCGCGGCCGATCACCCGGTCGTAGATGGGTTCGATGACCTCGTCCGGCACCTTGTGCCGCTGTGCGATCGCAGCCAGCGTCGCCATCCCCCGGATACGGATGTGCATATAGACCTGCCCCAACGCCCAGGCCTCGCCGCGCGTCAGCCCGCTGCCCGAATCCGCGAGAATGCGCGGACCGATCGGCCCCTCCTCACGCGCCTTGCGCATGGTGTCGGCGACGGCGCGTTCCAGCAGCACCACCCGATCCGGGGACTCCGGCATCGAAAAGCCCTCGCCCACATCGGTCGCACCCGCTCGGGAACTGTCGCGCAGAGGCACCTCCTTCAGGAACCAGGCGACCACGAAACCGGCCAGCGCGACCGGCACCACCCACAGGAAGACGTGGTCGATGGATTCGGCATAGGCATCGATGATCGGCGCGGACACCTCAGGAGGCAGCGCACGCAACGACTTCGCATCCGCCGCGACCTCCGGCGAAACGACCCGGACCTGCGTGAGCGCAGCGGCCAGGTTCGGTCCGATCCGATTGGTATACAGCGTGCCGAATATCGCTGTGCCGAAGGCACTTCCGAGCGTGCGGAAGAATGTGACACCCGAGGTCGCGGTGCCGAGTTGCGCGTACGGCACAGTGTTCTGCACGACGATGGTCAACACCTGCATGCTCAGGCCGAGCCCGAGGCCGAGCACCAGCATGTACAGCGATTCCAACCACACGCCGGTGTTGCGCCCCATGGTGGACATCAGGTACAGCCCCAGCGCCATCACCAATGTGCCGACGATCGGAAAGTACTTGTAGCGACCGGTCTTTCCGACCACCTGCCCGGACAGGATCGAGGTGATGAACAACCCGACCACCAGCGGCAGCGTGCGAATGCCGGACGCGGTGGCCGAAACCCCGTTCACATACTGCAGATACGCGGGCAGATACGTCATCGAGCCGAGCATCGCGAATCCGACGATGAAGCTGAGGATCGAGCACACGGTGAACACGCGGCTGCGGAACAGGCTCATCGGCAGCGTCGGTTCCCTGGCCCGCAATTCGACCGCGACGAATGCGGCCAGCAGCAGCACCGCCGCCACGAACAGCCCGATGATCGTCGCGGAGCCCCACGCGTACTCCTGCCCGCCCCACTCCAGTCCGAGAATCAGACAGGACACACCCGCCGCGACGAGTCCGATGCCCGCGTAGTCGATGATCGGCTTGACCACCGCGCGCACCCGCGGGATGGTGCGCGCGGCCATGGCAATCATGATCACCGCGACAGGCACGTTGACGTAGAAGCACCACCGCCAGCTCGCATGGTCGGTGAACACCCCGCCGAGCGTCGGCCCGATCACCGTGGTGACACCGAATACGGCACCGAGCGCGCCCTGATATTTACCGCGCTGCCGCAGCGGAATGGTGTCGGCGATCAGCGCCATCGCGGTGACCATCAGACCGCCCGCGCCGAACCCCTGGATGCCGCGGGCGACGATCAGCAACGTCATCCCGTTGGCCAGACCGGCGATCATCGAGCCGATGATGAAGATCAGCGCACTGAGCTGGAAGATCAGCCTGCGGCCGAAGAGATCGCCGAGCTTACCCGCCAGCGCGGTCGCCACCGCCTCCGCCAGTAAATAGGCCGTGACCACCCACGCCATCTGCCCGGCCTCGCCCAGATCGGCGACGATCGTCGGCAACGCGGTCGACACGATCGTCTGATCCAGCGCCGCCAACAACATTCCGAGCACAATCGTGGCAAACACAATATTCGTCTTGCCCCTGCTCAACGGCTCGGCCGCCTTCTCAGCGACAGCAACAGCAGCGCTCATCCCCCAAGTATCGCCACCCCCAACCATCCGCCTCCACCAGCGACACGACAGCAATCATCGAGAATGCGCCGGTGACAGCTCCTCTCGGTCCAGATCGCGTGTCGCTCTTCCACCGTAACTTACTCCAGAGTAAGGTCGCCTCATGGCATGGAACCCGAAAGATATGCCCGACCAGAGTGGGCGCACCTTTATCGTCACCGGAGCCAACGGCGGCCTCGGTGTCGAGACCACCACAGTGCTGGCAAGCAAGGGCGGCACTGTGATCATGGCCTGCCGCAATGTCGCGAAGGCACAGCCGATCGCCGACCGGATCGACGGCGACGTCCGGGTCGAGCAATTGGATCTGGCGGATCTGGCGTCGGTGCGCGAATTCGCCGACAAGACCGGCGAATTCGATGTGCTCATCAATAATGCCGGTCTGATGAACATTCCGTTCTCCCGCACGAAGGACGGGTTCGAGACCCAGTTCGGCGTCAACCATCTCGGACACTTCGCGTTGACCGGACTGCTACTGGATCGCATCCGGGACCGGGTGGTGAGCCTGGCGAGCATCGCGCACAAGCAGACCCCGAAGCTGTGGATCGACGACCTCAACTACGAGAACCGCCGCTACCAGCGCAATCTCGCCTATGCCCAGTCCAAGCTGGCCAACCTGATGTTCGCCCGCGAACTGCAGCGGCGACTGACCGAAGCGGGCTCCGACAAGCGCTCCTACGCGGTGCACCCGGGCGTCTCGGCGACCGATCTGTTCGCCAGGACCGAAACCCCGCTGGACCGGATCAGCAAACCCTTCATCCGCATCATCGGCCATCCCCCGGCCAAGGCCGCCCAATCCACGCTGTTCGCGGCCACCATGCCCGATGCCGACCCCACCACCTACTGGGGTCCGAACCGGTTGTTCCAGAGCCAGGGCCCGGTCGAGCCCTCGCCGTCGAGCAAGCTGTCGAACAATCCGGAACTGCTGCGCCGCCTGTGGGAGGAATCCGAGCGCATGACCGGGATCACCTACAAGTTCTGAGGCCCTACCTGCTCCTACGTACCGTGTAGTAGACGGGTACCGTGGTATGCGTGTCCGCTCCACCTCGCCGCTCGGCACACAATCGCCCGGCCCTCATCGTGCTGGTGATCGTGGCCGCCCTCGCCTGCCTGGCATTGGGATGGTGGCAGTGGGAGCGGTTCGAATCCGCGAGCGGTACCGGTCAGAATCTCGGCTACGCATTGCAGTGGCCGCTGTTCGCCGGGTTCGCGGTCTTCGCGTACTTCCGGTTCGTGCGGCTGGAATCCGAAGCGGATAAGGAGCCGGAAGCCGAACCGGCTCCCGCGAAGGCGCGCCGACCCGCGAAAGTCGATGTGCCGCGCGAGATTCCGGCCGGACTACTGCCCGAGCGGCCCAAGGCTGCCCGCGATGATGATCCGGTGCTCGCCGAATACAACAAATATCTGGCCGAGCTGCACGTGCAAGATATCGACCAATACGTCCGGGATGCGGGCCTGGCCCACGACACACACAGGAGCGCCGGTTGACCACCAGCGAGAACTCGACCGAATCCGCCGCGACGCTCGCACCCGAGCCGACGGCCACGAAGGTCGCGAAGATCAAGCCCGCATTGCTGCGCTACCGCGTGCTCGCCTGGACGACGGGTCTGTGGCTGCTGCTGCTCACCGGCGAAATGATCGCCAAGTACGGCTTCGACGTGCACACCCCGAACTGGATCGCGGTCGTGCACGGCTGGGTCTACTTCGTCTACCTGCTGGTCACCGCCGACCTCGCGGTCAAGGTGCGCTGGCCGATCCCGCGCACCGTCGGCACCCTGATCGCAGGCACCATCCCGCTGCTGTCCTTCTTCGTAGAACACGTCAACGCGAACAAGGTCAAGCAAGACTTCAACCTCTGACCGGATCACTCCAAATGCCGCACCCTCAGCGGGGTGCGCACCCGTAGTCAGGCCTACACCCGTCGTCCGGATCCGCACCCGCTGTGGGGCCGCACCCGTGGCCCGCACGCGCCGTCGGGATTTGCACCCATTGCCGGAGAACAGCACCAGTTGCGCGGCGCGCATCCGTCGCCGGGATCCGCATCCGTTGCGGCCCCCGAGCGTGCGGCTGATTCAGGACTCGGCGAGGGCCGCGAGCGCAGGAAGAAGTTGGGTGAGCGCGCGTCCGCGGTGGGACACGGCGTCCTTCTCCGCGGGAGTCAGCTGAGCGGCGGTGATATCGCCGCCCGCCGGAATGAACAGTGGGTCATAGCCGAATCCACCGTCACCCATCGCTTTCCGGCCGATCGCACCGGGCCATTCACCGCGCACCACGATCTCGGTGCCACCGGGCACCACCAGCGCGCAGGTGGAAACGAACTGTGCACCGCGCCGCTCGTCCGGTACGTCACCGAGTTGCGCGAGCAGCAGCGCATTATTGGCCGCATCGTCGCCGTGCCCACCGGACCAGCGCGCGGACAGCACACCGGGCATCCCGTTCAACGCGTCCACCGCGATCCCGGAATCGTCTGCGACACAGGGCAATCCGGTGGCGGCGGCGCCATCGCGCGCCTTCGCCAGCGCATTCTCCTCGAAGGTCGCGCCGGTCTCGGGCGCCTCATCGTAGGCGGGCACATCGCCGAGTCCGACGATCTCGACGCCGGCGATACCCGCATCTGCGAGGATCCGACGCAGTTCGTTCAACTTCTTGGCATTGCGACTGGCGACCAGGACGCGACGCGACATCACTTCTTCTTCGACTCGGCGGGCTGCGGCAGCACACCCGGATACGGCAGTGCGAGCGCCTCTTTCTGGATGGCGAACAGCCGGTCGCATCCCGCCAGCGCGGAGTCGAGCAGCTTGTCCAGGGTGGAGCGCGGGAAGGTCGCGCCCTCACCGGTGCCCTGGATCTCCACCAGGGTGCCGGTATCGGTGGCGACCACATTCATATCGACCTCGGCGCGCGAATCCTCTTCGTACGGCAGATCCAACCGCACCCGGCCGTCGACGACGCCGACGCTCACCGCGGCGATCGCACACGAGATCGGCTGCGGGTCGGCCAATCCGCCCGCCGCGCCGAGGTAGGTCACCGCATCCGAGAGCGCGACGTACGCGCCGGTGATGGCCGCGGTCCGCGTGCCACCGTCGGCCTGCAGCACATCGCAATCGATGGCAATGGTGTTCTCGCCGATGGCCGCCAGGTCGATGCATGCGCGCAGCGACCGGCCGACCAACCGGCTGATCTCCTGGGTGCGCCCGCCGACCCTGCCCTTCACCGACTCCCGCCCGCTGCGGGTATGCGTGGCCGCGGGCAGCATCGCGTATTCGGCGGTGAGCCAGCCGAGCCCGGAATCGCGACGCCACGGGGGCACGCCCTCGGTGACGCTCGCGGTGCACATCACCCGGGTCTGCCCGAACTCCACCAGCACCGAACCGGCTGGATGCGTGGTGAAGCCACGGGTGATCCGTACCTCGCGGAGCTCATCGTCCGCCCTGCCATCGGCTCGTCTCGACACGCGCCAAGCCTAGTCACATGGCTTACCGCGCGCGGCAACCGGTCAGATGTCGAAGGTTTCGCCCGGTGCGACGGCGTGCACCGGTCCGGAGAACTGCGCCTTCGCCTCCGCGATCACGTCCTCGCGGGAGGTCCACGGCGGAATGTGGGTGAGCAGCAGCTCTTTCACGCCCGCACGGGCGGCGATAATGCCCGCCTCGGTGCCGGAGAGATGAATGCCGGGGGGCCGGTTGGCCGGATCGTGCGTCCACGACGCCTCCGACATGAGAAGGTCGGCGCCCTGCGCGAGTTCGAGAACCGCATCGCACATCGCGGTATCACCGGTATAGACGAACGTCCGCCCGGACGCGGTCGCGATGCGCAGCCCGTACGACTCCGGCGGGTGATACATCCGACGCGCGAGCACCGTATGGCCAGGACCGAATTCGACCGCCTCGCCCTCGACCCACGTCTGGTGATCGATGACGTCGGACCAGTCGTCGCATGCACCGCCGATCTCGGCGGAGGCATTGCCGATGCGCTCCGCGCTATCGGACGGACCACGCACGATCGCCTGCCCCACCGGGGGTGTCGGGTGGTAGCGCCGCCAGACCAGCAGTCCGGGCAGATCCAGGCAGTGATCGGCATGCAGATGCGTGAGGAAGATATCGATCTCACCGGGATCGGCGTAGCGCTGCAATGCGCCGAGTACGCCGGGTCCGAAATCGATGACCACCGGCGACATATCCGGCCCGGTCAGCAGGTACCCCGACGCTGGGGAGTCCGGGCCGGACACACTGCCCGAGCACCCGAGGACGGTAAGGCGCATTCCCCCATGCTCCCACGACGATTTCTCGTTCAAGAACCGATCCCCCACATTCCGCTGCGCGCCGCGCGATTACCGCGGCTACGCATTGACTCCGGCTCGATCCCCGCGACGGTGTCGACGTTCATCACCAGAGAGTACCCAGCCGGCCAGCACTCCACCCATTGCCCCGAAAAGATGCCCCTGCCAAGAGATTCCGGGCTGTCCGGGCAGCACACCCCATAGCACCGACCCGTAAATCGCCAGTACAACCAGGCCGATGCCGATCTGCACCAGATTGCGGGCGAACAAGCCCCGCGAGATCAGGAAGGTCAGCCAGCCGAAGATCAGCGACGACGCGCCGAGGTGCACCGATCCGGTCGCGCCGGTGAGCCAGACGCCGACTCCGGCCACGATCCAGATGATCGCGGTGGCGGCGAGTCCGCGCCCGATGCCCGCGAGCAGGGTGATGAAGCCGAGGACGATAACCGGAAGTGTATTGGCGAACAGGTGGTCCCAGCCGTGGTGCAGGACCGGTGCCCAGAGAATGCCCCACAGGCCGTCCGCCTCGCGCGGTTCGATGCCGTTGTAATCGAGTTGATTGTGGTCGAGCTCGTCGACACCTTCGACGCCGTAGAGCAGTGCGACGAATGCGGTGATGATGATGCCCGCGCGCAACCAGAGCTGTTTGACCGGGGCGAAGCTATCCGGTTCGGCGGGCGTACCGGGAGTCGACACGCTCGGTTGCCCCAGTTGGGCGCGTAGTGCGGCGATCCGCTCCGGATCGAACGACGAACCGATTCCCGAACCGCCGGTCATCGCAACCTCCTCGTGGAGCGAGTCCTCAGCGCGCGAGGGCCCGCTCCTTCGAGGGTACCGGGCCATATCGCGACCCAGCGGCCGATGAACTCAGGCCCAGAGCTGGCCGTCGAGGCGTTCCTCGGCCTCTTCCAGAGTCCCGTCGTACGCGCCGGTGGACAGGTACTTCCACCCGCCGTCGGCAACCACGAAGGCGATATCCGCCCGCGTGCCCGCCCGCACGCATTTGCGCGCGACACCGAGCGCCGCATGCAGAATCGCGCCGGTCGAAATGCCCGCGAAAATGCCCTCTTCCAATACCAGCTCGCGCGTGCGCTTCACCGCATCGAAGGGACCGACCGAAAAGCGCGTGGTCAGCACCGACTCGTCGTAGAGCTCGGGAATGAAGCCCTCATCGATATTGCGCAGTCCGTACACGAGTTCGCCGTAGCGGGGTTCGGCCGCGACGATTTCGATGCCGGGCACCTTCTCGCGCAGGAAGCGGCCGGTCCCCATGAGCGTGCCGGTTGTCCCGAGGCCCGCGACGAAATGCGTGATCTCGGGCAGATCGGCGAGGATCTCCGGGCCGGTGGTCTCATAGTGCGCCAAGGCATTGGCCGGATTGCCGTACTGGTACAGCATCACCCAGTCCGGATTCTCCACCGCGATCTGCTTGGCCAGCGCGACCGCCTGATTCGAACCGCCCGCGGCCGGGGAATCGATGATCTCCGCACCGAACATGGTCAGCAGCTGACGGCGTTCGACCGAGGTGTTCTCCGGCATCACGCAGACCAGCCGGTAGCCCTTGAGTTTGGCCGCCATGGCCAGCGAAATTCCGGTATTTCCGCTGGTCGGCTCCAGGATCGTACAGCCGGGTGTCAGCAGTCCGTCGGCCTCGGCCTGTTCGATCATCCGCAGGGCAGGCCGGTCCTTGATGGAACCGGTCGGGTTGCGGTCCTCGAGTTTGGCCCACAGCCGCACCGGGTGGTCACCGTCCCACTGCGGGGACAGATTGCGCAGCCCGACCAGCGGAGTGTTGCCGAGGGTCGCGATCAGCGATTCGTAGCGCGCCACGGGGTCGATCAGCCTCCGGCGACGGCGGGCAGGATAGTGACGCTCGCGCCCTCGGGCACCTCCGCGGCGAGGCCGCCCGCGAAGCGCACATCTTCGTCGTCGACGTAGATGTTGACGTAGCGGTTCAGCTTGCCGTCCTTGAGCAGCCGCTCCGCGAGGCCCGGATGGTTGGCGTCGAGGTTGTCGATCAGCGCGGACAGGGTCGAGCCCTGCGCGTCGACACGCTTCTCGCCTCCGGTAAGGCCACGCATGATGGTCGGGATGGACACGGTTACCGGCATGGGAACTCCTCGAATTCGACGAACATTGGGGTACTAAACGGTCTCGTACGCATCGACGATCCGGACCGGCTCCTCGGTGACCTCACCGTCCACGATCCGGTAGCTGCGCAGCTCGTGCTGCTCCGGATCGCGGGTGGAGATCAACACGTAATGCGCGAACGGCTCGGACGCATAGGAGATATCGGTGCGGCTCGGATAGGCCTCGGTGGCGGTATGCGAGTGGTAGATCACCACCGGGGTCTCGTCGGCATCGTCCATCGCCCGCCACACCTTCAGCTGTTCACCGGAATCGAACCGGTAGAAGGTCGGCGAGCGCTCGGCATTGGCCATGGCGACGAACCGCTCCGGCCGATCCGAACCCTCCGGACCGGCGATGACGCCGCAGGCCTCGTCCGGGTGATCGGCGCGCGCGTGCGCCACCATCGCCTCCACCAGGTCGGTCCTGATCACCAGCACGAGTCAAACCCTTCCGCATTCGGCATATCCGCTGCCGACATATCGCACCCGACAACGACCCAGAATATTCGGCTATTCCCACCCGCCTGTCGGCCGGTACCCTCCCCGGCGCTGTTGCCAACGCTCCCGCGCGCTTTCACGGATTCCGCCCGGCATGTCCGGTATGGGAACCCGCTAGAAGCGCGGGAAGAGGTCCGAGTAGGCAGGGATGCCTGCCACGGAGTGGGCGCAAAGGATGGCGTCGACGATGGCGCGCTCGACGCAGACCGCCGCCGCGGTGCAGACCTCATCCAGCACCAGCAGGTCGGACGGGAAGGCGGGCGGCATCGGTGCGGCGGTGATTTCGGCGGTGCCGGTGGACAGTGCGAAGAGGGTGTCACCGTCGAGGGGCGAGTGGGCGGGACGGATGGCGCGGGCGAGCCCGTCATGGGCGGTGGTGGCCATGCGCCGGCAACTGGCGGGGTCCAGCGGTGCGTCGGTGGCGACCACACCGATGGTCGTGTTGAGAACGGTGCCCTTGACCGGGAGGGCGTTGGCCACGGCCAGTTGCTCGGGCGTGGCGGGATACAGGCCGAATACGTCGGGGCCTTCGGTCCCGACGCCCCATGGCAGGCCGGTACGCGGATCGAAGACCGAGCCGACCGGATTGGCGACGACCAGCGCCGCCACCGTGACGCCCGCGGCGGCACCCGCACCGAGCACGACGCTCGCGGTCCCCACGCCGCCCTTGATCGAACCGGCTCGTGCACCGACGCCCGCGCCGACGCACCCGCGCTCGAACTCGTCCGCCGCGGCTTCGGCCGCCAAGAAACCGAAGTCGGCGGTCGGTCGAATTCGCCAGTCCCCCACCGGAAGATCGAAGATCACCGCGGCGGGGACGATAGGCACCACCCGGCTCGGGTCGACCGGATCCATCGGTATGCCCTCGTGATGTTCCTCCAGCCAACGCATTACGCCGTCCGCGGCCGCGAGTCCGTAGGCGCTACCGCCGGTGAGCAGGATCGAATTCACTTGGCGCACAGTGTTGCCCGGGTCGAGCAGATCGGTTTCCCTGGTCCCCGGTCCGCCGCCGCGCACATCGACCGCGGCGACCGCACCGCCGGGTACGCGCACGACGGTGCAGCCGGTCGCCGCGCCGGAACCCAACGTCGCATCCGGATCGAGCACATGATGGTGCCCGACCAGCAGGCTGGGCACATCGGTGAGCGAATTCCGCTGTCCCGCTCGCACATTCTCCTGGCTGCTCGTCACGATCACACCGGACCGTCAGGGCGCGAGGGCCTGCAGCAGGGAATCCTGCATCCAAGTCAGCCAGTGATACACATCCAGATGCGGCCCACGCGGATCGTCGGGTTCCAGGTGATCCGGTGTCTCGGCATCGATTCCGAGCACCGTGCCCAATGCCAGCCGCACATCGGTCAGCGCGGTCAGCCAGGCGTCGGCCTGCTCCGGCGTCAGCACGATCTTCCCGCCGTCGGTCGGCACCGTCTTCAGCACTACCGATCCGGCCGCCAATTTGGCATCGATGATCTCCGGCTCGTGCAGGCCGCGCAGCGCGCTGTTGAGATCGGCGCGATCGGCGTCGGGAGAGCCCGGTTCACTCCGGTGGAAATCCGGCAGCAGCCGGTGCAGCCGGGGATCGTCGGGCGGGGTCGTATTGCCGCTACGCAGCCCGGTGAGCTCGGCGAGCTCATCGTCGGGTGCGGAATCGGCCCGCTCGGTCAGCAGGCCGGAAACGGCGCCGACCAGGGACCGCAGTACGCTCGCCTCACGCGCGTCCATTTCGGATCGCAATTTGAGGCCGCTCAGCGAGTTCTTCCGGCTCCACTTACGCACTGACGTCAGGGTAGTCGTACCGGTCAGTCGTCCCGCTGCATGGTCGCCCAGAGTCCCGCGGCGTGCAGCCGTCGCACGTCCTGTTCCATCTTGTCCCTCGAACCCGACGACACCACTGCCTTGCCCTCGTTGTGCACCTTGAGCATCAATTCGGTCGCCTTCGCTTTGCTGTAGCCGAACAGCTTCTGGAAGATGTAGGCGACGTAGTGCATGAGGTTGACCGGATCATCCCAGACGACCGTCACCCACGGACGGTCCTCGGCCTCCAGGATCTCGGTGTATTCGACCGCCTCCGGAGTCGCCTGTGCCGCCGACAGCGTCGCGTTCACTTCGCACAAGGCCATAACACTCAGGGTACGACTCGACTCCGGATACACAACACCCGCGCACCGGGAATCGACAGACACCCCGGCCGCACCGGCCTATCATGCCCGCCACGGCTGTCTACAGTGGCTTGCGTGGACATGCGCAGCACCGCACTGCTGACCGATCAGTACGAACTGACCATGCTCGCGGCCGCCCTCGGCGACGGCTCGGCGCACCGCCGCTGCACCTTCGAGGTGTTCGCAAGGCGCTTGCCGAATGGTCGCCGCTACGGCGTTGTCGCGGGCACCGGCCGACTGGTCGACGCACTGGCGCATTTCCGTTTCGAGGAATCGGAGCTCGCGATCGCGGCCGGTTTCCTCGACTCGAAGACCATCGATTGGCTGCGCGACTACCGCTTCACCGGCGATATCGACGGCTATCCGGAGGGCGAGCTGTATTTCCCGGGCTCCCCGATTCTTTCGGTGCGCGGCAGCTTCGCCGAATGCGTCCTGTTGGAGACCCTCGCCCTGTCGATCCTCAATCACGACAGCGCGATCGCCTCGGCCGCCGCCCGCATGGTGAGCGCGGCCGATGGCCGCCGGATGATCGAAATGGGCTCGCGCCGCGCCCATGAGCTCGCGGCGCCGTCCTGCTCACGGGCGGCATATCTGGCAGGCTTCGACGCCACCTCCAATCTGGAGGCCGTGCGCCGCTTCGGCGTGCCCGGCGCAGGCACCAGCGCGCATGCGTTCACCCTGTTGCACAGCGCCGCGGACGGTGCGCACGAGGCCGCCGCGTTCCGCGGTCAGATCGAGGCGCTCGGCATCGGCACCACACTGTTGGTCGACACCTTCGACATCACCCAGGGGGTGGCGACCGCAATCGAGATCGCCGGACCCGAATTGGGCGGTGTGCGTATCGATTCCGGTGATCTCGGCGTACTGGCGAGGCAGGTGCGCGACCAACTCGACGGGCTCGGCGCGACCAAGACCCGCATCGTGGTCTCCGGCGATCTGGACGAGTACGCGATCGCCGCACTGCGCGCCGAACCGGTGGACGCCTATGGGGTCGGGACGTCGCTGGTCACCGGGTCCGGGGCGCCTACCGCCGGAATGGTCTACAAATTGGTCGAGGTGGACGGGCTGCCGGTCGCGAAACGCAGCAGCCACAAGGAGTCGCGCGGCGGCACCAAGAAGGCGATTCGACTGTCCCGCCGGACCGGCACCCTGGTCGAGGAGATCGTCTACCCGGCCGCCGGAAACCAACCCGCCGCAAACGGATTCGAGGTTCGCGAGCTGCTGGCACCGCTGGTGCGCGGTGGCGAACCGGTCGATGGGCTGCCCACCCTCGCGGACAGTCGCAAGTTGGTGGCGCGCGGGTTGGTCAGCCTGCCGTGGGAGGGCCTGAAACTGTCGGCTGGGGAACCTGCGATTCCGACGACATTTGTGAATTGACCCGGGCTGCGGCGTTGCGCCGGTTCGCCCATTCCACGATGGAGACGGCTACCACCACGATCAGGACGCCCCTGAGCACCAGCCGCACCCAGTCGACGACCTCGTCGGGTCGGTTGCCGAACAGAAAGTCGACGGCGAGATAGGCGGTATAACCGATGAAGAGTGCGATCGAAATTCTGACGGTGCTGCTCACGTGGACCTCCGGGTGTTCGTAGCCCGCCCGATCGATCAGGCGGCACAATGTAATCCACAGACAGGTGCCGAGTGTTTACAGCCTCGGTGCTCAGATCGTGGGAAAGTGAGGTCGACATGAACCGAGCGTTGATCATCGTCGACGTGCAGAACGATTTCTGCGAGGGCGGATCGCTGGCCGTCACCGGCGGGGCCACGGTCGCCCGGCGCATCACCGGCTACCTGAACTCCGCGCATTACAGTGCGGTCGTCGCCACCCGCGACTACCACATCGATCCCGGCGGCCATTTCTCCGAACATCCTGATTATGTGGACACCTGGCCGCCGCACTGCCGAGTCGGCACCTCCGGCGCGGATTTCCACCCCGCCCTGAATACCGAGCAGATCCAGGAGATCTTCTCCAAGGGCCAATACTCCGCCGCCTATTCGGGTTTCGAAGGCGCCACCGAGGACGGCACCGGCCTCGCGGACTGGCTGCGCGAGCGCGCCATCGATGAACTCGACATCGTCGGCATCGCCACCGACCACTGCGTCCGCGCGACCGCACTGGACGCCCGTATCGAAGGTTTCGACACCCGGGTGCTGCTGGACTTCACCGCAGGCGTCGCACCCGACACGACCGCCGCCGCACTCGACCGCATGCGCACGGCCGGAGTCGACATCGAGGGCTCGGTCGTTCGCTGACGCAGACCGCCTGCCCCGACCTGCCGCAAGACACGCCAGCCTCACATGTGGAAGGTGTGCGGAGCAGGACGAGGATCCGATCGGGCGGTGATCGGTTGTCGGTCCCAAGCAGTAGGCTCGTCGCGTGCCCGAACTGCCGCCCGTCCCCGAGCTTTTGGCCACCGCTGTGCGCGCGCTCGGCGGGAAGGAACGCGTCGGGCAGGTGACGATGGCGGCCGCGGTGGATCACGCCATCGATACCAAGGAACACCTCGCCGTGCAGGCGGGCACCGGGACCGGAAAGTCGCTGGCGTATCTCGTGCCGAGTCTGCGTCACGCGGTGCGCACCGGCCGGACCGTCGTGGTGTCGACCGCGACGATCGCGCTGCAGCGTCAGCTCGTCGACCGGGATCTGCCGCGACTGGCCGAGGCGCTGAGCAAGCCGCTGGGCCGGGCGGCGAAATTCGCGATCCTCAAGGGGCGCAATAACTATCTGTGCCTGAACAAGATCAATAGCGTGATTCCGGACGAGCCCGCGGAGGCGGAGCTCTTCGACGCATTCGCCATCTCGCGGTTGGGCCGCGAGGTGCAGCGACTCAACGAATGGGCCTCGAATACCGCAACCGGCGACCGGGACGAGCTCGCGCCCGGTGTCACCGATCGGGCCTGGCGACAGGTCAGCGTGTCGTCGCGGGAGTGCCTCGGCAAGTCGCGTTGCCCGTTCGGCCAGGACTGCTTCGCCGAACTGGCCAGGGCGGAATCGGCGCAGGCCGACGTGGTGGTGACCAATCACGCTCTGCTCGCCATCGATGCGATCAGCGGCATCCAGGTGCTGCCCGAACACGATGTGGTCGTGATCGATGAGGCGCACGAATTGGTCGATCGGGTCACCGGCGTCGCCACCGCCGAACTGGCCGCATCGGCGATCAGTGCCGCGGCCCGGCGCTGCGCCAAACTCATCGACCAGCAGGAAGTCGACCGGCTCGAGGAGGCCGCGGAGGCCTGGCACACCGTGCTCGACGAACTGCCCGCCGCCCGCTGGGACGCACTGCCCGACGGCATCACGCCGGTGCTCGCACTGGTCCGCGATGCCGCCTGGAATGCCCGCACCGCGCTCGCGCCACAGGGCGGCACCACCGCACAGGGCGATCCGGAGAGCGCCGCCGCCCGCACCCAGGCGCTGGCCGCCATCGATGAGGTGCACGACAGCGCGGTACGCGCCTTGACCGCCTTCGACGAATCCGATCCGGCCAAGCGCCACGATGTCATCTGGCTCGCCGCCGACGAGATCCGCGGCGTCACCCGGCGCACGCTGCGGATGGCGCCGCTGTCGGTGGGCGGACTACTGCGCAGCAGACTTTTCGGCACCGCCACCGTCGTGCTGACCTCGGCCACCCTGCAGATCGGCGGCTCCTTCGACGGACTCGCCATCACCTGGGGCCTGCCCGCACAATCGGCCAACCGCAGCGATACCGCAACCGCCAACGGCGCGCAGGCGCCCTCGGACGCGGAGACCGTGCGCTGGAGTTCGCTCGACGTCGGCTCGCCGTTCGACCATGCCAAATCCGGCATCCTGTACGTCGCGAAGCATCTGCCCGCGCCCGGCCGAGACGGTCTGGCACCGGCCTACCTCGACGAAATCGAGCGGCTGATCGGCGCTGCGGGCGGGCGCACGCTCGGGCTGTTCTCCTCGATGCGCGCCGCACGCGCGGCCACCGACGCGCTGCGCGAGCGGCTGAATACGCCCGTTTTGTGTCAAGGGGACGACGCAACCGGCGCGCTGGTGCGCAAGTTCGCCGACGACCCCGAGACGTCCCTATTCGGCACGCTGTCGCTGTGGCAGGGCGTCGATGTGCCTGGTCCGTCGCTGAGTCTGGTGATCCTGGATCGGATCCCGTTCCCGCGCCCCGACGATCCGCTGCTGACCGCGCGACAGCGGGCCGTCGAGTCGCGTGGCGGCAACGGTTTCATGACGGTCGCGGCCAATCACGCCGCGCTGCTGCTGGCCCAGGGCACCGGCAGGCTCTTGCGCAGCGTCGATGACCGGGGCGTCGTGGCGATCCTGGATTCCCGTTTGGCGACCGCACGCTATGGCGGCTATCTGCGGGCCTCACTGCCGCCGTACTGGGAGACCTCCGATCCAGAAGTCGTCGCCAAAGCACTGCGTCGGCTGACCGCCGCAAGCGCCTGAGCTGGTGAACTGTGAGACCACTCACAAAGCATTTCAATATTTCCAGACAGAAGTAAGTTGAGAACCGATACTTCGGTGGAACCCCAATTCCCACATCGGATGTATCGGCGAGTCCCCGCGCCAAGCCCTGCACGCGGCGCGGGGACACCACGAATCCCTGTCACCGCCGGTCCACCCGTGAGACCGTTTCCCAATGACGCACCAGCCAGATATCGACACCCTCGGCGAATTCTTGATCAGCGCAAGATCTTTGGCCGAATACCGTGCGATCTTCGCACTCACCGAAGCCGACCTCAGCGGACGCATACTCGACTGTCCAGGCGGCGCAGCAAGTTTCACCGCGGAGGCGAGTGAACTCGGGGCCACGGTCATCGCGGCGGATCCGATCTACGCCCAACCCGCGGAGCGACTGCGCACCCTCGCCGTCTCCGAAACCGATCGCGGAAACATTTGGGCAACAGCACATCTGGATCGATATCGGTGGGACTTCTACGGCGATCCGCAACAGCACCGAGCGATACGCCTGGCCGCGGCGGCCCGCTTCGGCGCCGACCTCACCGCGCATCGCGATCGGTACGTCGCGGCTCTACTGCCGTCGCTGCCCTTCCCCGACAACAGTTTCGATCTGGTCCTGAGCTCACATCTGCTCTTCACCTACGCCGACCGCCTCGATCCGGATTTCCATCTGGCGTCCCTGCTCGAACTCTCCCGAGCATCCGCAGGCGAGACGCGCCTGTATCCACTGGTCGATCACACCGGAGCACGCCAAGACGACCTGGTCGCACATCTGCGAAAAGAACTGCACGACAAGGGAATCCGCTCGTCGCTCCGGGAAACCGCGTACGAGTTCCACCGCGGGGCGACCACGGTTCTGGTCCTGCACTCGAACCGCGACGAAACGTGAAAACGACAGATCAGAGCGTCCACTTGAGGATCAATGTGACGACGGCCGCGATCACGGCCACCACGATCGCCGCCACGCCCCAGACAAAGCCCCGACGCTGCCACGGGCGCCCGTGGTCGAGCGAGAACTTGCCGGGCCCGGTGAATGCGACGACCGCGCCGACGGTGGCGAACAGCAAGGGCATTTCGTAGCCCTTTCCGGTAAGCAGACCGCCACCCCAGGTGGCATTGATCGCATTGATCATGGTGCCGAGCACGATGGCCGAGGCCAGCGGCGTCAGCAGGCCGAGCAGCAGCAGGATGCCGCCGGTGAATTCGCTGAGTCCGGCGAGGGTACCGAACAGTTTTCCGGGGTTGTAGCCCATGGAATCGAAGGAGGCGGCGTTGCCGCGCCAACCCGGGCCACTGAACCAGCCGAACAGTTTCTGTGAGCCGTGCGCCGCGAGCAGGCCGCCGAAGACGACGCGCAGCACCAGGAGGCCGATATCGGCGGCGGAGTTGTCGAGAGTCGCGCCACTCGGATGGGTGGGGCGTTCGAGTGTGCCGTTGGAAGTCATGCTGGTCCTCATCCGCGCATCGGTATGAACAATGGCTCTTTAGCCTCGGCAATGAATCGGACTGCGGTCCGATTATCCCACAGTTCAGCCCAACCGCGCGATAGGCGAGGCCTACTCCGCGAGGAAGAAGAAATATCCGAGGAACATCACCATCAGCGCCCACATCGCCGGATGCACCTCTTTGACGCGCCCCTTCGCGACCATGACGATCGGATAGAACAGCATGCCCATCGCCAGTCCATTGGCGATCGAGTAGGTCAGCGGCATCATGACGACGGTGATGAAGGCCGGAATCGAGTACTCCAGCCGATTCCAATCGATCTCGCCGAGCGCGCGGGACATGAGCACGCCGACCACGATCAGCGCGGGCGCGGTGATGGCCGCCGAACCGGCGACCACCGCGAATATCGGATAGCAGAACATGGCGATCAGGAACCAGCCCGCCGTGGTCACGGCGGTCATTCCGGTCCGGCCACCCGCTGAGACGCCCGCCGTCGATTCGACATAGGCGGTGGTGGTCGATGTGCCGATGACCGCGCCGGCCATGGTGCCCACCGAGTCCGCGGCCAGCGCACTTGCCGCGCGCGGCAGTTTGCCGTCCTTGTCGAGCAATCCGGCCTGGTTGGCGACGCCGATAAGGGTGCCGGAGCAGTCGAAGAAGTCGACGAAGAGCATGGTGAGAACGACGACGGCCATCTGCCCGGTGAACGCATCGGGCAGATGGATGATGGCCTGACCGAAGGTGTGTTCGAGCCCCTTCGGCATCGCGACGACACCGTTGGGCAGATCGACCAGACCGCCGATGACGCCCACAATGGCGGTGAGCACGATGCCGTAGAGCACCGCGCCGTGCCAGCCGATGACCAGGAACACCACGGTCATCACGAGACCGAACAGCGCGAGCAGCGTGGTCCCCTTGGTGAAGTCGCCGAGAGTGACGAGAGTGGCCTCGCTATTGACCACGATGCCCGCGTTCTTCAGACCGAGGAATGCGACGAACATGCCGATGCCCGCGCCGACGGCCAGCTTCATCTGCATCGGAATCGCATTGAGGATGCGTTCGCGCACCTTGGTGAGCGCGAGTACGAAGAAGATCACCCCGGACAGCAAGGTCCCCGACAGCGCCACCTGCCACGGGATCCCCATCCCGAGCACCACCGAATAGGCGAAGAAGGCATTCAGGCCCATGCCTGGCGCGAGTGCGATCGGATATCTGGCCCACACCCCCATGACCAGCGTGCCGAAGACCGCGGCGACGGCCGTCGCGGTGAAGACCGCCTGCATGGGAATGCCCTTGGCACCGAGCGCGCCCTCGTCGCCGAGCACCGACGGATTCACGGCGAGCACATAGGACATGGCGAGGAAGGTGATGGTTCCGGCCATCAGCTCACGCTTCATGGTCGAACCGTTCGAACTGATGCCGAAGTACGCGTCGAGGCGTCCTCGGGTTCGCGTCAGAACGTCGGTGACCATGAGCTCTCCAGTCGAAAAACGAGTACAGGGGTGCCAGGGCACGGTAGCCGACAATTCACTGCACTCGAGAACCCGGCCCATCAGCAGGTATAGGTTTTCGTGAGCAGCGTCACGGTAGCCATCTCAGACAGATTGATCTAGGCAATTTCGAAGGCACCGCACACCTGCGGTTCGGCGGCAAGGTCGAACCGTTCCCCAGCCACCGTTGCCCTGGGACCCCAAGGGCCTGGTCCAACTGAGCTCCGAGTAGATCCCGGATTCGGCATCAGCCGTTCGGGGCGATTACCAAACCCAGTTCGGCGTCGCTGGCGAGTAGTTCGTTGTGGGGCAGGACCCGGACCGTGTAACCGACTGCACCGGACAGGGGGACCGGGGTTTCGACGGTGAAAAGGTCTACACCGGAGTCGGATCCGGTGTGGGTCATCGGGAAGGTGTTGGTGTCGGAGAGGTCGTCGGTCGGTGAGACTCGGCCGAGTACCGCCTGCACCGTGACGTCGGCGGGGGTGAGGCCGGCGAGGTCGATGCGGGCGGCGAGCGAGAGTTCGGCGCCGATGATCGGGGTGTCGGGCAGGCCCGCGCTGTCGACCTGGATGATCTTGACCGAGGGCCAGGCGGCCTCGACCCGGCGGCGATACTCCGAAACCGCTCGGGCACCGGCGAATTCGTCGGCGCTCACGCGTTTACCGGCGGATGCGGCGGGGGCGTAGTACTCGACGGCATAGTCGCGAACCATGCGGGAGGCCAGCACCTTCGGACCGAGCGTTTGCAGGGTGTGACGCACCATCTCGACCCAGCGCACCGGCATATCGGAGCCGTCGCGATCGTAGAAGCGCGGTGCGACGGTGCGTTCGAACAGGTCGTAGAGGGCGGCGGCCTCGAGGTCGTCGCGGCGGTGTTCATCGGAGACGCCGTCGGCGGTCGGTATGGCCCAACCGTTTTCGCCGTCGTACATCTCGTCCCACCAGCCGTCGCGGATGGAGAGGTTGAGCCCGCCGTTCAGTGCGGACTTCATACCGGAGGTGCCGCAGGCCTCCAGCGGACGCAGCGGATTGTTCAGCCAGACATCGCAACCCCAGTACAGGTAGCGGGCCATCGACATGTCGTAATCGGGCAGGAAGACGATGCGATGACGCACTTCCGGATCGTCGGCGAACCGAACGACCTGCTGAATCAGCGCCTTGCCGCCATCGTCGGCGGGATGACTCTTACCCGCGACGACCAGTTGCATCGGCCGATCGGGATTCAGTAGCAGCGCACGCAAGCGCTGCGGATCGCGCAGCATCAGTGTCAACCGCTTGTAGGTCGGCACCCGGCGCGCGAAACCGACGGTCAACACATTCGGATCGAAAACGCTATCGACCCACCCCAATTCAGCCGAAGCCGCGCCGCGCTCCAACCAGGACGCGCGAACCCGTCGGCGCACCTCGGCAACGAGGGTGGCGCGCAGAGCATTCCGGGTCGACCACAATTCACCCAGGTCGAAATCGCGCAGCTTCTCCCAGCCACGCGCCTCCTCGACCAACTCGGGACCGATGTGCTCGCGTGCCTTGTCGAACCATTCGCGCGCCGCCCAGGTCGGTGCGTGCACACCATTGGTTACCGAACCGATCGGCACGTCGGTCGCGTCGAAGCCGGGCCACAGGGGCGCGAACATGGCGCGGCTCACCTCGCCGTGCAATTTGGAAACGCCGTTGGCGCGTTGGGCGAGTCGCAAGCCCATATGCGCCATGTTGAATACGGACGGATCGGCTTCGCGACCGAGCGCGACGATCCGGTCGACGGAAAGCCTTGGCAGCATGGCGGATTCGGATTCCCCGTGGCCACCGCCGAAGTATCTGCGCACCAACGGCATCGGGAACCGGTCGATACCGGCGGGCACCGGCGTGTGCGTGGTGAACACGGTGGCGGCCCGCACCGCAGTCAGCGCGGTGTCGAAATCCAGTCCGGCCGAGACGAGTTCACGGATCCGCTCGACGCCGAGGAATCCGGCGTGCCCCTCGTTCATATGGAACACATCGGGATCCGGCACACCCGCGGCGCGCGTATAGGCGCGCACCGCCCGCACGCCACCGATACCGGCCAGGATCTCCTGCTTGATCCGATGGTCCTGATCACCGCCGTAGAGCCGGTCGGTCACCGCGCGCAGTTCCGGATCGTTCTCGGCGATATCGGAATCCAGCAGCAGCAATGGCACCCGCCCGACCTGCGCGATCCACACCCGCGCCCGCAGCACCCGCTGATCGGGCATGGCCACGTGGACCAACACCGGCGAACCTTCGGTGGTCAGCAGCCGCAACGGCAGCCCCTGCGGATCCAGCGCCGGATAGTGCTCGGACTGCCAGCCGTCCGCGGTCAGCGACTGCCGGAAATAGCCGGAGCGGTAGAGCAATCCGACGCCGATCAGCGGCAGTCCCAGATCCGATGCGGACTTCAGATGATCACCGGCGAGAATCCCGAGGCCGCCCGAATAGTTCGGCAGGACCTCGGTGACGCCGAACTCCATCGAAAAATAGGCGATGCCGCGCACCGGCTCATCGGTCTGTCGCTGGAACCAGCCCGGCCGCGTCAGATAGTCGCGCAGATCCGCGGCGGCAGCATCCACTCGCCCGACGTAGTCCGCATCGGCGGCGAGTTCGTCCAGCCGCGCCGCGGGCACCTCGCCCAGCATGCGCACCGGATCGTGGCCGAGCTCGCGCCACAGTTCGGGATCGAGCTCCGCGAACAGATCCTGGGTAGGCCAATGCCACGACCAGCGCAGATTCGTGGAAAGTTCGCCCAGGGCCGCCAAACGCTCGGGCAGATGGGCACGGACGGTGAAACGACGGAGTGCCTTCACCAATCGAACCCTACCCAATGCCGCAGTACCTGGTGGCTCCAGCGGGCCACGGGACCCATCGAGGCCGCCGCTGGCCTGCGACCGAGCAACCGGACCAGACGCGACGAACCACAGGAACTGCCCGCCGCCGCTACTGAATCGCACCGGAATATCACTCGCGGCGAACCTGGGTGAATGAGAGCATCGGCTGATGCCGCACTGGATCGATGTGCTCCCCCAGTTCCTGCTGGCCTGCCTCATTCTGGCCGCACTACCCGGACCGGCGACGGCGCTGTTCCTCCAGCGCGCAGTGCGCGACGGTCGCGCGGCCGGGCTGGCGGCGGTGGCCGGGAACGAGATCGGGGTGTTCGGCTGGACGCTCGCCGGTGGCGCAGGTCTGTCTGTGCTGCTGGTCGCGAACCGGTTCATGAATACGGCGGTGCACGTCATCGGGGCGCTGGTGTTGATCTGGCTCGGTGTGCAGGCCTGGCGCGGCGCGCGCGGCGCGGACGAATTCGGCAGCAGGATGACCGAGCTGCTGCCCACCGGCCGCACCCCCGGTTCGGCGTTCCGCGCCTCGCTGATCTCGATCGCGGCGAATCCGAAGGCGGCCGTCTTCGGCCTGACGATCCTGCCGCAGTTCCTGCCGTCGAGCGGGCCGGTGCTGCCGACCGTGCTGATCCTGGCCGGTATCCAGCTGGTCATCGATACCGCCTGGTGCATCGGCATCGTGCTGGCGGCGGACCGCGCGGGGACCTGGCTGCGGCGAAGCGGAATCCGGCAGCGGGTGGAGCGCGCGCTCGGCGCGATCTTGGTCGCACTCGGTCTCGGTCTTGCGGCCGACGCACGCTGATCCCGTCTACCCGACCCGCACCCGGTAGGTTGGTCGACGTGACCGGCCGCATCGCCATCGATGACACCGCCCCTTCGATACCCGGCGGTCGTTCGGCCAAGGCCGTGGTCGGCGAGGTGTTTCCGGTGCGAACCGTGGTCTGGCGCGAGGGGCACGACGCCGTCTCCGCCACGCTGACGGTGCGCGGCCCCGGCTCGACGCGGATCACCCGCATTCGCATGACGCCGGACTATGAGCCGGATGTCTTCAATGCCACCTTCGTACCGAACATGCCCGGCGCGTGGACCTACCGCATCGAGGGCTGGAGCGATCCGATCGCCACCTGGCGGGCGGCGGTAGAGGCCAAGCTCGCCGTCGGGCAGAGCGCCGCCGACCTCGCCAACGACCTGGAGCTCGGTGCCCGGCTGTTCGAACGCGCCGCGCAGGCGGTGCCCAAGAAGCAGTTCGAGCGCTTGCGCGCCGCCGCGACGGCATTGCGCGCCGGCGAACAGCTGCCCGCCCGGGTCGCCCCCGCCTTCAGCGCGGAGGTCGCGGAGATCCTGCGCGATACGCCATTGCGGGACATGGTCACTCGCGGCCCACAGCACTCGGTGCTGGTGGAACGTCAACGCGCACTGTACGGCTCGTGGTACGAGTTCTTCCCGCGCTCGACCGGCGGCCGTGATGCCACGGGCAACCCGATCCACGGCAATTTCGCCACCGCCGCAAAGGAATTGCCGCGCATCGCGGGCATGGGCTTCGATGTCGTCTATCTGCCGCCGATCCACCCGGTCGGCGAGATCAACCGCAAGGGCCGCAATAACGCGCTCGCCGCCGATCCCGGTGACGTCGGCTCCCCGTGGGCGATCGGATCGAAGGATGGCGGGCACGACGCGATCCATCCCGAACTCGGCACCACCGCCGACTTCACCGAATTCGTCACCACCGCAACCGAACTCGGCCTCGAAGTCGCGCTCGACCTGGCATTGCAGTGTGCACCGGATCATCCGTGGGTCGCCGCGCACCCGGAGTGGTTCACCACGCTCCCGGACGGCACCATCGCCTACGCCGAGAATCCACCGAAGAAGTATCAGGACATCTACCCGGTCAACTTCGACAACGATCCGGACGGGCTGTACGCGGAGGTGCTGCGGGTAGTCCGGCACTGGATCGGCTTGGGCGTCAAGATCTTCCGCGTCGACAACCCGCACACCAAGCCCGCCGACTTCTGGGAATGGCTGATCGCGACGGTGCGACGCACCGATCCCGATGTGATCTTCCTGTCCGAGGCGTTCACCCGACCGGCCCGGCTCTATGGTCTGGCCCGCCGCGGATTCAGCCAGTCCTACACGTATTTCACCTGGCGCGTTGCCAAATGGGAGCTGACCGAATTCGGCAACGAACTGGCCGCCAAGGCCGACGAGGCCAGACCGAACCTGTTCGTCAACACCCCCGACATCCTGCACGAGAGCCTGCAGCAGGGTGGGCCCGGCATGTTCGCCATCCGCGCGGTGCTGGCCGCGACCATGGCCCCGACCTGGGGTGTCTACTCCGGATTCGAACTCTTCGAGCATCAGGCGGTCCGTCCGGGCAGCGAGGAATACCTGGATTCGGAGAAATACGAGTTGCGCCCGCGCCCGTTCGCCGAGGCGCTCTCGCGCGGAGAATCATTGGAGCCGTGGATCACTCGGCTCAACGAGATCCGGCGCGCGCATCCGGCGCTGCAGCAGTTGCGCTGCATCCACTTCCATCACGTCGACAACGACGCACTACTGGCCTATTCGAAGATCGATCCGGTCAGCGGTGACGCGGTGCTGGTCGTGGTGAATCTGAATCCCTATGGCGCCGAATGGGGCATGATCTCGCTCGATCTGCCCGCCATCGGCCGCGAATGGCACGACCATCCGGTGGTGTTCGACGAGGTCAGCGGCGAGGAATACCACTGGGCGCAGACCAATTACGTGCGGCTGGATCCGGCCGGCGCGGTCGCGCACATTCTCACGCTGCCCGCAGTATCGCAGCAGGCGCGCGCGGAACTGGCGTTCCGGAGGACATTTCGATGAAGCGTCGCGATCTGATGTTGCTCGCGGCGGGCACCCATACTGATCCGCATACCGTGCTCGGCGCGCACCCGCATCCAGACGGCACTATCGTGCGGGTGCTGCGCCCGCATGCCGATACCGTGTTCGCCCGGGTCGGCGGCGTCGACCATCCGCTGAAGTCATTGGGGCACGGCATTTTCGCCGGTGTCGTACCGCATCCGGACCTGATGGATTACCGCATCGTCACCAATTACCAAGGCGGACAGACGATCGTCAGCGCGGACGGCTACCGCTTCCTGCCCACCGTCGGCGAGCTGGACCTGCATCTCATCGGCGAGGGCCGCCACGAACACCTGTGGGATGTGCTCGGCGCGCACCCGCGTCACTACACCACCCTCGACGGCGAGGTGGACGGGACCTCGTTCGCCGTCTGGGCACCGAATGCCCGGGGTGTCACCGTGATCGGGGATTTCGACGGGTGGAGCGGGAGTACCGCACCGATGCGTTCGCTCGGGTCCTCCGGGGTATGGGAGGTCTTCGTACCGGGGGTCGGCGTCGGCACCAAGTACAAGTTCCGGGTGCACGGCGCGGACGGACGCACCGTGGATCACGCCGATCCGCTGGCGTTCGCGACGGAGCTGCCGCCCGCGACGGCATCCGTGGTCACCGAAAGCAATTATGTGTGGTCCGACGGCGATTGGGTTTCGACCCGCGGACGCACCGACGCCACTCGCGCCCCGATGAGCGTCTACGAAGTACATTTGGGCTCCTGGCGTCCCGGCCTGGGCTACCGCGAATTGGCAGATCAGCTCGCCGATTACGTGCGCGCGGCCGGATTCACCCATATCGAACTGCTGCCGATCGCCGAGCACCCGTTCGGCGGTTCCTGGGGCTACCAGGTCACGTCGTACTACGCACCCACCGCCCGCTTCGGCTCCCCCGACGATTTCCGCGCCTTTATTGACCGCATGCATGCGGCAGGCATCGGCGTACTGCTCGACTGGGTGCCCGCGCACTTCCCTCGCGACGAATGGGCGCTCGCGCGCTTCGACGGCACCGCGCTCTACGAGCACGCCGACCCGCGCCGCGGCGAGCAACTCGACTGGGGCACCTACATTTTCGACTTCGGCCGCAACGAGGTGCGCAACTTCCTGGTCGCCAACGCGCGGTACTGGATCGAGGAATTCCATATCGACGGACTGCGCGTCGACGCGGTCGCCTCCATGCTGTACCTGGATTACTCACGCGCCGACGGCGAATGGGAACCCAATGTGCACGGCGGCCGGGAGAACCTGGAGGCCGTCGACTTCCTGCAGGACCTCAACGAAACCGTGCACCGCCGCCATCCCGGCGTCGTCACCATCGCCGAGGAATCCACCACCTGGCCCGGTGTCACCCGCGGCGCCGATGTCGGCGGCCTCGGCTTCACCATGAAATGGAATATGGGCTGGATGCACGACACCCTGGGCTATTTGGGGCGCGATCCGATCCACCGCTCCTGGCACCACAACGAGATCACCTTCTCGCTGGTGTACGCCTGGAGCGAGAACTATGTGCTGCCCATCAGCCACGACGAGGTCGTGCACGGCAAGGGCACCCTCTGGACCAGAATGCCCGGCGACGATTTCGCCAAGGCGGCGGGCGTGCGCGCACTGCTGGCCTACATGTGGTCGCATCCCGGTAAGCAATTGCTGTTCATGGGCCAGGACTTCGGCCAGTTCCGGGAATGGTCACACGACCGCGGCCTGGACTGGCATGAACTGGAAAACCCACTGCACCAGGGCATTACGGCCGCCGTCCGGGATCTGAACGCGGTCTACCGCGGCCATCCCGCGCTGTGGAGTCAGGACACCAGCCCCGGCGGCTACTCCTGGGTGCAGGCCGACGATCGCGAAAACAATGTGATCGCCTTCCTGCGCTACGGTTCCGACGGTTCGGTGATCGCCTGCGTTTTCAATTTCTCCGGCTCGGTGCACGGCGAATACCGCGTCGGCCTGCCGAGCGCAGGCACCTGGCGCGAAATCCTCAATACCGACGCCGCCGAATACGGCGGCTCCGGCATCGGAAACCTGGGCGGTGTCAAAGCGACCGATGAGCCATGGCACGGTCGACCGGCTTCGGCCACCGTGGCGCTCGCGCCGAATACCGCGATCTGGCTCGCGCCGGAGACATAAGCCACCACGCGGGCAGGGCGAGCGCCACCGCGCAGCCCGGCTACGGCCCCAAAGACATAAGCCACAACACGCTAGGTTGAGCAGGCCACCCGGGTGAGTCGCGCAGGCAAAACCGCGGCGCTAAGCCCGGCCCTCGGCCACCATGGCGCTAGCTCCGAACACCCGCGATCCAGCCCGCACCAGAGTCATTGGGCACCACACAGTAGGGAGAGCCGCAAGCCACCCGCAGCGCTCAGCGGCGCCAGTCCCGCAGCGCTCGGCGCTCAGCCGCGCCAGTCCCGCAGCGCTCGGCGCTCAGCCGCGCCGGTGCGTTGCAGATGACCGCCCGGCAACCGACCGCACCGCTGCGATCGGCGGATAGTGCCTGGCGATTCAATCAGTGCAGGCTATCCGCCGATGCCATGCGCGCCGCGGCAGCCGGAGTCAGTACAGCGCGGCAGCCAGCTTGCGGCGGGCAGCGACCACGAAAGGCTCTGCCGGGTCGAACAATTCGAACAGTTCGAGCAGCCGGGTGCGCGCCTTGGTGCGATCATCGCCTGCCGTCTTCTTGATCACGGCGATCAACCGGTCGAACGAGGCCTCCGGCTGCTGGCTCATCAGCTCCACATCGGCGGCATCAAGGGCCGCGTCGACATTGGCCGGATCGGCATCGGCAGTGGCGATCGCGGAATCCGAAACAGTCTGGGCACGGGACAGGAAGCGCACCTGACGCAGTGCGTTCTTTGCCTCTTCATTTCCCGGCTCCGCGGCGATGATGGCCTCATAGGCCGCTTCAGCGCCAGCCATGTCGCCGCGCTCGAGCGCGGCCTCTGCGGCGGTGAAACGCGGGTCCTCTACGGCCTGGGGCTGCTCACCACCCTCGAGCTGCCCGCCGACCGCCTCGACGACCGCGCTCAACCACTGCCGGACCTGCGGCTCCGGCTGAGCGCCCTCGAAATCCGCGAGCGGGCGACCACCCGCCACCGCGATCACCGTCGGAATGCCCTTCACACCGAAGGCCTGGGCGATCCGCATATTGGCCTCGGCCTCGACCGTCGCCAGATCCCACGCGCCCGCGTCCTCCTGGACGAGCCGCTCCAGCGTCCGGACCAGCTCGACGCTGCCCGGGCTGCGCTGCGAATACAGCGCGACGACCACCGGCACCTGGGTGGACCGGCGCAGCACCTTCGTTTCGAAATCCGCCTCGGAGACGGCGTAATCGCCGCCGCCTCCCGCACCCGACGCACCGGCCGGGGGCTGCTTCAGGCTGGACAGATCCACCGCACCGGACATGGCGGCGGCGACGGCTGGCGAAGGGCGGCGGGCAGCGGGTCGAGTCACGGTTTCCAGTTTGTCACGGCGTGACCGAGGCCGGCGCTCCGGAGTCGACGGAAGTCACGTCGCTCAGCTCACCGAGCTTGCCCGCACGCACCGCCCACACCTCGAACAGCACCGTGAAGAACGGCGGAATGCTCGACAGCAACGCGAGCACCGTGGTCTTGGTGTTCCAGGCCAGCTCGCGGGCCGCGAGGATCGCGGTGATGACGAAAAGGACGAAAATGATGCCGTGCGTCATCCCGAACACCTTGACCGGCCACAGCGCCGGTTCGGGGAGGCGCTTGAACACCATGCCGACGATCAGGAAAACCCAGGAGATCGCCTCCAGCACGGCGATGAAGCGGAACCGCTTGGCCACGGTGCTCAAGTCGAAGAAATTGCCCATGGCCACCATTGTGCCGGACTGCTACGACGGGTCGTAGTTGAACCGGTCACACCTGAACTCCGCCGACCCGGTATATCCGGGCCGGCGGAGCCTGGAATTACACCTTGATGATCAGCGCGTCACCCTGACCGCCGCCACCGCACAGCGCGGCAGCGCCGATACCGCCACCGCGCCGCTTCAGCTCCAGCGCCAGATGCAGCAGGATGCGCGCACCGGACATGCCGAGCGGGTGACCGATGGCGATCGCGCCACCGTTGACGTTCACCTTCTCCGGATCGATGCCCAGCTTGCGGGTGGACGCGATGCCGACCGCCGCGAACGCCTCGTTGATCTCGACCAGATCCAGCTCGGCGGGCGAAATACCTTCGCGCGCACAGGCCTTGGCGATCGCATTGGCGGGCTGATCCTGCAGCGTCGAATCCGGACCGGCCACCACGCCCGCGGCGCCGATCTCGGCGATCCAGCTCAGGCCCAGCGACTGCGCCTTCTCCTTGCTCATCACAACCACCGCGGCCGCGCCGTCGGAGATCTGCGAGGCGGTGCCCGCGGTGATGCTGCCGTCCTTGCGGAAAGCGGGGCGCAGCTTGGCCAGCGATTCGACGGTGGTGTCCGCGCGGATGCCCTCGTCGGTGCTCACCACGATCGGATCGCCCTTGCGCTGCGGCACCGACACCGGGACCACCTCGTCATCGAAGACGCCGTTTTTCCACGCCGCCGCCGCACGCTGATGCGAGGCCGCCGCGAACGCGTCCTGATCCTCGCGGCTGACCGGCTCGGCGTCGTTGCGCTGTTCGGTCAGCGCACCCATCGGCTGGTCGGTGAAGATATCGTGCAGACCGTCGTAGGCCATGCTGTCACGCAGCGTCACATCGCCGTATTTGTAACCCTCCCTGCTCTTTTCGAGCAGATGCGGGGCCTGGCTCATGGATTCCTGACCGCCCGCGACGACGATCTCGTACTCGCCGGCGCGAATCAGCTGATCCGCCAGCGCGATCGCATTGATACCGGACAGGCACACCTTGTTCACCGTCAGCGCGGGTACATCCATCGGGATGCCCGCGGCGACCGCAGCCTGCCGGGCCGGGATCTGCCCCGCACCCGCGGTGAGCACCTGGCCCATGATCACGTAGTCGACCTGCTCCGGCGCGACGCCACCCCTCTCCAGCGCCGCCTTGATGGCGAAACCGCCCAGGTCGGAACCGGTGAAGTCCTTCAGACCCCCGAGCAGCCGACCGACCGGGGTACGCGCACCGGAAACGATCACGGTTGTGGTCACGACGAGCCTCGCATTCATTGATCGAACAGCGTCGCGCACCGAGCACCCGCGACGTCAACCTCTGTACCCCACGGTAGCTTGTGCTGCTCGAACACCCCCTATCAGGTACGCGGCGCCCTCGCCTACGCTCGGGCAAGCGCAAGGGACTAATGACGACCTCCGGCCGGGTGTGTCAGATCAGGCGCTACGTTCGAAGGGTGAGCAACGTTATCGACCCGTCGAACTTCATCCCCGGCGACTACGTCATCGCCGTCGACCACGTGGGCATCGCGGTACCCGACCTGGATGCCGCAATTGCCTGGTATGCCGACAATCTCGGCATGATCGAGACCCATCGGGAGGTGAACGAGGCCCAAGGTGTGCACGAGGCGATGCTGTCATTGCCCGGCGCACCGGACGGCGCGACTGCCCTGCAGTTGCTGGCGCCACTCAACACGGACTCCACCATCGCCAAGTTCATCGACCGCAGCGGACCGGGCCTGCAGCAACTCGCCTATCGAGTTACCGATATCGAGGCCGTCTCCATGTATCTTCGTGATCGAGGTCTGCGTTTGCTGTACGACGCCCCGCGTCACGGAACCGCCGATTCGCGCATCAATTTCATTCATCCGAAGGATGCTGGCGGTGTGCTGATCGAGTTGGTCGAACCGAACGCGAATGTTACGCACTAGTATCAAGATCGGGCCTGAAAAACTCGTCCGCATCACATTCGCGGTCGAGTCACCATGAGGTGCAAGTAGGCTGTAGTTTGTGTGCCATGTCGTCACCTGAGTCCGATCGCAATCGCTTCGTTGCACTGCCCTTCACCGTTGTGCGCAAGGGTTATGCGCAAGACGAGGTACGCAACTACTTCGACCGTTTCGATGCCGAGTTAAGGGTCACCGCCACAGATCGGGATGCCGCTGCGGCGCAAGCCCGTAACCTCGCCAGCCAGCTGGAGGACGCGCGGGACGAGATCGACGAGCTCCGTAAGGAAGTCGATCGCCTTTCGGTTCCGCCGACCACTGCGGAAGGCATGTCCGACCGCATCTCTCGGATGCTGCGCCTGGCTTCCGACGAGGCGTCCGAGGTCCGCGCGCTCGCGCAGGCCGAGGCGGCGGAAATGGTGTCGATCGCCGAGCAGCAAGCCACCGAAATGCGTGGTAAGTACGAATCGCTGCTCGCCGAGACCAAGGAGAAGCGCGAGGCGCTCGAAATCGAATTCGAGCAGACCCTGGCGAATGCGCGTACCGAGTCTGCCAAGATCATCGAGGCCGCTCAGGCCGAGGCCGACCGCCTCGGCAAGGAAGCCGATGCCAAGCGCAAGGCGACCCAGCAGGACTTCGAGGCCACCATGGCGGAGCGTCGCACCAAGCTCACCCGCGCCATGGAGGAGCTCGAGGCCACCAGCCGCGCCGAGGCCGCTCAGCGGATCAAGGACGCGACCGACGAGTCCAACCGCCTCATCACCTCCGCCACGCAGACCTCCGAGCGCAAGATCGCGCACGCCAAGGAACTCGCCGAGGAGATGCGCGTGCTGCGCGGCCGGGTGCTCGCCCAGCTGCTCGGTATTCGCGGCCAGCTCGACTCGGTGCCCGCCATGCTCGCGGCCGTCAACCGGGAAAGCGAACTGCTGGACGGGGTTCCGGACCAGCGCAAGTCCATCGGCGGTGGCACCAAGTCGGTCACCGGCGGTTCGCGCACCAAGGCCATCCCCGAGGTCTCGGCCGATGAAGACGACATCGACGCCGACGAGCGCGAGAACGCCGAAATCACCAACTGACGACGGCGGGCTGAGCGGCGACAAACGCAACACCCCAACCGAATTCACACCAAGGCCGCCCCACACCGGGGCGGCCTTCCTAATGTCCCGAGTAGCCGGACACCGCCCCCGCTATGGGACATACACCGCCACAACTACATTCCGCCCCACCGAGACACCCAGCACCCCTGGAGTATTCGGGTTTGCAGCCCCTGGCCCCCAGAGATCCTCAGCCCCAAGGAGATCCACAGACCCACCGGAATCTCTCCGGCCGTCTGACGACCGGGTTCCGCGTCCAGGCTTCCGATGTGGACACATGTGGCCACCAGCAATGCCGTGCACGGTACGACAACGTCCGCCCTTCCGGAGATGCTCAGCCCCAAGGAGATCCACAGACCCACCGGAATCTCTCCGGCCGTCTGACGACCGGGTTCCGCGTCCAGGCTTCCGATGTGGACACATGTGGCC
>NZ_JBVJLS010000028.1:0-3514 GCF_055584605.1 Nocardia sp. NPDC102475 | reverse complement strand
GCCACCAGCAATGCCGTGCACGGTACGACAACGTCCGCTCTTCCGGAGATGCTCAGCCCCAAAAGAATCCACAGAATCGCGCATTTCCTCACAGGTGCACGCTGCCACCCGCAGGCTCGCTTTCTCGGTCCCGCAGACCCGCCCCGAGCGGCCGCAATCGGAGCCCTTACTGGCAGGCCCCGTGCGGCCCGGGCAATGCTCTGCACGGCACGCCGATATGCGACCCGGAAATACTGCCCCAAAGGAATCCCGCACTCCGCGCAAGCGTCACCTCTACGCAAAGGTGCATCTTCTGACTTGGACACGCACCGTTTGTCGTAGCCGCATACCGTCTACGCGGGGTGTGCACTGGCGACGCGAGGTGTGCACTGGGTCGTTCTGGGGCGCAGGGGGATTCAGGACCAGCGGCGGGTGATTCGGCGCGTGCGGCGGCCGTTCCAGCAGCCGCGGTGCCAGTGTCTGCGGTCGTCTTCGCCGTCGTCGACCGCCCAGGCGACGATATGGGCTACGCCGGGCGGTATTTCGTGATCGCAGCCGGGGCAGCGATAGGTTTTGACGGCCCGGCTACCTGGGATGGTGCGCACGATGTACATGTCGTCGCTGTCCGGTCCGGCCTCCCGCCTACCGAAGACATCGCCGATCGGCGGGTTGCCCTCCTGCGAGCGGCCCACCTGGCGTTCCGTCCGCGGTTTCCGTCGGGGCATCCCATAAGCCTAGGTCGTGGCCTACTTCACGCAGCGCGCGCAGTCCATCCCTTCCTACGCACCACCCACGCCCCCATCGCACGCGCCACCCACGCCCCCAACGCACGCGCCACCCACGCCGCGCAAGTCAATGCCCGACGAATCCATGCGCACGCACGAGCCAACGAACAGCCAGCAAATTCATGCGCAGCGGGAAAGTCATACGCAGCCAGCCAACCCAGTGCGCAGCCAGCGAACCCAAGTGCGCAGCCAGCCAACCCAAGTGCGCAGCCAGCCAACCCAAGTGCGCAGTCGGTGAACTCATCCCCAGCGCGCGAACGCATCCGCCGCGGTATGCGCAATGTACGAACCCGTACGCCGCGAACACTCATGCGCGGCCGCCTAACATACGCACCGCAGACGACGTCACGCACCGCCGAGGACCTCCGATACCCGGGGACGCACTCCGTCCCTTCCCACGCAACCCCTCCCGCACCGCCCATGTTTGTCCAGCGAATCCACACGCACGAACTCGTGCGGGCAAACCCACAGGCGGCGAACAAAACCGTGCCCGGCGAACATACAAATGCGCGGCAAGCAAAGCCATGCGCGGCTCCCGCACATAAGCACTGCGGGCGACGTCACGCACTACCGAAGACGTCACGTACCGGGAGCGCAGTCGTCCCTTCGCACGCACCATGCGCGTTGCCCGCTGAATCCATACGCAATGCGCTCATACGCAGTGAGCAAAGGTGCGCGGCCGCCGAACGTACGCACCGCCGACGAACTCCCGTACCGACGGCACAAGTCCGTCCCTTCCTGCTCAACACCCCCCGCGCCGTCCACGTTTACCCGGGAATCCGTACGCAGCGCGAGCTCACGCGCGGCGCACGAACCCACGCACAGGCGGGCAAACCTATGCGGCGCGCAAACTCATACGCAGCGGCGGCAAATCAGTGCGCGGCGAGCGGAATTCATGCACAGACGAACTCATACGCCACGGCTTGGACGGGGTGAAATCTAGAAGAGGCGGAATTCGTTGCTCTCGGTGCCCCGTAGGGCGTCGTAATCGAGGGTCAGGCAGCGGATGCCGCGGTCCTCGGCGAGGGTGCGGGCTTGGGGCTTGATCTGTTGGGCGGCGAAGACGCCGGCGACCGGGGCGAGGAGCGGGTCCCGGTTCAGGAGTTCGAGGTAGCGGGTGAGCTGTTCGACGCCGTCGATTTCACCACGCCGCTTGATCTCGACGGCCACGGTTGAACCGTCGGCGTCGCGGCAGAGCAGGTCGACCGGACCGATGGCGGTCATGTACTCGCGGCGGATCAGTGTGTAGCCGGGGCCGAGGGTCTGCACGTGTTCGGCGAGCAGCTCCTGAAGATGGGCCTCCACACCGTCTTTCACCAGACCAGGGTCCACACCCAGCTCATGCGCGGAGTCGTGCTCGACGTCCTCGATGGTGATGCGCAGTTCCTCACCCGCCTTATTGGTAACCACCCAGAAGGCCTTCGCGCCCTCGGGTACCGCATCACCGTCGCGCTCCTCCAACCAGCACGGCGGACTCATCCAGTTCAGCGGCTTGTACGAGCCGCCATCGGAATGCACGAGGACCGATCCGTCCGCTTTGATCAGCAACAATCGGCGGGCCATCGCGAGATGGGCGGTGAGTCGCCCTACGTAGTCGACCTGACAGCGAGCAATCACTAGGCGCACCCAAGCACTGTAGGTGAGCGTCCGGCCCGCCTCAGCGTCACCCCTGCTGCGTCGGCTGTCAGCCCATGAGCAGAATTGCCGCGAGGAACGCGCTCACGGCGAGCAGACCGGATTCGATCCGGGTGAGTCGGCGGGTAGATGCCGCTTTCGCGCGCAGCATGCCGAAGCCGACCCCGGTTCCGATACAGAAGGCCAGCAGGTGACCGACATTGGTGAAGGTCTGTTCGATCAGCACGCCCTCGGCCGCGACGATGAACCACGCCGTCGACCAAGCGATTCGCCAGCGATGCGGAATGGCGACCACAATCGCCCCGACCAACGCCATAGCGCCGTAACTCACGCCGACGTCCTGCGCCCAGCGGATGCTCGCGGGCAACCAATCGGCCTCGATCGCGATCCAGAGACCGGCCGCGACAAGGAGCGTGGCACCGATATGTCCAGCCAGGAACACCCGCACCATATGGACCGCGCCGAAGCGCAGTTCGGCAAGTGCGAGCAGACAACCGAGCAACGGAATCAGCACCCAGGCGGCACTGACATCGCCGATCACCAGTGCGCTCGAGAGCACGGTGCCTACCCGGCCATTCAGCAGATTGTGCAGATTCGTGCTCGCGTGCAGCACCAACCGTGCCTGCGAGGTCTCACTCATCGCGGAGAAGACAGCGGTGACAGCGACAAGAGCCGCCAGATATCCGAACGTCGCCGGGAGCCTCAGCTGCCACCAGCGCGAACGAAGCGGTCTGAGGGGATCGACCGGCGCGCGGTCGGCGGTTGTCGTCGCTGCGACCATCAACACCTCCATGCGCATCGACCGCTCCTATCGAGCATGCCGACGCTGATTACTACTTACTGTCACTCTCCATGATGTACGCCGGAGCGCCGTATAGGGTGACTGTTCCCTGTGAGATTGCTCCGAAACCTGATCCAACCCGCGTCGGGCTGCGCAGTCTCTTCGCTCTCACTTCAGCTAGCAATTGCCCGCGCCCTGATATGCAGAAAGGCCCCCAACTGGTGTTGGGGGCCTTTCGCAAGGATGTTCCGGCGGTGTCCTACTCTCCCACACCCTGTCGAGTGCAGTACCATCGGCGCTGGTGGCCTTAGCTTCCGGGTTCGGAATGGGACCG
>NZ_JBVJLS010000027.1:0-120706 GCF_055584605.1 Nocardia sp. NPDC102475 | reverse complement strand
TCCGCGGTCGTCATACGGCTCTGCTCCCAGATCTGAATCGCCTGATCCAGATCAGCGTCACGAAATTCGCGCAGTCGCCATACCGGCATACACACTTCCAACCAGGATCGAGGGGTGGGTGGACCGAAGCGCTCCTCCCAGTAAACACCGGCCGCACTTGTGAGCAAGCCATTCTCTGAACTCCGCCGGGCAGGCGGATCGGCGCCTCCGCGAGCGGTGGCAACGATGCCGCCCACTGGCGCGACGGAGCTGGGTGATCGGCTGCTCCCGCCCCGGCGGCGTCGAGTCGTTCGCGACCACGCTGCCGAACCGCTCGACGTAACACCCGCTGAACGCGAACTGCTCACATCTCGGGGCGGCCAATCCGGCTTCGCACGCCGATCAGCGTCAAGGAAGTTGCAGGTCAGAGGCATACACCAGGTTGGGAATATGGGTCAGCTCCCCCTCCCGACATGAACCCCCAAAGAGGCGTGGATTTCGTCATGGCGGGCCCGGCCTATCTCAGGCGTGTGGCGGCACGCAATCGGCAGACCTACGCGTACTATGTCCCGCTCATCATGTCGCGAAGACGGCCCACACCCAACGCACCTCGTCTGCCGCTGACACCAGGCGGATCGGCGAGCTCGAGTGTCGATTGGAAGCGCGCGATCATCATCGCGGACAGGAATCGGTGGGCGAGCCCAACGGGGGTGCTGTTGGGAGTCCTGGGTTGTTCGCCGGTGTCGGACTCGTCGTCACAGAAACCCCTTCCGATGCTGGTCGGAAGGGGTTTCGTGTGTCGGGCTGACAGGATTTGAACCTGCGACCACCTGACACAGGTTCTAGTTTTCTGAACGGGTCTCACTATTGCCGAAAAAGACTGGTAGATAGAGTCTTTCATGATCCACGCATCCTCGACATGACCTGAAATATCCCGAAGGTTCCGGCTGAAAGTGTGAGATTTCGGTGAGATCAGCAAATGCGTGCGATCACCTACCGACGATCCGCGCCCCGCCGCTCGCCGAGTCGACGCATGAGGTCAGGCATCATCCGATCGAGGAGCCGTCCGGCCTACAGAGTTGACCAGCGTCTGCGTGTCGATCTTCCGGCACACCGAGCAAAATCAGAGACAGTAAACACATAGCAAACGTCTCGACGGCTTGAGCCGATCAACGTTACTGTGGGGCAGGGAGGCGGCATTGATCCGCGAGCGCTTGGCCGAAACTCCGTCGTGGACAGAGCGTTTCGCGCTCATGGAGGTGTTGCTCGCTCGCCGCTGCACGGTCGGGCGGTCGGTTGAGCCGGAAGTGGTCTGGGCCTGGCGGCGGATCCGGGCCGGGCACGGCCTGGTCCGGATCGATGCCCTGGCCGATGAGGTCGGTTGGAGCCGCAAACGCCTGTGGTCCCGATTCCAAGCGCAAGTCGGTTTGCCGCCGAAGCGAGCGGCGACATTGATCCGGTTCGACCGTGCCGTCCATGGCCTCGCCGCCGGAATCGACCCAGCCCGGGTCGCGGCCGAGGGCGGCTACGCCGACCAATCCCACCTGCACCGCGATATCGTCGCGTTCACCGGCGTCACGCTGACGGCCGTTGCCCGCGAATCCTGGCTGGCCGTCGACGACATCGCATGGCCGCAACAAGGTGCCCTGCCGCAGCCGAATTGAAATCAGCGGCATGGTGGCTGGTTCGCCGATGATCGGCTCGGCCGATGAAGCTGAGGCTGCGCCCGTCTCGGACGCAGCGGCTAGACCTCGGCGTTGCGATGTATCAGCTCGGCGGATCGCAGGGCGCGTCCGACGCGTTCGAGCCATCTGGCTTCGTCGAGCAATGTGTCGGTGCCGCCCTGTTCAGCGGACAGGGTCATCGTCGTGTTGTGCCGAGGCGGGTCGCCTGCTTGTTTCGCCGTGATCGCCGAGGCGATGACGGCCGCCTCGATCATCGGGCCCCGCTCATGGTCCGGCAAGCCGAGCGCGTCGTACCGATCGGCGGCGAGTTGTCGCGCCTGTGGATCGGCATACCCGCGCAACGCCAGTTGTGCGTCCCGAATGTCGATGATCCGACGACAGAGCCGAAATTCAGCGTCCCGCAAGGGATTCCATTCGCGGCTGGCAGGCAGCGGCACAATGCTCGTCGTGCCGGTCGCGGATGCCAGGTGCCAGCTCAGCGCACTGAGCTGTCGTTCGGCTCGGTGGCATCGGTAGGCGTGCAGCAGCGCCCCTAGAAACTCGCCCCCCGAGGGCAGTGCCATCCCGGTGATAACGATGAGCAGTCCGGTTACGGTGAGTAGTCCGTCCACGGTGGCATACACCGGCCGGGGTGCGTGGCCGAGATCGACGGTGACCAGTACGTATCCGAGGAAGGCCAGGCGCGCGATCACGGCGATGCCGCCCAGTGCGATTACCCGGAATCCGATGCGTAGCCAAGGCTTCGCGGTGAGCGCGGCATAGCGGAACCCGAACACCACCGCCGCGACGGCGCTGACACCGACGTAGCAGATGAACAGATACCGATATTGGGCATCATTCGCGGAGGCCGGTGGGAAGGCGGCGAACAGTAGGACGACCGCGCAGACGACAACTGCGAAACCCGCGTAGCACAGCGGGGATCTGCGCCGCGCGATCTCGGTCCGGGTGGTGAGGTACACGAACCATATCTGGCTCGCGCACACCGCGAGCATCGCCGTGATGTCACTGAGCAGGATGCCTATTGTCCGGATATGAGTGTGCTGGTCGATGGCATCGGATTCGAGCCAGAGCAGCATGGTGGCCAGGATCGCGGCAGCAAAAAGCGCACTCGCACGGTGCATCCCGTTGCCCGGATCCCGCATGATGTCGCGAGCCTTGATGGCCAGGACGGCGCCACACGCGCCCGCCGTGAGCAAGATGAGCAGGATCGGGTCGGTGGTCACAGCGATTTGTCCAAGCGGCGGACTATGTCGGCGATCGCCGGATCGGCCGCGACGGTGATCGGCTGGCTCGACCGGTGTGCCCGTCGCAAGAGCAATGTCGCCGTCATCTCGGCCTCGGTTTCCTGCTCGGTCGATCCGCAGGACCTGGCGAGCACCTGTCCTTGGATCTCGTGGGCGACGTGCACGAACATGCAGTGCCGTCGATCATCGCCGATCGACTGACCGCGGTGACCGAAGAGTAGATGCGCGAATTCGTGGAAGATGATCTGCTGGCGGTGGATTGGGCTGGCGGACTCCTCGTAGATGACGGAATGCCCGCGTTCATCGGTGATCAGCAAGCCGAGTGGGCTCGCCGGGGGCAAGGCCATCGGGATCAGTTCGATCCGTCTGCCCACATGACGCTCCAGACGCTCGCACACCTCGCCGATACCGAAACGAGCCGGTAGCCAGAGCGTATCGATTCGCTGTTCGCAGCGCTTCCGCAAATCAGTGGTCCGCATGGCAGTCCTTGCTGGGTTGAGGTTTTCGTGTGCTACTGGTCGTCGGGGCGGCCTGCGGGTAGTCGCTCCAAGAATCGAGCCAGCGCGCTCAGGTGCCGGAAGGTCGGGTTGTCTCGTTGACTGGTGCGTAGGTACCAGACATATGAGGCTGTGTCGTCCACCGATCGCCCTTCCGTCAACTGGAATGGTTGCGAACCATTATCACTTGACAACCGTTGACAGGACACGCCACGCGTGGCAATAATCAGGCCCGTCAACTGATGTGAACAGGATTTACCTGACACTCACGCGTGTTGACAGGCTGTAGATGCGTTATGTCTTGGCGAGAGGACCGGCAGTGGGCAGAAGCACCCCGGAGGCCGATCGTCGGCAGGTCCTCGGTTCACCGCGACATTGCTCGACACCGGCACGAGCAGGCCATGGCCCTGGTTGTGCACCCAACGCCACACAGTCTCGTCCTGCGGCCGGTCGGGACCGGCCGCGCGGCCGTGTCGGTCGGCTACGCAAACTGTCAGTCCTATTGGCTCCGATAGTGAATTGGCCAGAAAAAGGACCGGGTACCGAATCACATCGGCTCCGGTGCAAGAAGGATATCGGCACAGTGTGTGGCATCCAGGGGTCGCGATGAAGGATTACTCCCAGCAGATACTGAATGGGGAGGGCGACAACGACTATATCCGTTACATGCGCACCGATCGACTTCTCGATCTGCAGCGTCGCTCGGATGAGATGGTGCACCGTGACGAGTTACTATTCCAAATAGTCCATCAGTCGACCGAGTTGTGGCTGAAGCTGGCCTGCACCGAGTTACGCAAGGCGGCCGACCATATCGATAATGCCGATCCGAACAGTGCGATCGCATTGTTGACCCGAGCGTCTCTGGCAATGGATCTCATCACCGATCAGTTGGAGATGATACGCCATCTGTCACCTTGGGACTTTCAGACTATCCGTACCGTTCTCGGCCACGGTTCGGGATCCGATTCTCCGGGCTGGCTTTCGGTGCGGCGAGATAGCCGGACTATCGGGAAATCATTCACCACGTTCGTGCGGAATCGGGGTGTCGACCTGGTCGAAGTATATCGGTCCGCGCAGCAATCCGAAATACACCGCTTGGCCGAGGCGCTGATCGAATGGGATGAGCGGGTATCTTTGTGGCGGGTGCGGCACTTCAAGATCACCGCACGGTTGATCGGGCATAATGCGACCGGCACACAGGGCACGCCGGTCGCAATGCTGACCAAATTGATCTCGTACCGGCTTTTTCCCGAACTGTGGGAAATCAGAAGTTTCCTTACGGAGACCGGGCCGATGGCCCAGCAGAATGCCGAGCTACCCAGGAAGTTCGGCGATGAGTAGTCGGCCGATGTCTCCCGAGGCATTCCGATGTCACTTTCCGATGTTGCAACGCGCAGTACATCTGGCAAGTTGCAGCGTTGGGGCTCGTTCGGTGGAGCTCGATCGTGCCGTGTCTCGGATGCTGGCGGAGATGACCCGGGCCGGTGCGGCGTGGGAGGCATTCGAGAACCAGGTCAGGGTGGCACGAAATCGGTTTGCGGCACTGATCGGCGCGCGGCTCGACCAGGTGGCGGTAGTTCCCAACGCCTCGATCGGCGCCTTCCAGATCGCGTCGACGCGCAGCTGGCAAGCTCGCCCTCGTATCGTCACCACAACGGCCGAATTTCCGTCTATTGCCCATGTCTGGCGTGCCCAGAGGCAGTGCGGCGCCGAGGTTGTCGACGCCGGTCATACGGTGGATAGTTTTACCGCGTTGATCGACCGAACAACCCGCTTGGTTTCGGTGCCCTTGATCAGTTATCAGCACGCCGTGCGGCTGCCGGTCATGGAAGTGGTCCAGGCTGCGCACGCGGCCGGTGCCGAAGTCTTCGTCGACGCCTATCAGGCGGTCGGTGTGGATCCGGTCGACGTCGGGAGCCTCGGCTGCGATTTCCTCGTTGCCGGTACTTCGAAGTACCTACTCGGCTTGCCCGGCCTCGCTTTCCTCTACGCCCGCACGCCTGAATATTGCGACCACAATCCGACTTCGACAGGCTGGTTCGGGCGAGTCGACCCGTATGCCTTCAACTCCCTCCAATTGGATTTCCCGGCATCGGCGACTCGATTCGAAACCGGTACACCGGCGATACCGGCATGCTATGCCGCCGTGGCAGGGCTACAGCTTGTCGGTGAGCTGGATCTCGCACTTGTTCGCAATCATGTATCGCGCCTGGGCGAACTGGCTCGCGAGCAATTGAGCGCACAAGGTGAGCGTGTGTGCGCCGTCCCGCCCGAGCGCCGTGGAGCACATATAGGAATTATCGACCGCGACCCCACCGGACTGGGTCGCCAACTGGCCGGACACAACATTGCGGTCAGCCCACGTCACGACGTGGTACGGGTGTCATTTCACTATTACAGCAATGTCGAGGACATCACCGCTCTATGCGCAGCCCTGCGCGAAATCCGGCGCACGTTCTGAATTTTCTTTTGCAAGATAGGAAGGCTCTGATGTCCACCGCTGAACTCATGTCGTGGCTATGCGAGCCAGCCGCTGAGCGATTCCCCTACGACGAAGTCCTCGGCGGATATCACAGTGTCGGCAAGCACTTCGTGCCCACCGACACGTTGCAACTGCTCGACCAGGCCCGCGCGATACTGCCCCGGCTCGGTGGTCCTTGGCCACCGGTACGAGTCCTTGCCGCATTTCTGGACTGCGCGCTGGATAAACTGGACAATCGATATAGTTACCAGACTTACCTGGCGCTGCGGCTGCTCGAATTGCCCGTCATCGATGATCCGATAGAGCAGGCGCTTTTCGCGCGGTCTCGGTGTGATCGGCGCACTGTGCAGCTGCTCGCGGATGTTCTGGCCTTCGAACTGGCCGCGATGCATGACCGAGCCACACTGCTGCCGACGATGCGCCCGCCACGGAGTGTGCTCGACAAGCGGATTCGGCATGGATTGCGTGCGATCCGGCCAGCGCTGGCGCGCTTGGCATTGGACCGCGGATCGACCGACGACGAGCCAGCCGACCGCGCGCGGCAAGTCAGTGCCCTCGTGCACGCCGATATGTCCTTTGCCGAGCGGCGCGTGCTCCAGCTGAGCATCCTGCCGGTCTACACCATCCACGACGAGTACCTGTTTCTTCGGGTGCTGCAGACCTTCGAGACAACCTTCACGCTTCTGGCCATGCACCTGCGTGGCGCTGTGGCAGCGCTGGCCGCCAGCGATGTGAGCCGAGCAGTCCACTTCATCAGCAACTCGACCACTGCGCTGCGCGAGGCGGCACCGCTGTTCTCGATGCTTGCCACGATGCAGATCGAGTCCTTCCGGACTTTTCGTCAGTTCACCGAGGGCGCCAGCGCGATCCAGTCGCGAAGCTACAAGCTCGTCGAGTCGCTGTGTCGGCGTCCGGATGCCGAGCGGGTCGAGTCACCCGCGTACCACTCGGTGCCCGAGGTTCGCGACCGGGTTCTCGCCGGTCAGGAATGCACGCTCGACGATGCCTTCACCGGTGCGAGCCGCTCGGGCGACATCGCCGGATCCGAACTGGCGCGGCTGGCGGACGTGATGGCGGACTTCTCGGCCGCTCTACTCCGCTGGCGCACCACTCACTATCGACTTGCGGTCCGCATGCTCGGCGGCGCCAGTGGCACGGGATATACCGAGGGCACCCCCTACTTGGCGGCCTCGCGCGCGATTCCGGTTTTCACCGCCGTCGAGCCCGTCGGCAACATGGCTCCCGACAACCCGATTGTGGTCTGACACTTCACGATTTTGCCGCCTCCTCGGGTCCGCGCGGCAGTCACTCGTCGGCGGGTCGGCCTGCGGGCAGTCGCTCCAATCGGCGGAAACGGTTGATGACGTCGGTGACCGCGGCCAGGCTTTCGGCGGACAATCCGGCTGCTCGTAGCGCCACATCGCGTACGCCCGCGTCGCGCATGGCGGCCAGCAGACCGAGTTCGGCGTCGACCTCGCGACTGGTTTCGTCGTCGAAGAAGTAGGCCGGGGGAACTCCGAAGAATCGGGCAAGGGCGCTCAGGTGCCGGAAGGTGGGATTGTCTCGTTGACCGGTGCGTAAGTACCAGACATAGGAGCCCGACATCTTCACCTCCTGATCGCGGGCGATAGCGGAGGCGACCTCCTCGTTGCTGAACTCGCGACCGTCGGGCCTGCGTACGACGTCGAACAGATGGGTCAATTTCGACGCCAACGTCGAGGGAGTTTCGTCTTGGTCCACCGATCGCCTTTCCGTCAACTGGAATGGTTCCCAACCATTATCGCTTGACAACCGTTGACAGACAATGAGAGGCATGGTGCAATCGGGGTATCAACTGGTGTGAATGCGATTTGGTACCACAGTCACACATGTTGACGTGGCTGGCATCATGCGCGGGCGGGGGTTCCGAAGGGAGAACACGTGGGTCAACCGTTGTGGGGCGATCCCGACGGGCTAGAGGATCTCGCGGCGTTGGCCGATCGGATCGCGGATGAGCTTCGCGAGCTTGCCCCGCCCGGGTGGCGACGGTTGGAGGCGTGGTTCGCGATGACCGTGGTCGCCGAATCGGCGCTGCTGATGGTCGACGATGGCAGCCGGTCGACCCGGCATCAGGTGTCAGATGCGGTGTGGGAGACGGTGCGTCGGCATCGGCGGCTGTCCGCGAGTTCGGAATGCGGGCCGTGGTGGCGGTTGCTCCTGCGTATCGACGCGGACACGGTGGAAGTCGTCGTCGATCAAGGCGCGGAGGAGCCGTTCCCCGGTGAGCAGTTGTTCGCACCGGATGCCTATCTGGCTGACTTGGAACGCTATCCGCGCGCTCGGTTGCCGGTGTGGTTGGCGGCTTATATCGGGCGCGGTGAACCTCAGTCGAGGCCGCCGCAGGCCGCCGTCGACGGGATACGTGCGGACCGGCGGGCGGGTGTGCGGGCGCTGGCCGTGGATGGCGAGCTGCCGGAGCTGGCGGTGTTGTGGGCCCGGTGGGCGGTACTGGCCGCGGCTTTCGTGGCGGTCGGATCGACACGGGGGCCGCGGATCGGACCGTCGGTTGGCATCTTCGAAAGTGCGGGACGCAGCGGCTCGACATTGACGCTGCTGCCCGGTGATCGGGCGGTGCTGTCGGGCGGGGTGTGGGATGCGCCAGTTTTGGACGCCGCGTACAACGGGGGCGGCCCGATGCCGAAATTATTTGCGGGAGCGCCGGATTGGGTTGCGGACCCGGTGCTCAATCCGCGTGCGATAACCGGGTTGCTGTCGTTTTGTTACTGGTGGGAGTCCGGTCGATGGTATCGCGGCGAATCCGCGCCGATACCGGAGTGCGCACCGGCACTGCCCGCGGTGTGGACGGTCTCGACGGTTGCCGGAGTTGTCGGCAGCCTGCTGGGTGACCGGCCGGAATCCGCCGAGCTGTTGGTGTCGGCGGCGCAGGCGGGCGCGGTGACCCGCGAGGCGATGGTGCAGGCCATCGGGGATGGCGATGGAGTCGATATCGACGGCGGACTATTCCAGTTGATGCTCGCGGATCTGGTTGCCGATCAGGTCGCCGGGATCCGCGAAGCGGATGCGCTCGATCTGGTTCGCGATCACATTCGCCAGCGGAGTTACGACACCACCGGATACTCGGTGTCGGCGTTGCGGGCCGATCGCATCAGCGTGGGCTGGTTGGTGCGTTCGCCGGTGCCGGACGGTGAAATGGCTTTGGACCGTGCGGTTTTCTATGTCGCTGACGATGGCGTAGTCGAGCGCTCGACGTCTTCGGTGCCGCTGTCGGTATTCGTAACGGAATTCGAGCGACGGTTCCGGACGCGTAGCAGCGGCCGAGTCTGACCGACGGGGTGGGACGTGATCGGCGAAGTTCGGCTGGATCCGGACAGTCTGCGAAATCGGGGAGCGCGGCTGGCCGAACTCGGTGACCGGGTCGGGCATACCTATGCGGCCTTGCGGGATTGCCTGGCACAGTCCGAAGGCAGCTGGGGCGACGACGATATCGGCCTCGCGTTCGCCAAGGAATTCAAGCCGCACGCCGATCAGTTGCTGGCCGGTGTACGGGCAATGGCGGAGAGCCTGCACGGCACCGCCGCCGGAATCATCGACGCCACAAGCCAATTCGAGGCGCAGGACGCCTACCTTGCCAGCCGGGTAGCCGCTACAGCCGAGGACATCGACCCGAGCATCGGGCAGCCTGCCCCGCAGCGGCCGGATGGCCGCGTCGGCACGCCAGTGATCGCCGACGCGCACTCATCCGATCCGGCGGCGACCTCTTCGGTAGCGGGAGGCCAGGCGTATCCCACGGATCGTGCCCAGCCCACCGAACGATCCGAGCCCGGCGAGCGGCGGTCGCCCGAGGCCGCCACGGAACGGTCCACACCCCAGGACGGTCCGCGGCGTCAGGATTCTTCGGATCGGACCGGCCAGGGATCGGATCGGGCAGGCCGAGAGGCCAGTGGGAGACCCGGCAACCCTTCCGATGACTCCGGTCGCCGACCCTCGGCCGCCACGGTGTCGCCCCCGTCCTCGTGGTCGTCGCCCCCGGCCGCCATCCGGAACGCGGCCCGCTTTCCGGGCACGGTGTCCGGACCGTGGTCAGCGACCGATGCGGGGCGGCGAGACACCCCGTGGACCGGGCAACGGTCCCCGACATCCGGCTCGCCTGCGGGTGCACAATCGAGTCCCGCCAGCCCTCGGTACGGTTCCCCGCCGCGATCGAACAAGCCCACCGACGAATCGCAGCGCGGGCGTGATCGGCGCGGTTCCGCGGGGCGACCGGTTGCCGACCCCATGGTCGGGTGGCTGGCGCGCAGATTGGCCGAGCAGCACGGTGTGCGTGTGGCCGGATTCGATACACCCGGGCTGCAGGTGTCGGTGGTGCGGGAGTTCGTGGCCGCGGTGGACCGGGTGCTGACCGAATACCCGGTGATCGTCCTGGATGTCGTCGCGGTAGCCGAACTCGGCGCCGAATCGGGCGTGGTGCGGTGGAGTTCCGAACCGCGCGACTCCCGGGGTGCAGCTCGCTCGATCACTCTCGACCAGCGGACCGCCCAGGAGCCGACGAAAGTTGCCGGAACCCCGGAGACCGATACCGACCTGGGTATCTATGCGGCCACGTTACGTGAGTTCGGCCGGGCGCTCGACGACGCCGGTGGTGGTGTCGCGCGCAGGCGGGCGCAGCGCGTCCTGCTCGCGGAGTACCTGCGTCGGGAGCCGGGGCGACACCGCACACTCGCCGAGGTGGTGCGCGGTTACCAGCACTGGCGTGCCGCGTTGACCGGGCATGCCACGGGCCCAGGCGGTTTCGACGTGAGCCGAGCCTTCGGCGCCGCGTTCTCCGAGGTAGTGCTGCGCGGGAATGAGGCGGGTATCCAAGCGAAGACACTGCATGCGGTGCTGGTCGACGCGGCCTCGCGGCCGGGGTAGGCGGCGCCGGTGGACGATTCGTTAGCGCTGAACCCGGTTGTGCAGCTGCGGAACTCGTTCGAGGGTTTGCCCGCCCCAGTGCGGCGTCCGATCGAGATGGTGGTGTTCGGCGGAGAGTTGCCGCGTGCCGATATTTCCGGGATGCGTCGGATGGCTGCGGAGTTCCGTGCGCAGGCAGCTGCGCTGAGTGATCGCTCGGAGGATGCGAAAGAGCTGCTGGCACACGAGGATTCGGTGGGAGTCCTCGGCGAACGGCTGCGCGAGACATTGGGTTCGCACCGGGACGGGGCGGCCAGGCTCGGTGACGACGCGCTGGCCTTGGCCGATCAGGTGCAGGCGGCCGCCAACGATGCGGAGAAGACGCTGTGTGTGATGTTCGTCTTCGGGATCGAGTTGGCGTGGCGCATCTTCGGTGTGCTGTCCGGTGCGGCCGCGGCTGGTCCTGCCGGGGAAGTGGCGGCAGCGCCGGTGGTGGAGTCGATGTTGGTCGAGGGGCGCGGCAGGGTCGCGGTGATGCGCGCCGGCCTGGAGCAGGCGTTCCGGGCGGGCGCGACGAAGACGGCCGCCCGGCTCTCGGCGCTGGGGCCGCTGCAGTTGCCCGTCACGTTGGCAAAGGCCGCCGCACTGCCGGTGGGTGTCGACGCGGGCGTGCAGGCGCTGCAGGTCGTTTCCGGTGATCGAACCCTCGCCGTCATCGGGCCGGACGGCGAGAATCCGACGGGAATCGACCTGACATCGATCAAAGTCGCGGCCTTGGCGGGTGCTGGTGGTGCGCTGGGCGGCATGGTCGCGGGCCGGGTCGCGCCGAAGGTGCTTCCGCGGATCGAGGGCAGCCGCTTGGCACTCGGGTTGGTACACGGAACTGCGGGCGCAGTGGCGGGCTTGGGTGCGGCGGCGTTGGTGACCGGCTGGCCGGACCATTTCGATCATGTGCTGGCACCGTTGCTCAACGGTGGATTCGCTGGGGTCGTACATGCGCACGCCCTCGCTCGCCCCGGATCGGCTGCGCCGACGGGGGCAATGATCGACGGCGGTGGGGCATTCACCCGGCCCGACCTGCCCGCGGCCATGCGCAGCGAGGACGCCGCAGCTCTCCCGCCGGTCGAGGTGTCCGCGGAATCGAAGCAAGCATGGGAGGCTGCGAAGGCGGCATGGGGCGCGGTTCCGGATTCGGTGGCTGCCGCAGGCGCGCGAGGTGAAGAGCCCGCGGCCGGAGCGCACGGAAACACCGCGCCGGTCAAGTCCGCCGAAACGCGGTCGCCCGCGGTATCGAGCTCGATGCCCCACAGCGAGGCGACTGGGCGTGCACAGGTCGACACCGCGGCCGGGTCGGCGGGGCGTTCGGAGACGGGTGCGCCGGTGGGCGGTCCGCAGCGGGGCGAATCGGTTGCCCGCACGAGTCCGACAGCGCCGCGGCCGATCGAGGCCGGAGCGGAAACGTCTGCGCCGCCGAAGGTTTCGACGAACACCCCGGTCCGTCAGGTCGGCGCCGGGCCTGAAACACCCGCCGAACACCGATCACCGGGGAATCACGAGCAAGGCAACACCGGGAAGGTGCATGCCGCGGGAGATGAAGCCCGCCATGCGGTTGACGCCCGCCCGGCCCCGGGTACCGGCGACGGGCCCGAAACGCCTGCTGCCGGTGAACATCGGTTGCCGGGGAGCGAGGAGCACTCTCTCACGGCGGAGCGGAGCGTTCTGGCTGATGCGACTGGTGACGTGTCGGCCGGACCGGCTGCGGATTCGGTCGACAGTGCCGGTTCGCCCCCGCCGAGCGCGCGTGACCATGCGGTGGAGTTGTTGGCCGATTTCCACGCCAGTTCTGGTGATCGGGTTCCGGAGCAGCTGCGGCTGTGCAACCTTCCCGACGAGGTGTTGAAGGCCGGATTGTTCGACACCGACGCGCGGAAGTCGATGATCGCGACGGCGGAGATCATCCGGCGCGGCACGATCAGCGACGCTGTGCCAGGGGGGATGGTATTGCGGGTCGAGCAGGCGGAGGGGTTGTACGCGCTCGACAAGCGTCCAGTGGAGATGAAGCCGGGCGAAGGCAAGTCGCTGATGTTCATGGCGGCGGCGATGCAGCGGGCGGTGCGTCACGGTGATTGTCTTCTGGTGACCACGACCGACGGGCTGGCCCACCGCGAATTCACCAGGTATCGACAGCTTTTGACCGATTTCGGGATCGACGTGTTCCGTGCCGACCAGCAGCGGGGTTTCGGGCCGGTTACCGCCGGTCGCCCTGCGGTCGTAGTGGCCTCCGGCGAAACGGTCGGGCATCTGTGCAATGCCGGTCACCGGCCGCCGCGCCAGGCGTTGATCGATGAGATGGACGGCATCATCGACCGTGGTGAGAGGCAGTTCCTCCGGTCGGAAGGCGTGGAGCAGGCCGCGCCAGCGGCGACGGCACGCGAAGTGCTCGCCGCGCACGATTTCCTCGCCGAGGCGCTGGCGAAAGGGGCGCTGTCGCATGAGGATTTCGGCCTCACGCGGATCACCGAAGAAGTCGGCCTTTATCCCGACGGAACTCCTGAGATCGAACACTGGTACGACGGCCGAGCGGAATTGACGCCGGGGGGACGGGAGAAGGTCGAGCAGCTTCCTGGCGGGAAACAGTGGTTGGCAGGGTTGGGGTTGTCGCGGGTCGAGACGGCTGCTGCCGCCGAGTTCACCTGCCGCAAGAGCACCCACTACGTGATGGATGCGGGCAAGATCGTCATCATCGATCAGGGCGAACACGGTCTGCAACGCAACCCGACGACCTCGAGCGAATCACGGTGGAGTGCCGAGCAGGGTAAGGCGAGCCTGGCGCAGGCCGTCGAGGCCAAGGAGATCCGGGCGGCCGAGGCCATCAGGATGAGCGCCGAGCAGCATCAGATCGTGGTGCGCGCCGACGCCGACTCGGCCAAGACCATCAACGCGGTCGAAATCTATCGCACAGGCGATCGAGCGGAGGACCGGTTCTTCGATGAGGTCACCGGTGCCTCGGGCACGCTCGCGGACCTCAACCCTGTGCTGGAAAAGATCTACGGTTTGGAAGAAGCGCACCAGGTCGACCGGGCACGGGAGCAGCGGTTGATGGAGGGCGCCCCCGAGGTTGTGGCGAACACCCGCGCCAAGCTGAGCGCTATCGCCGAAGGCGCGCACAGAGTGTGGCAGGGAGGCCGGGGCAGGTCCCAGGAAATCTTGTGTCATCGCAACGACCTGGTCGACAGGCAGGTGCGGGCGTTGGTGCGCCAGGGGGTGCCGAGAGAGGCGATCGAGGCGGTCGACGCCGACCGGATCGCCGGGTGGGGCGCGGAGTGGGAAGGCCAGCTGCAGAAGATCTTCGATGCCGCCGGTGAGCAGGGCAAGATCCTGGTGATCAACCGGCAGGGACAGCGCGGTGTCGATATCGCGGTGTCAGAGGCGGTGCAGGCCAAGGGCGGCATGTTCGTATGGATGACCGAAGTCCCCGAGCATTCCTACATCCACGAGCAGGCCAAGAACCGCACCGCCCGCAACGGGGACCGTGGGTCCGCGCAGGCGCTGATGTCGCCGCAGGACGCGCTGATCCGCAAGGCCATGCACCTGCACGGGGTACGCGAGGCGGCGGTCCGCTACGAACAAGTCGCCGAAGCCCACCGCGCCGACCCCACCCCGGAAAACCACCACAACCTGGTCGAGGCCGACCACAATCTCCGCTCGCTGGTGCCCGGACTGCAAGAACGTGCTCTCCGCCACGCCACCGCCGACTTCATCCGCCACCACGCCTACCTCACCGACAATCCGGCCGCCGTTCTCGCCGCCGCCGAGGCGTTCCGCTACCAGGGCAGTACGGACATCGGTCAGATCGGTCAGCCGGACTACTCGCCTGGCCCGGCCGCACGGCTGGCCGGGTTGCTTGGGATCCCGGCCGCAACTGTCGCCGCACTCGAACAGGACGGCGCTGACGACCCGCTTGGCAGTCTGCTGGAACGGACGGGCCTGCCGCCCGCCGCGGTGGAGGTGTTGCGGCAGCAGGTCGAGGCGACCGCACCCGGAACGGTTGAGCAGTACGCGGGTCTCACCGACGAGCAAGCGCTGGACCAGTTGGTGCCGCAGCGAGATCGTCTGGCCGGGAAACTCGGCTGGGGCACCGAGGCCATCGAAGGCGCCGAAGGTATGCGCACGATCGACCCCGGGCTGACCGAAGCCAGAACCAACCTCGCGCAGGCACTGGGTTATCCCGCCTCCGATATCACCCCCGCCCTAGCCCGCGAGATCCTGGGCGAAGCGGTCGACCACCACATGTCCGCCGAGGGCACCCCCGAGTCGGCCAACAGCGACGAAGCCTCCCACAACGATGCCGCCCCCATCTCGGCGAACCCCGTTTCGGTGGACCGGGTAGCCGAGAATCCGGTAGCCGAGGACGTTATCGCCGCGGCATCGCACTATCTGGCCACCGCGGCCCTGCTCGACTTGGTCGTGCGGATCCACCGCCGTAGCCCCAACAGTTGCGTCAACAACGCCGTGACCGGTATGCGGGTGTTGAGCGGACGCGACATCGAGATGCCGTCCAGCACACTGGCAGGCCACGGCCGCGATGCGGTCGAGAACGTGTTCGGTGCCCCGCTCGAGAATGCCGGATCGCTGGACGGCATGGCCGAATCGCTGAGAGCTCGGCCGGGAGGCATCACCGTCCTGGTCTACAAATGGAAAGACACCCCGGCCAAGGCCAAAGCCACGGGCATCGCCGACGCCGACGACCACATGGTGCTGGTGGTCAACGACAGCGAGCCGGGGAAGGCCCCGAAACTGGTCGTGGTCGACCTCGCGGCCTCCCGAGACGGCGACACCGGCACCGACTACGGCCCGAAAGACCTCCGTGACCGCCGCACGCTGCTGGACAAGGCCGTGCCGTTCGACACCTGGCGGCTAGAGCAACAAAAGTTCATCGGCAAACTGCCCGCCGACAAACGCAGATTCGAAACCATCGAGTTCGACGTCGGGGGCAACCTCGTCGCCAGATCGCACCGCGACGCACCCGCCGCCAATACCCCGTCCCGATCCCAGGAGGCCGAGGTCAGTGCGGAACTGGTGCGGGAAATCAACTCGATACCGCCGGGCTGGCCGGTCAATCTGCCGTCGCGGACCGACGCGGATACGCCCGGCAAGTCGGACATCTCCCGGTTGGCCGAACCCGCCCGCATCGGCAGCCGCCCGCACGAGAGCCCCGACCCGGCCGAGCCCGCATTCGAAACCAGGCAGGAACACGAGACCTCGGCCGCGCCGGAGGCCCTTCGCCTGGCCCTCGCCGTGGTCGACAGCTTCCGAAGCAGTCCCGAGATCACGCGGGACGCACGGCGTTTCGTGACGAGGTGCTACGAGGAATACCGACAGCATGAGGAAGCGGCACTACAGGAACAGCGCTCGACTGCCCTGGTGAACGAACTCGGGATGACGTCCGAGGAGGCCGAGCAGGCCAGTAGCGAATACGTGGGCAGTGCTGAGGCGCGCCGTGCCATCGATGACGCCGCCGCTCGCAGGGCCGCCGAACTCGTCAGCGATATGGCTCAGTATGCCGAACGCGTAAAGGTCGGTCTTCCCGGCACGCTCGCCGATCTTTATCTGGCAGAAGCGAATACGGCCAACGCGCGGAAGCTGCAGCACGCATTCTCCTGGATAAACCGAGTCGAATCGAGTCCAGATACCGCACGGGACGCGAAACGATTCGTCATGTCGTGCTACCAGGAATATCGACAAAAACAAGAAGCAGCCTTTCAAAGGCAGCGCCGGACCGCTTTGGTGGACCTGACACCCGAGCAGGCCGAGCAGCAGGCCAGGGAATTCGTCGGCCGAGCCAGCATTCGCGCAGCCATCGATAGTGCCGCCGCCACCGCCACTCGTCAGCTCATCCACAACATCCAAGGCAAGTGGACCAAGACGAGCCTCCCCCTCCCCGATACCCTCGCCCGCCTCCACGAGGCAGCAGCAACCACGGCCAACGCGCGGAAACTCGCAAAAAGTATGACGGCCGACACCGATGATGCAGCGGCACCGGATGACCATGTCGGCAGCCGCCCGTACGACAGCACGCCTACGGCGGACGCGAGAGAGCACCGGGGACTGTGGCACGAGTTCGCAGTGACGATCCCCGACCTGGTCACCGCCGATGCGAGAAGGTGGGCAGCGCAAGGCAATAGCCCCGATTTCCGGTGGTTGGCATCCCGGCTGGGTCCGCTTGCCGAGCACTTCTCGACGGTCGGCGAGGTCGCACTCCGCCTGGTCGGCGATGAGCCGTTCGCCGAACTCCTGCCCCTATGGCGTCGGTTCGTCGAACTCGGCGCCGAGTTCGAGAACGAGGGCTTCGGAATCTGGCATGCGCGCACCATGTACCAGCTGATGGAATGGCTGGTCGACTACGCGCCGGTCGACGAGTATCGGAACTCCTACGAGGTTGTCGACAGCGTCAACAACAGAGGGGTCTACGTCGGCATATCGAACGAGGTCAACCGCGCCGGAATCATGCGCTACACCATTGTGGCCGCCGAAGGCACGCCGCGTGGCGGGGTGATGTTCGCCGAGGGGTGGGACGAGGTCGGCGACATCGTCCACGGAATCGAGGGTTTCTGGGTCCAGAACAACAAGATGCTCGGCGACAATCTCGTCACGTTCAATGCGGGCATCCGGGAAAAACTGTCACCCGAGGACGCGGCGCGCGCCACGTTCACCGGAAAGATGGCGTGCCGCAGAGGATTTACCGAGGTCCTTATCCACCACGCGGTTGGCGACCCCGGCTACTACGAGCAAGTCGTGTTGACGTTCGTACGGCCGAGCCGCCTGTGGGAGATGCGCTGCCGCCTCGGGGCACGCCTCATGGGGATCAGCCTTCCGGAGATGTTGGATCGAGCGGGCTGGTCGTCCGAGATCGCTTACCTGCGCGAAGAGGCTGCGCTGGAAAGCGCGGAGATAGACCGCCAAATGTCGCGTCCGAGCACCACCGAGAAACCCGCCGACTGGTCGCGCAGACGCGCGCAGGTCGAGATACAGCTCGCGAAGATCGAGCGGTTGGCCACGTGGGTCCCGCAATGGTGGGCCGAACAGGATGCACGCGACCACTCCGCCATCGCCACGGTCGCCGCCGACGTGGTGCGCCGCAATCCCGGTGCGTGGCAGGTGACACCGAACACCGTCCTGCTGCCCGGACACACTGTCGTCGTGATAGCCGAGGACGGCTGGCACGACGACGCGGTGACCGACATGTTGCTGCACAACCTCGACCTGCGCAGCGAGCTCCGCGGCACCGGATACGATATCCAACGACTGAAACCCGTTGTCGAACAAGATGATTCAGGCAGCACCCGAGTTCGGTCGGAGAACCTGGAGACCGTTCACGTCGACGCGAAGCGCCGAATGCCCGACGATCAGGACCGGGCGCGGCGTCGCAGGGACGAGCAGGTCCGCAGCCGGTTCAGATCGGTGATCGCCGACGGGGCAAGCCATGACACCTCGTCCGCAGCATTTCTCCGCGCGGATTGGCCACAGCGGGTGGCACTCGTGCGACAACGGCACGACCTGACCTCGCGGCTGCCGGGAATCCCAGCGCGGTGGCGCAACCGCGCCTGCCGTTTTCGGCACGCCCAAGAGGTGGCGCGGCTGCGCGACAGCTGGGAGAACGTGGACGAAACCGGACGGCGGCGACTGGCCTACCTCGAGACCATCGGCGCCGTACTGACCCGTGCCGACGAGCGCGCCGATCGGATGCCCGGGCAACCCGAGGTGTATCTGTGGGCATTCGACCCGGACACCGGATACCTGGTGCTCACCGTGGGGGACCCGGATCTGGTACCGGACGTCGACGACATCACCGATCGGCACGTCATGGATACGGGCACCGGCGATCTGCTCGACGCCGACGTTGATCGGGTCGTCGACGACTTCACCTCGGACCGGCAGTTCGGACCGGGGCACCGCCGAGCCCTCGTGATCTTCGTGTCCAGCGAAACCAGCCCGGCCGCCGAGCATCGAAGGCTGGCAGACCTGACCGACATCACCGCCACGCGGGCGTTCTACCGCGACAGGGTGGTCGATTCCGCCGCGGATGAAAGTCCGCTGGTCCGTCTTCTGGAAGGCGACCGCCGCGACACCGTGTCCGAAATGCTGTGGCTGGTCAAATATTTGATACCGGACCACCCGGTCCACCTGGTCGGTCCTGATTTCCCCGTCGGTGCGCCCGGCGAAGAATTCGCGGCCAGGGTGGGCGCCGACTGGTCGGCGGTGTTCGATAGGCCAGCAGACGTCGCGACGCATCTGGCACACCGACCGGGTGCGTTCGCCCTGCTGGCCGTCGAGAACCCGGCGCGTGACCACGGCGGCGGCGTGGATCTGGTGCTGGTCCGCAACGATGGCGACGACCGTCTTGTGCAGATCGACCTGAACCAGGTCAATCCACCCGGCGTCGAGCCGGGTGCCGCGGCACGAGCCGCCCGCACCCGCGACTGGCCGCCGTTCGACCCGTCCGGCTGGGTGGGCAAGTGGGACAAGGGATTCGGTATCGGCCTCGGACCCGACGGCCCGGAGCGCCCGCTGGTCGATGGCGAATCGACAGGTGTGCGTGGCGAGGATTTCCCGCACGGCCTGATCGGAGCGCGTCCGACGGAAGGGGTATCGGAATCGGCATATGAGCGCTACCGGCATCGCACCAGGCAATACCACGGCGTCGCGGGAAACCGGCTGAGTGCCGTGTTCGGGGCGCCGTTGTCGACGGCCCTGCAGCCGGAGGCCGTTATCGGCGGTACCCGCATCGAGTTCGCACCGTCACCGGACCCGCTGACGACCGGCAGAGCATCTGCCGATGACAGCGGCGCACGGTCGCGCCCCGGGGACGACGAGCGATTCGGCAACCGACCGGCGACCGGCCGGAACGGAGGTCCGGGTGGGCTGATCGGCAGCAGGCCGTTCGAGGATTCGCCTGGTGAGCGTGCGTTTGCTGGTCCTGGGTTCGAGGAGTTGGTGCAGGCGGGCCTGGAATCCGGTGTTGCGGAACGGTTCGTGGTGGAGGACAGGCTGGGGGTGCAGGTCGAGGAGCTGACGTTCGGCAATGGCGTGCGGGTGTTCATGGAGACTTATGCCGATCCGATCGACGCGCTGGTGCAGGTGTTGCGGACCAAGGTCGCCATCGTGATGGGTGCTCCGGTCGCCCACGCGATGTTGAACCTGGAGGACGACCGCGTTTATCGGGAACTCACCCCTGGGCGGCTCGGGGACACCGTCGAGGTTGTGGACCCGGAGGTGCTGGGCTCGGACGCGGCGCTGCGGCTCGGTTTGTTCGATGCGGTGACCGGAATTCGCCGGACGGCGCGTGAGTGGAGTGTGGCCGACAACGATGTGATGGGCGGACGTTCCGGATCCGATGTCCATGCCGGGCAGATCGGTGTGTTCGCATCGTTGTTCGTGCGGTATATCGACGGTCGCGCGGTGTGGTTGGACCATGCCATGCCGACGTGGGACATCGCGCCCATCCGGGAGCAGGTGTCGCACCTGAATACGTGGATCTCGAATTTTCCGATGCCCCAGGAACACCGAACGGCTCTACTCGATATCCACGCGGGGTACGAGGCAGCGCTGACACAGGTCGAGCGGCACGCCGTGCATACCTTCGGTGAGCGAGTGCATCGCGCCGGGCTTGATGCGGAAGCGCAGGCCAAGGCGCGGTTGGTCGAGGTGTTCACTCTGAACTATCCGCACGTCGCGGTGGTGGGGTTCGATCATCCCGACGTGCCCACTCATGTCGTCGAGGAAATCCTCGATGGGTTGCATGAGATGTTCATCAGGTTCCCGGACCGAACCAATATCCGCGAACTGCGGATCGACTACACCGACTGGGAAGCCAGCAGCCCCAGAACCCACAACTACACGGAACCCACAGCGGCGGGCCGAACCTCGAGTATGCGGTTCAGCCTGCGCGATGCGGCCAACCCGGCACAGACCGTCAAACGCGGAATCCGGTTTCTCGAATTCGGATTGAACCCGGTCGGCGACAGGCCATTTCGCCACAACGCCGTGCACGAGTTCGTGCACGCGATCGATGCAGTGGAGGGTCTGTCGGAGAACCTGCAAAAGACACTGTCACAAACCTGGGGACAACTGGCGAACCACGGCCTCATCGACGAGTCCTGGTGGACCTGGCTCACTCGACTGCCGAGATACGCCTTCGTCAACGAAGCCGAGACGGTACTCGACGACGCGGAAGCCCTCGCTGTCGGATTCGCTGAGGCCGACATCCACGGCGCGGCGGCCGGGTCACCCCAGTGGGCGATCCATGACTACGTCACCACGGGGCGTCCACCCCAAGTCACGCCGGATCTCGAGATCGATCTCCCACCGCATCCAAATCATCCGGACTCGGGCGGTCCTGGTGGACTGATCGGTAGCAGGCCGTTCGAGGATTCGCCTGGTGAACGTGCGTTCGCTGGTCCCGAGTTCGAGGAACTGGCGCTGGCTGGACTGGAATCCGGGATTGCGGAACGTGTTTCGGTGGAGCAAGCGCCGGGAGTGCGGATCGAGTTGCTGACGTGCCGCAATGGCCTGCGGGTGCTGGAGGAGACGTACGCTGCTCCGATGGAGGCGCTTGTGCAGATATTGCAGGGCAAAGTCGCCGCCATCATGAACGCTCCGGTCGCTCATACCTTTCAGCGCAGATCCGGTGGCCCCGTCTATCGAGAAATCACCCCCGGAACGCTCGGCGACAGCATCGACGTCGTGACCACACACATTCTGGACTCGCCCTCGGCCATGCGGCTCGGCCTGTTCGACGCGGTGACCAGGACGTTCCGTACGCTGCGCGACTGGAGTGTGCGCCCGGACGGCGAGGTGATGGGCGGACGCGCCCGATCCGACCCCGACGCTACGCCAGCCGGTATGTTCGCGGCGAAGTTCGTCGAGCGTATCGATGGCCGTGAGGTGTGGCTGGATCACGCGTTGTCGAGGTGGGCGGTTGCGCACATTCGTGAGCTGGTGACCAACCTCGAATCATGGATCGACAGTCTCGAGGCCCCGAGGCCATACCTCGATGGGTTGCTCGATATCTATAGCGGGTACTTGGCGGCGTTGGCGCAGATCGAACGACACGTCGTGCCGACCCCGAGCGAGATGCTGCCGCGGGCGGGGCTCGATGCGGCGGCGCAGGCCAAGGCGCGGTTGGTCGAGACGTTCGCGTTGAAGTATCCGCATTTCACGATGGCTGGGTTCGACCATCCGGATGTGACCGCCGATGTCGTCGCGGAGATCCTCGGTGGGCTCGATGAGATGTTGACCAGGTTCCCCAACCGGACCAACATCCGCGAACTACGGATCGATTACCTCGGTTACTGGGAAGCCAACGCCATCACATACCCGAATTGGGACCCGGTAGCGCGAGGTCGCACCAAGAAGATCGTGTTCAACCTGTATGACGCGGTCAGGCCGGAATCGACTGTCGAACTCGGTATCCGGAACCTTCGACACGGGTTCAATCCGGTTGGTGACCGGCCTTTTCGCTACGCCGCGGTACACGAGTTCGTGCACGCGATGGATGTCCACGCGATCGAGGACCGCGGGCAGCGGCTGTCGGCGAACCTGTGGCGGGTGCTGGATGAGATCTGGGAACAGCTTTGGAGCGCTGGCCTGATCGAAGAGTCCAGGCAGACGTGGCTGGCGCGGCTGCCGAGCTACGCCTTCACCGATGATGCCAAGACGGAACTCGACGACGTGGAGGCGCTCGCTGTCGGGTTTGCCGAAGCGTACATACATGGCGTGCCGGTCGGTACGCCACAGTGGGCGATCCGTGAGTACGTGACCACCAAGCATTCGCCGCAGATCACACCGGATCTCGAGGTCGATCTTGCGCCCCAGGCGGATCCGCCCGCCTCCGGTCGTCCGGGTGATCTGATCGGCAGCAAACCACATGAAGAGCCTGATCGGCAGACGGATGCTTTGCGGGGTGCGTGGATCAAATCCGAGCGGCTCGAGCGGGGGATGACGCAGGTACAGCTCGCGCAAGCGGCGGGCTTGGCGAATAGCGCGCTGTCTCTTATCGAGAGCGGGAAATCGAGGCCGCAGCTGCGCAACTTTCACCAGATCTGCCGGGCACTCGGGCTCGATGACGATGCAGTGGCCGACGCTGTCCGGCAGTTCTATTCGGATGTACCGCTGAACACCGATGCGGCTGTCCATACGTCGCTGGGTGGCTGGGTGACGGCTCTTCGTAACAGCAAGGGCATGACCAGGGCGGATCTCGCACGCGCAGTCGATATAGCACCGACGAGCGTCACCGAAATAGAGAATGGCGTGTACCCGCTGCCTGGTCGGTTCTTGCGGATTGCGCGAGTTCTGGGGGTAGGGCAGCAATCGCTGGCGGAGGCGGTTCGCGCGTTCTATCGGGACATCGAGTTCGACCTCGACCCCGCCGCGCACGACCCTGGGTTGCCCGGAAGTTGGATTGCGGCGCTGCGCTATGACCGGGACATATCTCAGGCCGAGCTGGCCCGGACCGCGGGCATACCGAAACAATCGGTCGGTCGAATCGAGCGTGGACAGACCCCGAACTGGGTGGTCTTCCGTCAGATCTGCCGGGCGCTGGAAGTTGCGCCGGAAGTACTCGCCGCCGCTGCTCGCCATTTCTATCGGGATCTCGACCTCGACCCCGCCGCGCACGATCCCGCGTTACCCGGTGAAGAACTCGTGCGGGCCGCCACCCGCCACTTCGATCCGGGCCTCGAGATCAATCCCCCTCCGCACACATTGCTGGGTGGTTGGATCAAGGAGTTGCGACTCGAGCGCGGGGTGACGCAGAAAGAGGTTGCGCGTCGAGCGCGGATGTCCCAACCGTACATTTCCGCCGTCGAACTCGGAACGCGTTTTCCGCCGGTGCGGAGATTGCGGCAGCTCTGTGGGGCGTTGGGTGTGGGTGGTGATGTGTTGCTGGAGGCGGTCGAGCAATTCTATGCGGGTCGCTATGAGCGTTCCGGTAACCGGGAGGAAGAAGCTCTTTTCCATCGATATGTGGTCAGCCGGGTGGGTTCAGCTGAGGAGAAGACGATCCGGGACGAGATTTGCGCCACGGTTGCGTGGGTTCCGGCTGCGTTGGCGCGTCGTGAATCTCCAGATATCCGCGATGAGGCGGTGCAGGCCGCGTGGATGGGAATTCTGAGCGCGATCGACAGCCATGTCCCCTCCGCGTCGTTCGCCGCCCATGCCTGGGGCGGCGGTCGGAGAGCAATTCTCCGATACCATCTCGCGCGCGCGTTCCCGGATCTCGACAATCCCACCCTGAAGAAAGTCAGCACAGTAAGAGCGCAGATCGACCGGATGGTTGCCGCGGGCGAGGTTTACGACGATGCGGCGATTGCGCGCGCGGTGGGTTACCCGGTGGCCGATGTCGTGTTGGTGCGGACGATTCTGGCTCGGCCCACCGCGCATTTGAATGCGCCGGTCCAGGGCAAAGATGGCGAGCTGAGTCGAGACGTAGCCGATCCGGCTGCCGATACCGGGTTTTCCGATACCGATTTCGCGACGACAGTTCGCGCGGCGCTGGCGGATTTGGCTGAACCTGATACCGCTGAGCGGTTGGTGATGCTGCATCTGGTGGAGGGTGAGCCGTTGGCCGACGTGGCCGCGCGGTTGGGGTTGACGGTCGCGTCGGCGAGAGAGGTTCTCGCCCAGTGTGTCGCGCGGCTGCGTTATGCGTTCGATCCGCATGGTTCTGCCGAGGTGACCGCGCGCGAACAGGATCCGAGTAACCAGAGCGAGGCTGAGCCGGATCAGCCGACAGTACGCGGCAGCGATGCCGAACCGGATGGCACCGACGGCCGACAGACCGGGGGTGCAGGTGGAGGTCCGAGTGATCTGATCGGCAGCAGACCGCATGAGGACGATTCGCGCTCGGATGCTGCGCGGGGTGCGTGGATCAAGGCGTTGCGGCTCGAGCGGGGGATGACGCGGAAACAGCTCACACAAGCGGCGGGCCTGGCGAACAGCGCACTGTCCACTATCGAGAGCGGGCAGCGGAAGCCGAGGATCGGCTCCTTTCTACGGATCTGCCGAGCACTCGGACTCGACGACGACGCACTGAACGACGCTGTCCGACAGTTCTATTCGGATGTTCCGCTGGATACCGGTGTAGCTGCCCATCGGTTGCCTGGTGACTGGGTGCGCGCTGTTCGTATCAGTAAGGGTATGACCCAGTCGGTCCTCGCACACGCGGTCGGTGTGGACCCCGTACGCATCGGCGTCTACGAGAACAACCGGGAGCGTCTGCGTCCTGGTCTCTTCTTGCGGATCGCGCGAGCTCTGGGGGTAGAGCAGCAAGCGCTGGCGGAGGCGGTTCGCGCGTTCTATCGGGACATCGAGTTCGACCTCGACCCCGCCGCGCACGACCCTGGGTTGCCCGGAAGTTGGATTGCGGCGCTGCGCTATGACCAGGACATGTCTCGGGCCGAGTTGGACCGGATCGCGGGCATACCGGAAACATCGGTCAGCCGAATCGAGGGTGGACACACTCCGAATTCGTTCGACTTCTTGCGCATCTGCCGAGCACTGGGAGTTGCGCCGGAAGTACTCGCCGCTGCCGCCCGCCATTTCTATCGGGATCTCAATCTCGATAGCGACCCCGCCGCGCACGATCCCGCGTCGCCCGGCAGTTGGTTCGTGGCGCTGCGACATGACCGGGACATGTCCCAGAGCGAGGTCGCGAAGGCGATCGGTTCCGGTGCGGGCCATCTCTACCGGATCGAATCAGGCAGGAACAGGCCGAGGTTCGCGGTATTCCGGCGAATCTGCGATGTACTTGGGGTCGGTGATGAACTGCTGCGGGCCGCCACCGGTCACTTCTATTCCGAAATCAATCTCGATATCGAACCAGCCGCGCACGACCCCGGGTTCCCCGGAAGCTGGATTGCCGCGCTGCGCAATGACGCAGGTATGTCGGCGGGCGAACTCGCGCGTCGAGCGCGGATGCCGCGGGACTCCATTTCCCAGATCGAAAACAACCGGTTTCGTCCGCGGTTGAGGAAGTTTCGGCAGCTCTGTGCGGCGTTGGGTGTCGGTGGTGAGGTATTGCTGGAGGCTGTCGAGCGATTCTACGATCGGGGTCGTTTCGGGCCGTCCGGTGATCGATATGAAGTAGATCTGTTCGATCGATATGTCGTGAGCAGCGTGGGTTCGCCGGAGGAGAGGCAGGTCCGGGACGAGATCGGCAAGAGGTTCGCGTGGGTTCGGAATGCGTTGGCGCTTCGTGAGTCTCCGGATACCCGAGACGAGGCGGGACAGGCCGCGTGGGTGGGAATTCTGAGCGCGATCGATGACCACGTCCCCGCGACGTCGTTCGCCCCGCACGCGTGGGCCAGCGGTACCAGAACAATTCTGCGATACCGCCACAAGCATCGGTTCCCGGATCTGAACAACCACACTCTGCGGAAAGTCATTGCCGTAAAAGCACAGATCGACCGAATGGTCGCCGCGGGTGCGACTCTCGACAACACAGAGATTGCCCGCGCGACAAGACTGAAAATGGCCGATGTCATGCTGGCACGGACGATTCTGACTCGGCCCACCCCGCACCTGGACGCCGCGATCGCGGGCACTGACGGGTCGCATCGTGAAGTGGTCGATCCGGCGGCTTCCACCGGGCCTTCCGATACCGATTTCGCGACGATAGTTCGTGCCGCGCTTGCTGATATGGCTGATCCTGATACCGCTGAGCGGTTGGTGATGCCGCATCTGGTCGAGGGCGTGCCCTTGGCCGAGGTTGCTCGACGCGTGGCGTTACCGGTCGCGACCGCGGATGAGATTTTCGCCGATGCTGTTGCGCGGCTGCGCGATGCGTTCGATCCGGGCAGATCGGGCGAGGTGACCGCGAGCGAGCGGGGTCCGGCCACGCTCACTCCGGGGGCCGAGGTGGTGGCGGAGCAGGATCAGCTGCCGGTACCTCATGCCGAGCCGGGCGAGGGCAGCCCGAACCCGGGTGGCCTCATTGGCAGCCGACCGGTGGGGGGTGAGGGTGAGAGCGGTTTCGTCGGCAGCAGGCCGTTCGAGGTTTCGCCTGGTGAGCGTGCATTTGCTGGTCCCGGGTTCGAGGAGTCGGTCCTTGCGGGTCTGGAGTCCGGTATCGCGGAACGGTTCGTGGTCGAGGATGCGCCGGGGCTGCGGGTCGAGGAGGTAACGTTCCGCAACGGCTTGCGGGTGTTCGCGGAGAAATATTCCGATCCGCTAAAAGCGGACATCCAGGTGTTGCAGGCCAAGGCCGCCGCTGTCATGGGCGCTCCGGTCGCCCACGCGATGCTGAACCTGGATGACGACCGCGTTTATCGGGAACTCACGCCCCACGGGCGGCCCGGGCACGAGTTCGATGTCTTGCCTCCGGAGATCCTGGACTCGTCCTCGGCGGTACTACTCGGCCTGTTCGATGCAGTGACCAGGACGAATCGGACCGGGCGAGAGTGGAGTATCGACCCTTATGACCACGTGATGGGCGGGCGCGCCCGATCCGACGTCGACGCGCCGACCGGTGTGTTCGCGGCGAAGTTCGTAAAACGTATCGATGGCCGTGACGTGTGGTTGGACAACGCCCTGCCGAGGTGGGCGGTCGAGGACATTCGTGAGCGGGTGACCAACCTCGAATCATGGATCGAAAGCTATCCGGCTCCCGAGAAACACCGAGATGTGCTGCTCGACATCCACAGCGGGTACTTGGCAGCGCTGGCACAGATCGAACGGCACGCCGTGGCCACCCCGTGGGAAATGTTGCATCGTGCGGGGCTCAACGACGAATGGGGCGATGACGATGCGGAAGCCAAGGCGCGGTTGGTCGAGGTGTTCAACCTGAAGTATCCGTATCTCACGATGGTGGGGTTCGACCATCCGCATGTGCGCGCCCATGTCGTCGAGGAGATCCTCGGTGGGCTGGACGAGATGTTCACCAGGTTCCCTGGCCGGACCAATATCCGGGAATTCCGGATCGATTACCTCGGCGATCTGAAAGCCAGTGCCAGAACGTCTTGGCATGTAGATCGCGTAGCGGCGGCGGGTCGAACCCAACGGATTCATTTCAGCCTGCACCATGCGGCCAGGCCGGAGTTGTTTGTCGAATTGGGCATCCGATCGCGTGAAGGCGGGATCAATCCGATCGGCGACAGACCATTCCACCACGATGCCGTCCACGAATTCATCCATGCGATCGATGCCAAGGAGGGGCTCTCGGAGAACCTGCGACAGGTGCTGGGGCAGACCTATTCACAGTTGTCGAGGCTCGGCTTGGTCGACGAGCCCTGGTGGACCTGGTTCGCCCGGCTGCCGGAGTACGCCTTCGGCAATGAAGCCAAGACCGTATTCAACGATGAGGAGGCGCTTGCTGTCGGGTTCGCGGAGGCGGACATTCATGGGGTGGCGGTCGGTTCGCCGCAGTGGGTGATTCATGAGTACGTCACCACCAAGCGGCCACCGCGGGTCACGCCCGACCTCGAGGTCGATCTCCCGCCGCAGGATGACCCACCGGCTTCGGGACGTCGGCGTGGCCTGATCGGTAGCAGGCCACATGAGCACGATTCGCAGTCGGACGCCCCGCGTGGATCCGCAGATGTGATCGAAAGCGAAAAGAACCCGGTATCGCGGACACCGTGGACCACGAAGAGTGCGGAGCCGGGTCGACCACATGCGCGAAGCGGCGGCGATTCGGAACCAGGCCGGGGGAGTCCGAAGCCGGGCGGCTGGATCGGCAGCAGACCATACGAACAGGACCAGCCAGCACGACGCCCTGTACCTGGCCAGACGACGCCTTGGTCGCGGGAGGCGATAGACGAGCCGCACCTCGACGACCGACTCCGCAAACAACCATCGCACCTGATCCCCGAGGGTCCCGCCGACAACCCGCCGGGCCTGGTCCCGCTCACCGCCTGCGAGACCGAAATATTCGCTCGAGTGCGACAGGGCATGACGCACAACGAGATAGCGGTGGCACTCGATCTTTCGGTGCGCGATGTGCGGGCGCACCTGGCGAGTGTCCGCCGCAAGCTCAGAAATCGGCGAGTGGCGCCGAGCCGTCCTGCCGTCCTGCCTTCCACGACATCCGAGTCCGAGCGTTTCCGGGCAGCCATGTACGCCGCCTTGACGAGCGCCGACCAGCCGGATCCGCGAGCACTGCTGGCCGGGGCGAGCCAAGAGCAGATGGAACACGCTGTGCACGGGCTCAGCCCGGAGCATCGGGCAGCGCTGAGCCGACTGCGAGCGGGAGCGAATACACCGATGATTCGCAGCATGGCGCTGATCGCGGCTCGTCGATGGGTGCTGGCCCTTGCGGTCGAACACAACCGGTCGCAGACGATGTTGGCCACCGCGCTGGCCGCGGCGAATACCGCTGACCTGCATACGGCACTCGACCAGCTCACGGCCGCCGAGCGCCGACTCCTGGTCAACCGCTTCGGACCGGCGACGTCGCCCGACACCTTCGAACCCGACGATTCCGTGCGCGCTTTGCGTGCGGTCGACATCGTCCGCCACGTCGCGGGCCGGATCGCGTCAGGTGCCGGAATGTCCGCTGTAGACACGTACGGTTTCGACAAGAGCGGATTGCCCCGCCCTGCCGCAGCGCAGCAAGCGAATTACCCAGCGGCCCAGACGTATACGGCGGACGAATGTCTGGACGCGGTCTTGGGCTGGATGGACCGGCCGGACCCCGTGCAGCCGGGACGTCCAGACAACAACGGCACCGATTCTGTGCACGCCGACGCGGTCAACCGCTGGCGCTCGTTGCCCGTGGATCACGGTTTCGATGCCGAACAGCGGCGGCTGGCCGACGAGGCGCTCCGTGCGGGCGGCTTCGACAACGCGGATATGTTGCAGCGTCCGGGAGATCACCTGTTCGCGGACGCCGCACAACGCCGTGCGACCGAGAACGGTCAGTGGTGGAATTCGCTGCGCAACCCGGACGAACCGGGTCGACTGAGCAGCACGCAACGGGCGCTCATTCAGGTCTACCCGCATCGGATCGGTAACGCCGACGGTCTTCCCGCCACGGTCCGCGACCACGCCAACCGGCTGTCGATCCGCCGCGATCTGGACGAGTTCGTCGCCCGCAAGCCGGTCGGCGTGGGAATGCTCGACTGGACCCGGACCGGACTCAGCGCCGCCGAGCGAAAACAGTTCAGCAACCTGATCCATATCCGAAATCACCTGCGACAGTTGGACCGGCAGGCCACCGAGACACCGGGCAGTCCTCCGGTGCATCTGCTGTCCTACGACTCCACCGCCTTCCACGGCAAGGGCAAGGCCGTCGTCGCGCTCGGCAATGTGGACACCGCGCACACGGTGAACTGGCATGTGCCCGGGACGAATACGACCTCTTCCTCGCTGGCCTACCAGTTCAAGCCGCTGCGCAACCTGTACGAGGAGACACTGCGCGTCGATCCGTCACTCGAGCTGGCGTCGATCATCTGGATCGGATACGACGCGCCGACCGGGCCGGTGAACACCGGATTCGCGAAAGCCGCCTTCCGAGAACGCGCACGCGTCGGCGGCCATCGGTTGCTATGCGACATCGCGGCATTCCACGCCACCAGACATCTTGCCGGAACCGCGGCCCCCGACCAGCTCGTCAACCGCATCTACGGGCACAGCTACGGTTCGGTGACGACATGCTATGCGGGCAGGTACGGCAGGCTCGCGGGCCTGGTCGGCTCGATAACCCTCTCGGGCTCACCAGGAGCGGGCCCGGTTCGCCATGCCGAAGAATTCGGCATCGGCGTGGAGAATGTCTATGTCGCCGCTTCGTGGCGCGATCCGGTGACCATGTTCGGCGCGGACCGGCCCGGCGCGCGGAGCCGCGTGAACCCGCGGCTCGGCCACGGCATTGATCCCGCCACCGAGGCGTTCGGCGGCCAGCGAATCGGCGCCGAGTTCCCCGACTCACCGAACTTCGCCGGCGCCGAGGCCGTGCATCAGGGCTATCTGCACCGCGACCGGGCGACCGGGCTGCCCACCGAAGCGCTGGCCAACGTCGCGCAGATCACCGCTGGACGCGGCCACACTCTCGCTCGGGTGGAGCGCCGTCGATCTGGACACGGTTGGGTCGCGCGACCCATCGACCGCGAGCGCGGGCGCTACGCCCACGGCAACGGCAACGGCAATTGACTGATCGGCGCTGCAAGGCATGTCGCTGAATCCGGAACGCTGTTGCGCACTGCCAGCGGTCGGCCGGGCGGCCGCGCGATGCGCAGATCGATCGGGTCGCACGGTGGTGTCAGGATTGCATCAGGCCGGTGCGGATCGCCTCCACCGTGGCGCTGAGCCGGACCTGGTGCGAGCCCTAGTCGACCTCGCATTCGGTTGGCGCCGTGCGACCAGCACGCGAATCGCTTCGCGCCCAGCCGCACGAGGCGAGCAGAGAAGAAGGGCGGCGCCCGGGTGGACGCCGCACTCGCGGCGATCAGACCTCGAACCCGCCGGTCGCCGGATCAGGTCAGCTCGCAGCACGAAGTCCTCGGGACCGAGGGGGAGCGGAACCAACCTCCGCGAGTCGAGTCACCGTGGACCGGTCACGACTCGTGTTGCATCACAGAAGAATCCAGCCACATTAGCGTCTGTACCGTCCTCCGGTCTGCGGAGTGCGGCACCCACCCATCTGGCCGCCGCACTCCGCGCGCTCAGTCGACCATGCCACCAGTTGCGGGCCGATTGAACTTCCGCATGAACAGCGCCAACACGAACGCCAGCACCGAGGCGGCCGCGAACATGTAGAAGGAATTCGTGTACGCGGCTTCGGCGGGTAGCTGCGCCATCGGTCCGGTGTTCAGTTTCATGGCTTCGACGTGCCCGGGCGCATTGATGTGCAGAATCAGTGGGTGCGCGGACATGATCGCAGCGGTCGCAGCGGTCGCAGCGGCGGTGCCGAAGCTGTTGAACGCCCCGTACATGCCGGCGCTGATGCCTTGCTGGTCCTGCGGCACCGACTCCACCACCATGTTCGGCAGAGTTCCCAGGTAGGCGCCCGCGCCGACACCGGCGATCAGGAAGATCAGGGCGAGCTGCCACGCATTCGAGTGGAACAGCGCGAGCAGTATCGGTGCGATGATGAAGCAGACTGTCGAGACGATATAGGGTCGGCGCAGTCCGTAGCGGGTGGACAGCCAGCCGCACAGTGGCGCCACGATCACCCACATCACCGTCATCGCGATCGAGACCTGAACGGTGAATTGCAGCAGGGTCATATTGAGACCGGGCAGTACTCCCTCCACCGAGAAATAGTTCTCCACCATCGATGGGGAGATCTGCATGTGCGTCTGCTGGGACGCCTGCGCAGCCGCGTTTTGGGCCGCGCCGTCGATGATCTGCTTTTTGACCGCGTCACCGGCCGCACCGCCGGGCGTCTCTGCCAGATAGCTGACCAAGTAGCCCAGGCCCTGCATGACGCCCACCGACAGGAACGCGGCCAGCATGATGCCCAGGAATCGTGGTGTATGCAGCAGCTTCGGATCCATGATCGGCTCCGAGGCAACTCGTTCCCAGCCGTAGAAGAACACCAGCAACATGATGCCGCCGATCAACCAGAGCAGCGACGGTGTGGCCGTCCATCCCCATGAGCCGCCCTGGCTGAGGAAGATCAGCACACCGGCGACTCCGGCGCCCAGCAACACGGCGCCGATCATGTCGATGCGGTGTCGCACACGCAGTTTGGTCTCCGGGACGAACAGCGCGAGCGGGATCATCGTGACCACGCTCCAGACCACGCAGAACCAGAACAGCGACCGCCAGCTGTAGTGATCGGTGAGTACTCCGCCCGCGATGGGCCCCAGTACCGCACCGATGCCGGTGCCACCGCCGGCCAAAGCGATCGCCATGTTGAGGTTGCGTCGCGGGACCAGATCCCTGATCAGACCGTAGGAGACGAAAATGCAGGGGAACGCGACCGCCTGCAGGCCACGTCCCAGAAGCATCAGCGCCCACGACGATGTGGCCGCGTCGATAACGCTTCCTACGACGGCGACGACCAGGCAGGCCAGAATGACTTTCTTCTTACCTATCCGGTCGGACAACTTTCCGATCACCGGCACGAGCGCCCCGCCCACGATCGCGTAAAGAGTGGACAGCCAGGTCAGCTGACCTGCACTTTGCTCAGGGAACGACGCGCCGACATAGCGCGCGGCCATGGATATGAAGGTGAAGTAGAACGTGCCGACCTCGGTGGCCGCGACGATCGCGAGAATGATCAGGACTACTCGCAGTTGCGAGACACCCTCGAGTCGTCCGGTGTCGACCTCGTCAGGACGAGCGACATCGATAGGCGGTGTTGCCATGGGCTTGTTATCTCCCTTCGTCCGCATCGAGCGCGGACTGCTGTGCTCCCCCTCCGGCCTTCCGGATCATCATTATCAACACAGGAGAATGACATTTCCATCACTATGTGACTGTTCGATATGTCGATGCGGTTTACGCATCCGCAAACACTCGTCAACACCGGCTTTTGGTCGATCGAACAATATATCGATACGCCGACCGACACGGGCGATCGACCCGGTCGCTTCTACGAAGCACTAGCTAGCACCTCCTATTGACTTAGATTTCCCCTAGTGCTATCCATATCGAGATACAAATTTTGGTCATTCGCACAGCATGTGAGGCGCATGCCAGGTCGATCTCCGGATCCGAGTACGAGGCTTTGGCGAATTGCCATGGATATCAAGCAGTTGACTGCCTTTGTGACAGTGGCCGAGCTCGGCAGTGTGACAAAGGCGGCGGACTTGCTGCACCTGACGCAGTCCTCGGTGACCCGACAGATCCAAGCGCTGGAGCAGGAGCTCGCAGTCGCATTGTTCGAGCGAACGCGCAACGGCATGGCACTTACGGCCGCCGGGCACGTGATGGCCGAACACAGCAGGTCCGCGTTGGACGAGCTCGGGCGGGCGCGTGCCGAGATCACGCCGCTGCCGGGTATACCCGGCGAAATAGTCACGGTAGGACTGCTCGAGAGCGTTGCCGACGCTATCGGAGTGCCAATGGCATCGGCCGCATTGCGCGAGTACCCCGAGTTCGGACTAAAGGTGGTTGTCGGCGATTCCGCGCAGTTGCGACGCCGGGCCGAAGACGGGGAACTAGATGTGTCTGTGATTGCGGAGAATCCCGGTGTGGCAGCGCCGCCGGGTACCCCGTTGGCGACCGAACCATTGTGGGTGGTCGCCCCGCCGGAAGCTCGGCTGCGTGCGGATGTACCTGTCGCGCTGCGCGATATCGCCGATCATCCCATTGTGATGGCGCCTGTCGGCAGCGCCCTGCGAGACTCCTTCGAGCACATCATCGCCGGAGTCGACGCGGGTTTCCGGATCGCGCTGACCACCGATTCGCTGCGCATGCGCAAGCATCTGGTCGCCGCCGGGTGTGGGTGGACAATTCTGCCGCCAGTCGCCTTCACTGATGAGCTTGCGGCTCAATCGGTCAGTGCAGCGCCATTGCACGCTCCGCAGATCCAGCGTCGGATAGTCCTCATTATGTCCCGATCAAGCCGTTCCAGCGCGGCAGCCGAGAATATCGCTCGACTACTCGCTCGCCTGGTTCGCGCCGCAGTTCGGGACGGGCGCTGGCCGTCAGCCCGGCTGGTCGGCTATCGGGGAGACGACGGCCGACTCTGCCATTGATCACCCACCGAATCCGTGCCCACAGCGGGCTGTCATGGGGCGGTTAGGCCACCATCGATCAGCGTGCGGCGGTTGGTGGCCAGAAGTTCGAACGGGTCCGACTCAGTGGCGTCGATCTCGGTGATGTGCCATCGGGCGTGCGGGGCCGCTCGCAACGCAGCCGGCACATCGACAACACCGGTGCCGATCGGGATCTGCGGCTTCGGCCGCATCGGGTCGTCCGGCCTGCCCGGACCATCCTTCAAGTGCAGAGCGACGACACGCTCACCGAGACGGGCGAGGATCTCAGCGGGATCCTGACCGGCCGACACGGCCCAATACACATCGAACTCGGCGACGACCATCGGGTCCAGCAGTTCCCACAGCACGTCGAAACCCAGGTCGCCACCAGGCAATTCGGCCCATTCGAAGTTGTGGTTGTGATAGCCGAGCCGGATGCCGTGGCCGGCCAGTTCGTACGCGACTTCGTTCATGCGCCGAGCGAAGGACCCCAGCTCGTCCCTGTTCTCGAATACCTCGCCGTCGAATCCTTCGACAAGCAGCGGGATCGCAACGATGACGGTGTCGGTCTCCAGGATGCGGCACACCTCGACGACGGCGTCTTGGCCACCCGCGGGGATGGCGGCGTGCACCGTGCTCACGGCAAGCCCGGCGGCGTCCAGATCGGCACGCAGTGCGCGGGCGTTGCCATGTAGTTCGCCGGTTGGGGTGTTCCAGAATCCGAGCGCGAACGGCTCGACGTATCGGTAGCCGATCTCAGCGAGGCGGGCCAGGGCACCGGGGCGGTCGGCCGTCAGCGAGTCACGAACACCATATAGCTGCACACTCGACGCGCCCGCCACGGTGATATGTCTCCTTATCCGGCGGTCACCGGAGGCGCATTGGTCAAGGGGATCACCTGGTTCGCCGACGGCCCCGAGGAGATGCGCAAAACCGTGCGCAAGCTGGTCGATATCGGTGTCGACCAGATCAAACTCTCCATGACCGGTGAGGAAATCACCGGCACCCGGCACGCCGAGGACACCTACATGTCCGATGAGGAGGTGGCCGCCGCCGTCACCGAGGCCCACCGGCGCGGTAAGCGGGTGTGCGCGCACGTGCGCAGTGCCGAAAGCGTGAAAATGTGTGTGCGGCACGGCGTCGACATCGTCTACCACGCCAGCTTCACCGACGAGGAGGGCATGGATCTCCTCGAATCCGCCAAAGACTGGATCTTCGTCGCCCCGGGCGTCAACTGGCTCATCGCCACCCTCTACGAGGCAGCGGACTTCGGCTACCCAGGCCGCCGAAGCAGCCGGGTACAAGCGGGAACTGGAGATGGCTACCGCGGTCATCACCGAAATGCATACGCGCGGAATCCGCGTGCTGCCCGGCGGTGACTACGGATTCGCGTGGACGCCACATGGCACCTACGCCCGCGACCTGCAGCATTTCGTCGAGCGCTTCGACTACACGCCGATGGAAGCGATCCTCGCCGCTACCGCGCTCGGCGGCGAGATCATGCAGCGCCCAACCGAACTCGGAAAGGTGCAGGCCGGATATCTTGCCGACCTGCTGCTGGTGGACGGCGACCCACTCGCCGATATCACTGTCCTCCAGCAGCGCGACAGGCTGCACTACATCATGAAGGACGGCCACTTCCACAAGGAGACACCGGAGCCACGCTGACACCCCTGATGACCGTCCGCGCTCGGTCCCATGATGTGCGGACGGTCATAGGGGTGACATTTCACGCCGACGCGAATGTCGGTGTGATACCAGGCAATTCAACGGATGTCCGGATTCCGGCGGGCGCCGCGCAGACATATGGGATCGCATTCACCGGCCGGTTGGCGGTGTAGGCCGGCGAGATCTCATTCATCTGCGTCAGTGGGAACGGGAAGCGCATATCGATGTCCAGGGGGGCGTCGCCGTCGACGGTCACGCGCCATCCGGTGGGACGCAGGTCCCAGTCGGCATCGATATCGGTTGTGCAGTACCAGTTCGCGCGGAAACGCAGCAGCGTACTACCCCGATGTTTCCCGGATATAGTGATCCGTTGCGCCGCAACTGTGCCCGCCTCCAGCGTGCCCGACTCGATTTCCGTCCGCTGCCGGGCCACTGCGACCTCTGCGATGGCGTCGAGGACATCCAAAGGCCGACCGATCGCGTCGGCGACCACCTGCAGCGAGGGGCCGAAGGCATGGCGCAGGTTGTCGGCGCGCCCCTTGTCGAATTCGGCGGGCGGAAGGCCGAAGCCCATGATGTCGAACACCATTGCCGGCGTCTCGCGTTGGGACATATCCGCGTATTCGTTGATCGTTATGTTGCGCAGTTCTCGCTGAATCGAGGACAACACGAGTGGGACCGCCTCGGTGATGAACCCGGGGCTGCTTCCGGTGCTGTGAATCGAGGAGTTACCGGTCCTGCAGGCGGCCTCCACCCTGGCGCGAACAGCCGGATCCATACTCGCAGGCCGATGGAATTCGCCACAGGTGGTGACGATATTGGCACCCGATTCCAGCAATCGGCACACGATATCGAGATCGCAGAGCAACGGTGTGTACAGCACACAGTCGGCGCGGAGGCCGAGGATCTCGTCTGCACTCCCGGTGGCGCGTACTCCGCTCGGCCCCAACCCGCACAACTCACCGGCATCGCGCCCGACCTTCTCCGGCGAGTGCACATACAACCCGGCCAGGGTCAGATTCGGGTGCTTGATCACCTCGCGCAACGTGCGCGCCCCGACATCGCCGGTGGCCCACTGGACCACGCGATACGACGTCGCAGGCGAGTCGATCGGCTGATGCGGAAACGGATTCGGTTCCATGAATGCCTCGCTCGGTAGAGTCTTCGCGGCGGGGTGACCGCCTCGCGTCTCGCAAATATTGGGAGCAAGACGATCACAGGGTCACTCGGCAAGCGGCAGAGAATGTGATTTCTAGATATTGATAACAGAATTACCACTCGACTGTCCATCCCCCGCGGGGCCCGAGCGCATCGGCCCGCGAGCGGTGGCCTCGTAGCCCGAAACCAACCAGAACACAGTGCGATCGACCGTCGCCACGATCGCCGGCACATCGATCTCGCCGCATGCGAAGCGGCCGAGCAGGCCATAAACCAGGCTGGACAGGATCGACTCCAGGTCGCGAACGAAATCGGTGTCGACACCGGCCAGCACGACCATCGCAGCGGGAACGACGGCATCGAACCCGCGGCGGATCAACCTCTCGCCCCCCGGCGCCGAACGCGCCCGAAAGTAGGCCTCGAGCAGGGCTGGGTGCTCTTCCCACGGTTCGAATATGCTGCGCAGCAGTCTTGCTAAGCCGGTATAGAGCGACCGGTCACCACCGATTGCCAACCCGTCCAAACCGGCATACCGATTCTCGTCCATCCACGCTTCGAGCCCCGCGCAGATCAGCTGATCGCGAGTGCCGTAGAGCTTGTAGATCTTCGCAAGCGACACTCGAGCATGCCGTGCCACTTCCCGCACCTGCAGGGCCTCGTAGCCCTCGGACTCGAGCAGCTCTATGACGGCTCCGTGAATGCGGTCGGACGCTCCGCCCGGTGTCTCACCCACGCTCTCATCAGCGCGCTTCACGACCAACGCAACTCCTTCCCACACCGCCGCAGAGGTGCTACTCTCCGAAAGTGGTAATCAGATTACCACTGCTCACGCACTTGATTTGCGCATGAGGATAACTGCGCTATCGCCGATGTCGGCGACCATGGCGCGGATCGTTCGGCTTCGAAGCGAGGATCGATGGGTTCGTTAGATGGCAAAGTCGCCTTCATCACCGGCGTAGCGCGAGGGCAGGGCCGAAGCCACGCCGTGCGACTGGCTACTGAGGGAGCTGACATCATCGGCGTGGACATCTGCGCCGACATCCCCTCCAACGCCTACCCCATGGCAAGCCGCGAGGAGCTCGACGAGACCATCGCGCTCGTCGAGGCCAAGGGTCGCCGGATGATCGGTTCGGTCGCCGATGTGCGCGACTTCTACCAGGTGCGCGACGCGCTGGATGCCGGCGTCGCCGAACTCGGCCGCCTGGACATCGTCTGCGCCAATGCCGGCATCGCTCCGCTGTCGCTCGAGGCGGTGCCGATCGAGACCGAGCTCGAACAGTGGGCCGATGTGGTCGGCGTGAACCTCTCCGGCACGTTCCACGCGACCCGCGCCGCGATACCCCACCTCATCGCCGGCGAGCGCGGCGGTTCCATCATTTTGACCAGTTCCACCGCCGGTCTGGTCGGCATGGGCGGCAACGAAGGTGGCGGCTTGGGCTATGCGGCATCCAAACACGGCATCGTCGGCATCATGCGATGCTTGGCAAACAACTTGGCACCACACAATATTCGGGTCAACACGGTGCACCCGACGGCGGTGAACACCATGATGGCCGTCAACCCGCAGATGATGGAGTGGGCGGCGAACAATCCTGATGGCGGCCCGCATCTCATGAATCCGATGCCGGTCGCGCTGATCGAGCCGGAGGACATCAGCGCCGCGATCGCCTTCCTGGCGTCCGACGAGGCCAAATACATCACCGGCGTGACCTTGCCGGTCGATGCCGGCTTCTGCAACAAGCTGTGAGCGGGGACGACATGACAGATGGTGCGCAGCCGACCGGCCGGGTGGCCGGCAAGCGTGTCCTGATCACCGGCGCCGCACGTGGCATGGGTCGCAGCCACGCGGTCCGGCTCGCCGAAGAGGGCGCCGATCTCATCCTGGTGGATATCTGCCGGTCGCTTCCGGATATCGAATACCCGCTGTCCTCCCCTGAGGACCTCGCCGAAACGGCCCGTCTGGTCGAAAAACTGAACCGCCGCGTCGTGACCAAGATCGTGGACATACGCGATGCGGCCGCACTCGCAAAGGCCGTCGACGAGGGCGTGGGCGAACTGGGCGGGCTGGATGCCGTGGTAGCCAATGCCGGCGTGCTGACCGCAGGCACATGGGATACCACGACTGCCGAGCACTGGCGGACCGTGGTCGATACCAACCTGATCGGGACCTGGAATACGTGCGCGGCGGCACTGCCACACCTGGTCGAGCGCGGCGGCAGCATTGTCAATATCAGCTCGGCGGCTGCCATCAAGGGCACCCCGCTGCACATTCCGTACACCGCGTCCAAGCTCGGTGTCGTCGGCCTGAGCAAGGCTCTTGCCAATGAGCTTGCGGCACAGAATATTCGCGTCAATACGGTGCACCCGACCGGTGTCGCGACCGGAATGAATCCCGCATCACTGTTCGCACTTCTCACCGAGGTTCGGGCGGATCTGGCGCCGTTGTTCGGCAATGCACTCCCCGTCCCGTTGATCGACGCACTCGATATCAGCAACGCCGTGCTGTACCTGATCTCGGATGAGGGCCGGTATGTGACCGGCCTGGAGTTCAAGGTCGACGCCGGCGTCACCCTCAAATAAGTGTCGCACTGTGGCGCGCGCACGGACATCGGTCGTGGCGCGCGCACGGACTACCGACTCAGAAGGCGGAATTCATGACAACCGAAACGGTGGACAACACCAGCCTGGCACGCTCGAAGCGCGGCAAGCACGAATTCGGCGAGGTGATGACCTTCCCGGCCCCGGACGATACCAGCCCGGCGATCGCCAACGGCCTGGTCGACTTCGTGTTCGCCGAGATCTGGACGCGCCCCGGACTTACCCGGCGTGAACGGCGTTTCATCACACTGTCCTGTGTCGCGGACGCAGACGCCGAGCAACCGATCATCGACCATGTCTATGCGGCCCTCAACAGCGGCGACATATCCATCACCGAAATTCGCGAAGCGGTACTGCATTTCGCGGTCTACGCCGGCTGGCCCAAAGCGTCCCGACTCAACATGATCGTCGACCAGCAGTGGGAGCGCATCAATCGCGAACGCGGACAAGAAGTTCCGCCTCCGGAACCGCTGCTTCCGCTCGAGACCCCCAGTGATCCGGAAGCTCGGCTGGCCCGCGGCGAGCAGTCGTTCATGGACGTCAACTGCCTGCCCTACTTTCCGGACCGGAACAACCCGTACCAGGGCGCGGGAATCCTCAACTTCGTATTCGGCGAGATGTGGCTGCGGCCCGGCCTCGGCATGAAAGAGCGCCGATTGATCACCGTCGCATGCGTAGCGTTCCAAGACGCGCCGTACCCGATCATGTCGCATGTGTATGCCGCGCTGAAGAGCCGGGACCTGTCCTTCGTCGAAATGGACGAATTCGCACTGCATTTCGCCGCCTACTACGGCTGGCCGAAAGCCAGCCACCTCAACCAGGTGATCGCGGAACAGAAGCCGCGTGTCCTGGCGGAATGGGAGACCGAAAGCGGAAAGACGCCATAGGAGCACAAATGCCTACAACTACCCACACCCGCCAACCATCCGAGGACCTCCTGCGGGGTGGGTTGGTCATCGGAGGAGACCGGCTCGACCACTCGTCCGGGGGCACCCACGAACACATCTACCCGGCTACCGGCCGGCCTAATGCGACGGTTCAGTTGGCCGGTCCCGCAGAGATCGACCAGGCGGTCGACTCCGCCTGGAACGCGCACCGGGAATGGATATCGTTCACCGCCGACAAACGACGCGATCTGCTGATCGACCTCGCCGATGCCGTGCAAGAGAACATGGCCGATCTCAACCGGCTCAACATCCATGACTATGCGGTGCCGATGTCGCTGGCCATCAACACGATTCTGCTCGAGCGCTTCCTGCGACACTTCGCGGGATACGTCGACAAGCCGCATGGTCTCAGCACGCCGGTGGCCGGCTCTCCCGACCTTAACCTCATCGAACGCGAGCCTTACGGCGTTGTCGGCGTAATCGCCCCGTGGAACGGTTCCATGGTCGTCGCCGCGTCGGGTGTCGCTCCCGCGCTGGCGGCCGGCAATGCCGTGGTGTTGAAACCGTCGGAACTGGCCCCCTTCGCCGCCCTGCGGTTCGGTGATTTGTGCGCGCAAGTGGGATTGCCGCCTGGTCTGGTCAACGTCACACCCACGCGGGCCGAGGGCGGCGACGCCCTGGTGCGGCACCCACGCGTGCGCAAGATCCACTTCACCGGCGGCGGTGAGACTGCCCGCAAGATCCTCGCCGCCGCCGCGGTGAACCTCACGCCAGTGGTCACCGAGCTGGGCGGCAAGTCGGCCAACCTCGTATTCCAGGACGCGGACCTCGACGCCGCCGCGCAGCTGGCCGCATTTCAAGGTCCCATTGTGCAGTCCGGGCAGAGTTGCGCCTGCGGGAGCCGCATCCTCGTGCACGAGTCCATATACGACCCCTTCATGGAGAAATTCGTCGCCGTGATCGAGGCCGCGAAAGTCGGCGATCCCTTCGATCCCACGGTCATGTTCGGACCGGTGGTCAGTGCGGGAGACGCCGATCGCATCCTCGGCGTCATCGATCGGGCCGTTAACGATAAGGCCGGCGAGCTGATCACCGGCGGCAAGCGCATCGGCGGAGACCTGGCCGAGGGCTATTACATTCAGCCCACAGTCTTCGGCAACGTCGACAACCGCTCGGCGCTGGCACAGATCGAAACCTTCGGACCGGTGGTGTCGGTAATCAAGTTCACCGACGAGGCAGAGGCCATCCGGATCGCCAACGACAGCCCCTACGGGTTGAACGCATTTATCCAGACCACCAACCTGACCCGGGCGCATCGGGTCGCGCGGCAACTACAAGCCGGCTCCATCTGGATCAATCAACTCAGCGATATCTCACCGCAGGGACCTTACGGCGGTTACAAGCAGAGCGGCCACGGTCGCACCGGCGGGCTCGACGGGCTCTACGAATTCCTTCAGGTCAAGAACATCCGAATCGGAATGAGCTGACCGCGAGCTACGGGCGCCGGAGAAAGCTACGGCCGGTGCCCGACTGCTCGGCCAGAGCTTGGGCCGCGCTCGTCCCGAGATACCGGCTGATTCGCGCGAGCCCGGGTCGTTTGACAAGCACATCGGCAAGCGTACGCTTCGAACTATCTAGTTCGTTGTATTCGCCTCAGCTTCGAGCGGAAGTTATCGGCGAACTTCCGTCGAGCGTGCGCTGTCGACAGACGCCCCGGTAAGTCAAGGAGTCGAAATGACCGAACAGACCGTGCTGATCACCGGTTCCACCGACGGTCTCGGGCGACATCTGGCACTGCGGCTGGCCCAGTCCAAGGCGCGAGTTCTCGTGCACGGACGCGATAGGGAGCGGGCGCAGCAGGTACGCGCGGAGATCCGCGCGGCGGGCGGCCCGGACCCGGAGGTTCTCCTCGCCGACTTGTCGTCGTTGCGGGAGGTCGACCAGCTGGCCGAGCAGGTGCGTCGCCGGGCTGACCGGCTCGACGTGCTGATCAACAACGCCGGTGTCGGATTCGGTGCTCCGGGTGCACCGCGACAAGTCAGCATCGATGGTTTCGAACTGCGCTTAGCGGTCAACTATCTCGCGGTTTATCGGCTCACCCGGCAGTCGCTGCCGCTGCTGACCTCCTCCGCCCCGTCACGAGTGGTCAATATCGCTTCGATCGGGCAGGAACCGCTCGACTTCGGTGACCTGAACTTCGAGCACGATTACGACGGGTCCGCAGCCTACCGACGCGGCAAGCTCGCCGAGATCATGTTCACCTTCGATCTTGCCGAGCAACTGCGCTCCTCCGGTGTCACCGTGACGGCAGTACACCCTGCCACGTTTATGAACACCACGATGGTGCGTGAGTTCGGCGGCTCGCCACTGAGCACCGTCGAACAGGGCGGCGCCGCTGTGCTGCGGCTGGTCACCGACGACGTTCCCACCGGCGCCTACTTCAATGGTCAGAAACAATCCCGCGCCAACGAGCAGGCATACGATCCGGCTATCCGCGCCGAACTACGTCGGCGCACAGACGAGTTGATTGCGTCAGCTCTCGGGTAGCACATCCAGTTGGTTCGCCGACCTCACCCCCAGTAGCCTGCGCCATTACGCCGTGTCACCCTGATCCGAGAGCAGGAGATCGGCGAGTTCGGCGAGCAGCGTACTCGCCCGCCGGGCTGCGACCGGATCCCCGAGCGCGGTCACCAGAGCGTCGTCCATACGCGGTGCGGTTCGGCGAGCGATGGCCTTGAACAGCACATCGGTCGGATAGACGAGCGTGCGGCGGCGATCGTTCGGGTCGATGTCGGTTGCGAGCAACGCGTCGTCGACCAGGCGCGCGATGCACTCGGACACATGCGCCTGGGAGAAGCCGGTTCGTTCGGTGATCTCACGAACCGAACTACCCGGATTGTCGAGGACATCGCTCAGCACGGCAATCTCGCCCTCCGGGGGAAGCTCATCGGCGGATTCCAGACCGACCTGGCGTGCGAGTTCGATCAGATACCTGCCAAGTCGATGAAGCCGTCTGCCGTCCACACGGCCAGCATAGCGGCGAGCCATCAATCGGTAACGATATATTGTCGCGTATACATCGGCACCGATACATTTCAAAGCGCCTCCGAAACCACGGAACCTCGCCTACCCTGGTTGAGAATCGCGTTATCGCCGATGGTAGCAATGCATTATCAAAGGCAGGTTTTATATGGGTGATCCAACTCAGGTCCGTCACACCCGGTCGACTCGGGGATGGTGGCGCAGCCCAGTCATCGTCCTGTTGATTGTGACGGTGTGCTCTTCCTGGCAGCCGGCGTGGGCGAATCCCCCGTCGCCGGGGAACGTGGTCACCGTAGACCCGGAAGACCGGTTACACGTGAAGGCCGATGTCAAGGAGCTACCGGTGCCGCCGACAGCGCCGTCCACCGATACCGGATCGTGCACACAGGCACTCAATCCGCACGGCACCGGTTGTGTCAGTCCGGGCTGGGGCGCGCTGGGCGCAGTGGGCACATACTGGCCGTCGAGCGATTACGCGCTCGTCGGTGCGGTATTCGCCGGTGCGCCAGCTTCGGGTCCGGGCAGCACCTACGGCGGCCCGCAGGTGCTGCTGGTGCACACCGATGGCAAAACCTTTCCCAACGGCGACGGTTGGAAGTGCCTGACCTGCGGCGTGCCCTATCCGGTCGACTTCAGTGACAACAAGGACTACACCTATCCGATCAACGGTTTCCACGACGGTAAGCGGGCCCTGGCCGGTGCCGCCGTCATCGACTGTGGCCAGTACGAGTTCGCGGACGACAAGTGCACACCTGAGCAGCTGCATGCCTATCCCCTGTACTGGAACGATGGGTCCGGCAAGCCAGGGCCGCTGCGGGAGCCACGCCTGAATCCCGACGACAAGCACATGGGCTTCAGCTATATACCGCCGTCCCAGGATGTCCTGGCCGAGTACGCATTCGTGGGCACACTGCGTTTCGATCAGGCGAACAGCCGCTACGCCCTCGACGACGTGCGGGTACTTGGCAACCCGGACCCCAAGTTCCAGCCCTACACGGTCGACGGCGGCAAGCTGAAGTTCAACCCCGCCGGGATGATCGGCGAGTTCCGGGGCTGGAGTGCCGACGGGAAGTCCGCTCTCGGTATCCAGATGTACGAATCCGACAGTGTCGACATGTGGGCGACCGACAACGCTACCGGTAGGTCGCGTCCGCTGACCCGGCACGCGATGTACACCGACCCGGCCTACACCTCGCCCGATGGCAAACATTTCCTGTCGGAACAGGTGATCGGTTCCGGCCGGCTGGATTTCATCTCCGGCCTGCAAGGTATTCCGCCGCTGACCGACCAGTTGCCGACCACCGGCCACGTCTCGGGTATCCGCAACAACGGAGATCGCCGGTTCTTCCATCCGTATCTGGTCGACGCCGACTCCGGACGCAGCGTGGACCTCGATGCCGGTGGCGACCCGAATTGGAATGCCGCCGCAGACCCCTCTTGGCTGGCCGACAGCACCGCGGCGGTATGGGCGGAGAACCTGGTCACCGCACCGGCCTGCGGTGGCGGCAACCCGCTGCCCTGCCCGGCATCCAGCGAGCCGGGCGGTCGGCACAGCCGGGTGATGATCGCGCGCTTCGACGGATTCGAGCCGACCCCGCCACCAACCGTGGGGCCCATGCCCGAGGTCGCTTGGGGCTTGGACTACCACCCCGGTAACGAGCTGCCAGCCCTTCCGCACCTGCCCGGCGGCACCTATACGCTCGCGGGCGAGAAGGGCGGCGAAGCGAAGGTGGTGATCACCGAAAATCCGTCGAAAGTGCGGATCTCGAAGATCGAGGTCACCTACACCGACTTCAGCGACGACTCCAACGCCACCATCAATGGCACCGAAAGCGTGGAACGCGGGTCCGACGTCGACATCTCGGCGATCACCTGGCACGAGAACCTCCAGGTGTCCGGTCGACACCAGGGCACCAAGGTCACCAGCGAACCCGAAGGCTTCACGCTGTCACCCGCGGCGCTACAGAGCAGGTTCCAGGCCACCGGCACCATGACAACGACGATCGACGGAAAGACCTACACCCAGCCGGTCAACGGGGCATAGCTGAATCATCTCCGGCGGCGGAAACGTGACGTTCCGCTGCCGGAGAAAGCTACATATGGCGAATTAGTGTCACCGATTGCGAGCGGCAATCGGCGATTTTCTATGCGCGTGACATAAATTGATCGCTTCCCCGGGAACGAAAAGTCTGCGCTGGACATACAACGCCGCAGTGTGTAAGCGCCCGTTCATGAACCCGCCGACAAAATATTCGTGAGACCCTTGTCACAGGTCGACATCCCTGCTTAGGGTGTATCGGTAGCGATCGAAAAACGAATTCGGGTCCAGCCGGGAACACTTGTTCGGAAGTTTCCCAGAACGGCCGCACGGGCAACTCGAATGCCCGGCTGAAATTTGTATTCGTCGTGCTGCCGACCGGATACCGCCGCACTCCCCCGATCAGCTACGAAGCAACCGCCTTCCGAAGACCGTCGGTACAGGCGACCGCTCTAGTCGACGCGGCAACAGGGCCGTGCCGATTACCTCTTCGCTCGACGAGATGGAAACCGATGGCTGCTCGACCCGTTGATCCGACTTCCTCCAGAGTCATGCAAGCGCACCCGCTGTCTCGTGCTGCGGCCGAGGCACGAAAGCACCGTCAGCGATATCAACTGGTGGTGATCGCGCCAGGAGTTACCGAGGTCGTGCGATCCGTGGGCGGCTGGCTCTTCGATCGGGCGATGGCCGGATGGGATGTGACCGCCATGGTCGCCGATCACGCGAACACGCGGCCGCTGGATATCCTCGGAGTACGGGTCGTCGACTTTGAAGAGTCGTTGACGTCGCCGGTGCGCAGCCCGTTGCCGCAGGCCATCGCCATCGACGCCGACTTCTGCGCTGGGGATACGCGGATCCATGACGGCCTGGTCGATATCTTCGACCACGTACTGATCGATCAAGTAGCTCTCTGGGGCGAGGTGTACCCCAGAGACATCAGTGGTCGGATTGATTCGGTCCAGCATCGCCTCAGCGCTGCCGCGCGAACATTCAAGGCGCGGGCGCTCGCGGCCGCTACCGCCTCGGTCGAAGCGGTCACGCCCACCGAACGGTTTCGCAGCTGCGCACTCTATCCGGGTGGAGACAGTTTCGGCGATCTCGTTCCTGCTGAGCGCTGAGGGCGCCTCGGAGGAGTTGGGTCGGCCGTCAGCGAAGTTCATCCATCAGCGCGAGTGTCGTTTCGGCTGCGGTGAGAACCAGACCCTGCGGAGCGTCGGCTCGGACGGCGAGAGCTGTCACCAGCCCCACATCCTTGCGCAGCAAATCGCTCGCATGGATCGCCAACTGTTGCAGACTCCCGCCTAGCGGCGCGATGGTTCCCAGGGCGAAGCTGTTCCCGGTGCCATGGGCGATGACCTCACCCAGCAGCGCCGGGTCTACCCCAAGGGCGCGGCCGAGATCGAACGCCGTGGCCGCAGTGGCGAGGTTGGCAGTGAACAGCAGATTGTTGAGCAGCTTCGCGACCTGCCCGGCGCCCAACTCGCCGAGATGGACAACGTGGCCGGCGTAGGTGTCGAACACCGGACGGCATCGCTCGACGACACCTGCCTCACCACCGACCATCACCAGCAACCTCCCCGCCGCAGCGGCCTGGCCGCCGCCACTGACCGGCGCGTCCACCACTGAAACGCCCTGGGCAGCAGCCTTCTTCGCGAGCTCGCGGCAGGTGTCGGGGTGCACCGTGCTGTGCACCGCGAGCATGCCACCGCTTGCCAGCCCGGCCAGCACACCCTCCGCGCCGTCGACCACCTCTGCGACATCGGCGTCGCCGACCACGCACAGGCAGACAAGATCACTGTCCGCGGCGAGCGCAGCCGGCGACGGTGCCACTGTCGCGCCGGTATCGGCGAACTCGGCCAGCGTCTGCGATCGACGCGCCCACAGCGTGGTCTGGTAGCCCGCTTCCGCGATACGGCGGGCCATGGGACCGCCCTGACTGCCGAGTCCGATGAATCCGATGCGCATCGTCAGTCCTCCAGAATGAATTCTCTTTGTCGGTGTCGGGGGCCGTCTTTCAGCTTTTGTGTCGGCGTCGCTGTAGCAACAGAAGAATCGCCAGCAGCACGGCCGCCGCGGCCGGTGGACCGTATCGCTTCAGGTTGCCCATACCAGCCGCCTCGAGCAGGTCGATCGGTTCGGCGGACCTACGTGGCGGAGTGACCGTACTCGCCGGGCCGTCGGTGGTTGTCGGCTTCACAGAGTCGGCCGAAATGTGATCGTCTGACAACACTGCGGATTCCGATGCAGCTGTCGGCGTCGGGCCAGGGGCCGCAGTAATTTCCTCGGCGAGATTTGTGGCGAACTGCCCGATGAGCGTCGCGGCTACTTCGGCAAGGGTGCCCCGCCCGAATTGCGCGGGTTTCCCGGTAATTGCGAGATCGGTCTCCACGAATACGGATGTTGCACCGCCGGATTCAGTCAGTCGGCAGGTGATCACGGCCTGCGCGGTCCCGTTGCCGCGAGCCTCGCGGCCACCCCCCTCGAGCACCGCGACCCGGGTCGTCTCGTCGGTCGACCGGAACTTGATGACGCCGGTATAGGCCAGACCGACAGGACCGAGTTTGACCTTGATCTTGCCGTTGTAACCGTCAGCGCCCTTGCCGGTGAGCACCGCCCCCGGCACACAGGGCGCGATCCGCTCGATGTCGAGCAACACATCCCAGGCGTCCGCCACCGGAACGGGAATACTGAACGTGTTTTCGAGCTTCATGCGGGATCCTTCACAGCGCTGCTCTTTTCCGCCGCCGCTCGGACGGCCTTCATAATTCCCTGATATCCGGTGCAGCGGCAGAGGTTTCCGGAGAGCGCGTCTCGGATCTCCTCGTCGGTAGGTTCGGGATTGTCGCGCAGAAAGGCGGTGACGGTTACGACGAAACCTGGTGTACAGAAACCACATTGGAGACCATGGTGATCACGGAACGCGGTTTGTACGGGCGACAGTTCCCCGGTGGGCGTGGCCAGTCCTTCCACGGTCGTGACCTCGGAACCGTCGGCCTGCACCGCGAATACCAGACAGGCCCGGACCGCGTCGCCATCGAGCAGCACCGTACACGCTCCACACACCCCGTGCTCGCAACCGAGATGAGTGCCGGTCAACCCACAGTCGACCCGGAGGAAGTCGGCGAGTGTGCGCCGGGGCGGCACACGTTTTCGGCGCTGAATCCCGTTGACCCGCAACTGAATCTCGACGTCAGTCATTGACAGCCTCCATTACTGCGCGCCGCCAGGCGCGCGCTACCATTGCCGCTCCTACGCGCCGGCGATAGTCCGCCGATCCGTGCAGATCGGATGGCACCGAATCCAGTCCCGCCACTGCGGTCCGACCCACCTCTTCTGCCTCGGGCTCGATCGCGGCGCGGCCGATCAGCTCGGCCTCGACAGCACCTGCGCGAACAGCCGTCGGGCCTAGGCCGAACAACCCGATCGCGCACCGGTCGATGGCCGAATCCGCGTCCAGTCGCACCGCGACGGTGGCGCCCGCCATCGCGAAATCACCGCTGCGGCGGGCGAATTCCTCGATCGCGAAGCCGCACCTGCCCTGTCGCACCGGGAGGACGATGCCGGTCAGCAATTCGTCCTCGGCCAGATCGGTACTCCATATCCCGGTGAAGAATTCGGCGGCGGGAATGGTCCGCTGTCCGCGCGGTGACCGCGCCTCGAACTGCGCGTCGAGCGTCAATGCCACCGCCGGATACTCGGCCGCCGCATCGGCATGGGCCATCGATCCCCCAATCGTGCCTCGGTTGCGGATCTGGAAGTGCCCGATCAGCGGGGTGGCGCGCGCCAACAACGGAACCGACCGGCGGATCTCCGCCGATTTACCGACAGTGGAATGCGTTGTCCCAGAACCGATCCAAACCGAATCGCCACGCCGCTCGATGCCGCGTAGTACATCCAGTCGGCGCAGGTCGACGAGGTGGTCGAACACCGCCAGACGCAGAGCCAGCATCGGCATCAGGCTCTGTCCCCCGGCGATCGCCTTGGCACCGTCTCCGAGTTCGGCCAATAGCTCGACGGCCTCTTGCACAGCGGTCGGCGCATGGTATTCGAACGGTGCGGGTTTCATGCCGACACGCTCCCAACTCGAGCGTCGTCGACCATCGCGACAATCGCGGCAGGAGTCAGTGGCAACCGGGAAATTTCCACCCCGAACGGGGCCAGGGCGTCGGCGACCGCGTTGACCACGGCGGGTGCCGAGCCGATCGCGCCGCCCTCGCCGACGCCCTTGTAGCCGCCCGGTCCAGGCCCCGGGGTCTCGATATGGGCGAGTTCGATGACCGGCACCTCGGTAGCAGTCGGTATCAGATAGTCCATGAACGTTGTGGTGACAGGGTTTCCGCTGTCGTCGTAGGCGAGGTGCTCGTAGAGTGCGCCCCCGATGCCCTGCACCGTGCCGCCGTAGATCTGCCCCTCCACCACATTGGGGTTGATCATCGGACCGCAGTCCTCGCTGACGATATAGCGCAGCAATGTAACCTTTCCGGTCTCGATATCCACCTCGCACGTGCACAGGTGCGTTGCGTTGGCCCAGATCATCGCGCTCTGTGCCCGATAGCGGCCGCTGTATTCCAGTCCTGGGGGCACACCGGGCGGCAACGAATCCGGCTGGAAGTAAGCGATGTGGGCGATGTCGGTCAACGACAATTCAGCGCTCGGCATCCCACGCACAGTGGCTCGCCCACGGGTGAATTCCACGTCATCGATCGCGGCCCCCAGACGATGCGCCGCGATGGCCAGAATCCGATCTCGAAGCACAGATGCCGTTTCCGCGATCGCCCCGGCCATCATCGAGCCGGAGCGGCTGCCGCCGGTACCGGCACCGAACGGTGTAAGGGCCGTATCGCCCTGGATGGTATGGACGTCGGCGATGTCCACACCGAGCGCGTCGGCGGCCAACTGGATCGCCGTGGTCTCGAGGCTGTTTCCCGAAGACCCACCGGCGAGGTACACGTTCACCTTGCCGGAAGGCTCGATTCGGATTGTCGCGCCTTCGGTGCCGTGGTACGGCGTCGACGCCGCAGTCGGTTCCAGGTAGGTGCAGGTGCCGACACCGAGATAGCGGCCCTGGACACGGGCCAGCTCCTGCTCGCGGCGAAAAGCGGGGTAATCGAGCATGTCGAGCGCCTGCTCGAAGGTCTCTCGCGGCGTGACGTCGGTGTACTGCATGCCGCATGGGTTGACCAGCGGTAAGTCCTCTCGATGCAGCATATTTCGGCGGCGCAGCTCAACCGGGTCGATGCCGAGCCGGCGAGCCGCGGTATCCAGCAGAACCTCCCGTGCCATCGATTCGAATTGCCAAGGCCCGCGGTAGGCAACTCGGCCAACAGTGTTGGAGTACAGCAGTTTCGTAGAGAACGTTGCCGCAGGCACTCGATACGGGCCGGGGAACAACATCCCGACGACAGCGGCGCCCGTGATCGGCGACGGCACCGGATAGGCCCCGACATTCTGTACGTAGTCGAGATCGGCGGCGAGAATTGTTCCGTCCTGATCGAAAGCCATTCGGGCCTCGCCGTGATCCTGGCGTGCCATCCCCGCCGAGATCAGATGTTCCTGCCGATCCTCGATCCATTTCAGCGCGACCGACACCTTGGTCGCGGCGAGCAGGACACAGATATCCTCACGTTGGACCACTACCTTCTGCCCGAAGCCGCCGCCGGTGTCGCGCACGATAACTCGTACGCGATGCTCGTCGATGCCGAGCAGCCGCGCGCAGAAGCCGCGCACCTCGTGTGGCGCTTGGGTGGAGCTCCAGATCGTCATCTCCGCCGTCGGTGCCGACCACTCGGCGACCACTCCCCTGGTCTCCATAGGCACGGGTACATAGGCCTGCTGGTAGATGGTCTGCCGCACCACATGCGCCGCCTCCTCGAACAGCGGCACCAACTCTTCGGCTGACCGACCTGTCAGTTGTCCCGCGATATTCCGCGGAAACCGCGAGTGCACGAGCGCGTCGGATTCCTCCGCCATCATGTAGTCGACCACGGCGGGCATTGGCTCGTAGTCGACGACGACCAGTTCCACCGCATCTTCGGCGATGTACCGATCAGATGCGACAACCAGCGCGACCGGATCTCCGACGAACCGCACCTCGTCCTCGGCCAGCGGCGGCCAATTCAAGGCCGGCAGATACGGGCCGTCGATCAGGTACGACTGATCGTGCACGCTGGGATTCAGGTCCGCCGCCAGGAAAACAGCGTAAACCCCATCCAACGCAAGCGCTTCGGCAATATCGACCGCGGTGATCCGTGCCCGGGCAAGCGGGCTGCGTACGAAGCAGGCGTGCAGCATGCCTGGACGTGACACGTCGTCGACAAACGACCCGGCGCCCGTCAGTAGCCGCGGATCCTCGATCCGAGGGACCCGGGTACCGGCATAGGTGTCGGCGCCTGTCTCAACGGTGCGCACCAGTCACCTCCACTCCGTCGATATTGGGCAATCAACCAGCATTGCTGCACTCGAACCTGTCAAATTGCCTATCGCAGCGTCGAGTGCGTGCTGTCCAACTGTCTAGCATCACGCTCGCCGACCTGTCAATATTGACGTATGACATCTTCGAGAGCCTCACTCTTGTAGATGAGAATGTAATTTCCACAACGGACTGGACTCGGGTGCTGTCCCGCCCGGCGACGATCATCACGGTCGGCGCCGTACGGCTCACCGGTATACGCACAACGAAAGGTGGACATGCGCGAACTGTCGGCAGAACTGCTCCGATGGCACGCCCAGCGAGCCGATTACGCCATCGCAACCGTGATCAACGTGAGCGGAAGTTCGCCGCGGCCACCCGGCGCGACTATGGCCGTAAACGCCGATGGTGCCGTCCTCGGCAGCATCTCGGGCGGCTGTGTGGAAGGTGCCGTGTACGACCTATGCCAACAGGTGCTGCGCTCAGGCGCGCCGACCCGAGAGTCCTTCGGCTACAACGATTCCGACGCTTTCGCCGTCGGATTGACCTGCGGCGGCACGGTGGAGGTGTTCGTCCATCCCGTCGGTTTACGCGATCACGACACTATGGCGAAGGCACTGTGTTCGACCGAGCCGGTGGCGCTGGTGCGGGACGTGAACACGGCCGAGTTGCGGGCGGTCGGCCCGGACTGGACATTCGCCGGGCCGGACAGCAGCGAGCCCGATGCTGGTGTGGTGACCGAGGTGCGGGCGATGCTCGATCTCGGCATCACCGGGATGCGGGTGATCGGTTGTGGCGAACGGGAAGTCACGGTGTTCGTGGACTCCTATGCACCGCCGCCACGGATGATCGTCTGCGGGGCAACCGATTTCACCACGGCCCTGTGCCGGATCGGGCGAGTGCTCGGCTACCGGGTCACCGTATGCGATGCACGATCGGTCTTCACGACGCCGACTCGGTTCCCTGAAGCCGATGAGATCGTGGTGGACTGGCCGCATCGGTATCTCGCTCGCACCCAGGTCGATTCCCGCACAGTGGTGTGCATGCTGACCCACGATCCGAAATTCGACATTCCCGCGCTGCAATTGGCGCTGCGGCTCCCGGTCGGATACGTCGGCGCGATGGGCTCGCGCCGTGCCGATGCCGACCGACGTTCACGTTTGCGCGCGGCCGGGCTCACCGACCAGGAGTTGGCCGCGCTGCACTCACCGATAGGATTGGAATTAGGCGGACGGACCCCTGAGGAGGTCGCGGTAGCGATCGGCGCCGAGATCATCGCCGTACGGCGTGGGGGGTCGACACAGCCGCTGTCCGCGACGGACCGGCCGATTCACGAAACATCGGATATGGAACGGTCATCGGCCTGATCCTCAGCCGAGGCGGTCGGCGGCTCCAGGATGTCCAGATAATGGTCGACGAGTGCGAACATCTCGTCGTGCCCCAGGGTGAAACCGAAGTTGGTTTCCGTCACGAGGATTCGCGGCAGACTCGACAGCAGAATCGACAACGTCAGCGGAGTGATCTTCTCGGTGTCGACTTTGCGCTCGCGCAGGATGAATGTGAAAGCGGTGACCTGAATTTCGCGGTAACGCCGGGCATAAGCCTCGAGATCGTTGCGAATCGCCTTTCGGTGGTTGGCCAGTGCGATGAATTCCTGCATCAGGGTGTTGCCCCGCGGATCCCTGGCCAGCTCCCACAGCGCATGCAGCGGCCGTGCCGAGGTCAGTGCCTGCCAGTGGCGCTTGAAGTTGGCCTCGGTGCCTTCGTTGAGGACCGCGAGAAACAGGTCTTCCAAGGTCGGGAAGTAGTAGTGCACCAGTGCCGGTTTCACGCCCGCCACGGCGGCTACGCGGCGCGTCGTCGCGGCCGCGTAGCCCTCCTCGGTCATGATCCGAGCGGTAGCGTCGAGCAGTACGCGCCGGGTCGCCGAGTCCTTCGCGCCTCGCCTGCGGGTGGACATGGTTCGACCGTATCATTGGGCAGCCGGACAGCGCCGCAGGTCCATACACCCCCAACGCCCCACATGACCCGTGCGTCGGCTGTTCCTGACGAATCAATCGACCGAACGAGCGGTTCGGGACGACTCGCCTCCACCGAAGTGGTCGGTAAGGGCGCGGGCGGCTCCCGCGATGACGGGACGCAATTGATCGACCGAATGGTCCGCCCCGAAGATCATCCGCCGCAGCTGCGGCATGGCCAGGCTCCAGCCCACCAGGCCGAGAGTCAAGAAGATCAACTCCCGGGAATCGCCCTGTTCGGACCTCATAGCGACCTGTGCAGCCAGAACCTTGTCCTGGTAATGCTCGGTACGCGCCGGTTCTTCCGGAACGAGGGCATCACCTAATTCCATTGCCTCCCATAGCAATAACCGCAACGCTTCGGGGTGTGCGCGATGGTAGTCGAACAACTTCGCGGCATAGCCGCCGAGGTCGGTGTCATCGAGGGGCACGGCTGCGGCAAGCTCGGTCATCGAGCGTTCCAGCACCGCCGCGAATAGCGCCTTCTTATCGCCGTAGTAGTCGTATAACGCTCGTTTGTTGGCCTGGGCATTGGCCGCGATTCGGTCGACCCGCGCGCCGGCGACGCCGTATTCGGCGAACTCCGTTGTCGCGGCATCGAGAATCCGCACCTTGGTCGCCGCCGAGTCGTATGCCACACCGCCATGGTAACGAAACAGTTCGTTTGACATTGTCAGCCGCCGCTACCGATAACCGCTGATCCCGATGCCGAATTCACCGCATGGGCAAGCGTGAATACGACCCGTATTGCCACTACATTCTCCGGACGAAGCGGCAGTTCCAGAACGCGTGGCTCGGCTTCATTCCCTACCGCAGGCCCGCTCACTGCCCCGGTGTGAAGGTGATGTGCAGTTTCCGCAGCCCGCGCAGCAGGAAGGTCGGCTCATACTCGTAATGGTGATGACCGGCAGGACCGTGCGCATCCTCATCTATGGCGATGTCACGCACCCGATCCAGCAGCCGGTTCAGGGTGACCTGTCCCTCGACCCGGGCCAGCGGTGCGCCGGCGCATGTGTGAATACCGCGGCCGAACGCGATGTGCTCGCGAGCGTTGCGTCGATCGAGCTGAAACTCGTCGGGGCTCTCGAACTTGCGGGGATCGCGATTGGCGGCGCCGATGCACAGCATCACCACAGTTCCGGCGGGTATATCGACATCACCTAGCCGAGTCGTCTTACGCGCCAACCGGAAATCCACCTTCGTCGGGCTCTCCGTCCGCAACGACTCTTCGATGAAACTACCGATCAGGCTACGGTCCTCCCGAACCTTCCGCTGCAGGTCGGGTCGCTCGCCCAGCACCCGCACCGCCGCGCTGAGCAGCTTGGTGACCGTTTCCTGACCGGCGGCGAAGAGGAAGGTCGCTGGGCGGACGAGCTCGATTATCTCGGGTATCGACCCATCCGGATAGGTTGTGGAGGCGAGGACACTCAAGATGTCCTCGCGGGGGGCGCGTCGACGGTCGCTGATGTAGGCGCCGAATGTCTCGTCCAACCACTCCAGCGGGTTGGTACCCACTGGTTCGTGGTCCAGTGCACCCACTCGGCTACCCGGCTTCTTATGCCCGGCCAAGGTGGCGCGGAACTTGTCGCGATCGCTGTCGGGGACGCCGAGCAGGTCGGCAATGGCTAGTGTGGCAAAGGGTTTGGCGTACTCTGCCAGGAACTCACAGCGGCCGTTCGCGATGAACTCATCGAGCTGACGATCGGTCAGCCGCCACATATAGTCTTCGTTTTCCTTCAGCCGTTTCGGCGTCAGCAACTTGCTCAGTAGCGAGCGCGTACGCGTGTGGTCCGGCGGATCCATGGTGACCATGTGCTCGAAGATCGGGAACTTGTGACGGTGTTCGGCGATCTGAGCGCTGATGTCATCGCCTTCGGGCACGAACGGCAGGGGCGGGAACGGCCCGCCTATCGAAACCGCAGCCGAATAAGCGTCCGTGTTCCGGAACGCCTCGATGGCCTCCTGATACCCGGTAACCACCACGACGCCGTAGCGCGGTTCCCGAAACACCGGGTTCAGGCTCCGCAGGTAGGCCAAGTACTCGTAAGGATCTTGGGCGATATCCGCATCGGAGAAGTAATCGACTGATGCCAGGTCGGTCATCTGTTGGTCGCCTTTCGTGGCAGGAGGACGGGAGTGGCGGCCGGTCGCGATTGTTCGCGGGGCCGGTCGATGGCCCCGTCTTGTCGGCGGCACGTATCGAACTCGAATGCTGTTCGATCGCACAAATTCAGACTGCCTATGCCTATCACGATTTGAGATAGCCGGTCAAGGACTTGTAAGCCGCAGGAGATCTCTCAGAACATGGCTGGCAACTCGAGGTAGTCCGCTACTCCGACAGGTGCCAAATCAGGCCAGAACAGGTCATATTCAGGCATTGACCCGCGATCGCCAATCGTCGCAGCGACAGAATCAGCCCCGGCCGAGCGCCGCGATGACGGGTCCTTCACCGGCGACCAGGCATTGACAGCGCGACCCTTTCGGAGCACAGTGTTTGAACAGTCGAACAGCATTAGCTGATCGGGTGAATATCGAGCATTCCGGTGCTCGAGCTGCGAAGAACGAGGTGGTATATGGCCGGGCGGGTCGAAAGCAAAGTCGCCTTCATTACTGGTGCGGCGCGTGGTCAGGGCCGCAGCCACGCGGTGCGGCTGGCGCAGGAAGGCGCCGACATCATCGCGATCGATGTCTGCAAGCCGGTCAGCGGCAGTAAGCAAATCGCGGCGTCCACGCCGGAGGATCTGGCCGAGACCGCGGATCTGGTGAAAGGTCTCGGCCGGCGCGTCGTCACGGCCGAGGTCGACGTCCGCGATTTCGACGCGCTGAAGGGCGTCGTCGACAGCGGCGTGGAGCAGCTGGGCCGGCTGGATATCATCGTCGCCAACGCGGGCATCGGCAACGGTGGTGCGACGCTGGACAAAACCAGCGAGCAGGACTGGAACACCATGATCGACATCAACCTGTCGGGGGTCTGGAAGACGGTGAAAGCCGGTGTGCCCCACTTGTTGTCGGGCGGGCGCGGCGGTTCGATCATCCTGACCAGCTCGGTAGGCGGACTCAAGGCCTACGCGAATACCGGTCACTACATCGCCGCCAAACACGGGGTGATCGGCCTCATGCGAACGTTCGCCGTCGAACTCGGCCAACATTCCATTCGGGTCAACTCGGTGTGCCCGACCAACGTCAATACGCCGATGTTCATGAACGAGGGCACAATGAAGTTGTTCCGCCCGGATCTCGAAAACCCGGGTCCTGACGACTTCGCCCCGGTCGCCCAATTCATGCATGTGCTGCCGATCGGCTGGGTCGAACCGATCGACATCAGCAATGCGGTGCTGTTCCTGGCCTCCGACGAGGCCCGTTACGTCACCGGGTTACCCGTAACCGTCGACGCCGGCAGCACACTGAAGTAGTTCGTCCAACCTGCGCGACGTGACGAGTGTGAAGCTGCCTCAGCCTTCTCGGCGCATGCAGACCCTCCATTCGTCACGCGCAGGGCTGCCGTCCACACGCACAGCAGCCGAAACCGAACGCTGGTCGAGGCATAGAACAGTCCGGACACACATCAGCCACTCTTGCGCCGAACGTGGGTTCCGGCCGACATCTTCTGTGCCCGAGTGGTACTCGCCGACGGTTGTCTGCGCCAATCCACCATCTGCCGTCTCACCTATACCGGCAACGGAGGACAGTGATGAAAGTTTCCGTCGATCCCGACCGCTGCGGAGGCCACGGCGTCTGCACGGCGCTTTGCCCGCCGATGTTCGCCCTCAACGACGACGGCTACGCCGAGGTCCAGCGATCCGACGTTCCGTTAGAACATGAGGAGGCGGTGCGCGTGGCGGCCCAATCCTGTCCGGAGTGGGCCATCGATGTGAGCTGAACGGAGTGCGTGGACCGCTGTGAGGTAACCGTTGTGGGAGAGGTCGAACCACCCCCAACGGCGAACTCACATGCGGGCCCGCGTGTGGATCGTTACGACGCAATGGACCGGAACCTGACTGCCGAAGAGGGTGCCTTCGGCGAGGCTCGCTACCGCACTATCACCGAACACCATCGCCGCATCGCCGATCTACTCGTCCGGAGCGCCACATGACGACCTATCCAGAACCTTCCGCTGTCGAGTCCTCGGCCCTCGAACCTGTCGGCAGTTTCCGCGACCGCGCCCGGCGCTGGCTGAAGGGGCACCTCCGGCCCGCGACGCGGACCCATCTAGCGGTGCCCGACGACGAGGAATGGGTTCGTGCCCGCCAGCTACAGCGGTTGCTCTTCGACGGCGGTTTCGCCGGCATCTGCTTTCCGAAAGCCTATGGTGGTCAAGGACTCACGCCCGCCCATCAGCGCGCATTCACCGAGGAATCGCTCGGCTACGAAATGCCGTTGGCACTCAACATGCCGACCCTCGCGATCTGCGCGGCCACCCTGCTCGAGCTGGGAACCGAGGAGCAGAAGCACGCCCACCTGCCGGCCGTGCTGCGCGGGGAGGAGATCCTGGTCCAGTTCCTGTCCGAGCCGCGTGGCGGCTCGGATCTAGCGGGGCTGACCACTCGTGCGGACCGCGACGGCGAGGACTGGGTCCTCAACGGCTCCAAGATCTGGAGTTCCGGCGCGTACGCAGCCGACTATGGACTGTGCCTGGCGCGCACCGACTGGGACGTGCCCAAGCACAACGGGCTGACGCTGTTTCTCGTCCCGGTCACCGCGCCCGGCGTCACTATCCAGCGGATCAAGCAGGTAACCGGGTCGACCGAGTTCTGCCAGGAGTTCTTCGACGACGTCCGCTTGTCCGCGGACACGGTGATCGGGGAGGTCGGCGAAGGCTGGGCGGCGGCCTCGCGGCTGCTGGTGCACGAGCGGGCCGCGATGGGCGGAACCTCGATCTACACCAGCGGAGATGGTCCCCATCTCGGCGGCGAGGCCACCACACTGGTCGAGTTGGCCCGCGCCACCGGACGACTCGACGATCCCCGGGCGCGCGAAGACATCGGCGCGGCCCGGGCGATCAACGTAGTTCGCAATCAACTCATCGCCCACGTCTCGCGCGCCATTGCTTCTGGAGCGATGCCACCCGCCGCGGGTTCCATTGTGCGCCTGTTCAGTGCCGAAACCGTATGGTCGCAAGTAGATTCCGCGATGACGATCGCGGGCGCGGCCGCGGCGACCGGGGGCCCCGACGGCCCAGGCATCGGCCGGATCGGCATCGATTATCTGTTCCGCAACGCCTCCAGCCTCGGCGGCGGAAGCACCGAAATGGCTCGCAACATCATCAGCGAACGCGTGCTGGGAATGCCGCGGGAATACGCCGCCGACCGTGACGTGCCGTTCAACCAAGTCAAACGGGGGCGGTGAGAGCCACCGACCGATCGTGGCGTATGCGGTGTACACCCCGCCGCAACCTACCGCCTCGTCGCGCGTGAGCAGCCAGGGCCGCCAATGCCACGGGAAGGGCCGGCTCCGTACGGGGGCAGCGAACGAGCGTTCCCATTCCACGCGAAACCTTCGCACCAGGCGAACGCATCGGTTCCTACCGGGCCGGGCGGTACCACCCGGTGGTTACTCGACGGCCGCGTCCACACCTCCTATGAGGACTTCGCCGCAGCCGTGGTCGACGACGAGATCGAATCCCTCCGCCATTTCAACCAGCGCTTCACTGTGGGTTACCGACAGCGGCCGCGACGACCTCTTGCTTTCCTACCGGTTCACGCTAATCTCAAAGGGGTAACACTCTGTATACCCCCGCCTGAAAAGCTGCACACCTTCTCTCGGGCGAACCTGGAACAGGACTTTCCTCTGATGACTATCACCGTCGAACATCTGCGAACCTCGGGCCTCGAATCCCCTTTGACCATCGACACACCGCCCGAGTTCTCCTGGCGCATCGCCGATGCCGACAGTGACACCCGGATCGACTCCGCGACAATCGAACTCACACGTGATGCGGACAGTTCCGCACCGATATGGGTGGGGCAATGGTCGCCTCCCGATGTTCCCGCCGTGCATTACGCCGGGCCGCTGCTGGCACCCCGAACCCGGTACCGCTGGCGTGTCGGCGTGGGGGTCGGCGGCCACCCCGAGCTGGTATGGAGTGCACCGGCCACGTTCGAAACCGGTATCGGACAAGATCTGACGCGCCTGGCACAGTGGATCGGGATGGAGGTTGCGCAGTCACCGTCCGAGCCGACCCGGGTCCAATATCTATGTCGCCGGTTCACGCTGCCGGCGCCCGCCGCGCGAGCCCGCGCCTACGTCACCGCCCTGGGTTGGTACGGCCTGTCCGTCAACGAGTCGGATGTGACCGGGAACAGCATCTCCCCCCGGTTCACGGCACTGGATCACCGCGTCGAGTACCGCACCTACGACATCACCGCCGCGGTAACCGCCGGAGAGAACGCCGTGGAGCTGGTGGTAGCGGAAGGGCGTTACCGAGGCCGCAACAGCGCCGAATCCGCCCGCGCCGTCTACGGCAACCAGCCGGCCGGCTTGGCGTTACTGGAGATCGAATGCGTCGACGGCACCGTCGTCGCTGTCGGTACCGATACGAGCTGGCACGGCCGCTACGGTCCGCTGGTAACAGCGGACCCGCAGGAGGGCGTACGCATCGACGCCCGGCAAACCACCGGGCGGATCGACCTGTCCGAGCCAGCAGCCCAGAGCGAGGTAACCAGCTACGCCCCGCAGGGCGCGTCGTCGTCGACTTCGGGCAAAACATCGTCGGCGTCACTCGGCTCGTCGTGTCCGGCGACCGCGGTCAGGAGATCAGCGTCGCCCACAGCGAAGTGCTGCGCACGGACGGGCACCTGGAGATGGACTACCTCGATATGAGCGGTGGCATGTTGCCACGCATCGATCCGATCGACCGTTACATCCTTGGCGGCGCACCCGAGGAAGTCTTCGAACCCCGTTTCACCCTGCACGGCTTCCGGTACGCCGAGATCGACGGAATCACCGCAGACCGAATTCACCGCGTGACGGCGCTCGTGATCGGTGCCGACCTCGAGTACTACGGCGAATTTCACAGCTCCGCCCCAGAACTAGAACGTTTGCACGAGAACATCCGGTGGAGCATGCGCGGCAACTTCACCGACATCCCAACCGACGATCCGACACGCGAGCGCTCGGGCTGGACCGGCGACGCACAGGTCTTCGCACCCACCGCGGCCCTGCTCGCCGACGCTCGGCTCTTCTTCGAGGACTGGCTGCGCGACGTCGCACTCCAGCAGGATCCGGATGGCGCCGTCCTCGATCGCATACCACGCGACACACCGATCAGGCCGGAGACCGAAGGCATATACCCCGGCAAGGGCGCAGCCGGTTGGGGCGACGCGATCGTTCTCGTTCCCTGGACTCTGTACCAGCACTACGGGCGCACCGGGGTTCTCGACGAGAACTGGGACGCCATGGTCGCATGGGTCGAGTTCTGCCGCCGCCGCGCCGCCGACAATCGCCACCCGGACCGCACCGGCCCCTCCTTGCCCCACGAAAAGTTCGTCATCGATACCGGTTTCCACTGGGGTGAATGGCTCGAACCGGGAACCGAGCCCGGCGCCGAGGGCCCTTCGGTGGAAGCCTTCCTGAAGAATTCCACCCATCCCGACGCAGAAGTGGCCACCGCGTACTTCGCGAATTCCGCGCACCTGCTCGCCCAGACCGCGCGCATCCTCGGAAAGACGGAACAGGCCGAGAAACTCCAACAGCTCTGGCTCGACGTCCGCGACGTCTACCGCACCGAGTTTCTGGATTCGGAGGGTCTTCCGCACGTCGTCAGTCAGGCCAAGCTCGTCCGCCCGCTCATGTTCGATCTGCTGCCGGTGGAGTCCCGCCGGCCCGGGGCCGCTCGCCTCGCCGAACTGGTTCGGGGCAATGGCACCAGGCTCTCCACCGGCTTCCTGTCCACGGGCCTGCTGCTCACCTGCCTGTCGGATTGTGGCTACAACGAGCTGGCGATGGATCTGTTGCTGCAGCGGAAGCCTCCCTCCTGGCTCGGACAGGTCGACACCGGTGCGACGACCATGCTCGAAACGTGGCAAGGCAGCTACGACGGGAAGGCCCACGGCTCCCAAAACCACTACGCCCTGGGTGCCGTCGCGCGCTGGCTGTACGAGAACCTCGCCGGACTTCGCCGTATTGCCCCAGGATGGGCCGAGGTGAAGATCAAGCCGGTACTCGATGCCCGCCTCGACTCCGTCGCCGCGTCCACGATGACACCGTTCGGCCGCCTCGGCAGTGCCTGGCGCAGGCAAGGCGACGGTTGGACGATCACGGTCGACGTACCGGTCGGTGTCCGGGCTTTACTCGACGATCGTGAGCTTCCCCAGGGAGTTTCGATGTGGAGGTTGCCGAGCGCCGGGACGGCGTACATCAGGGTCTAACCTGGCGCGATGGATACCGACGCCGACTCGCGCAAGTATTGGGACGTCTTTCGCGATCAGCAGCGTGCCGAGGTTGCCCAAGCCACGCTCACCCTGGTCGCCGAGACGGACGCTTCGATCACGATCGCCGAGATCGCGGCCCGTGCGGGGATGAGCAGGCGAACTTTCTACAAGCACTTTCCGACCTTGAGTGCGGCCATGATACACACGCACCGTGTCGTCGTCGGCAGGCTGCGCGCGCACGCCGAGAGCGAGCAACTCGACGACCTCAACGGCTTGGACCAGCTGCTCACCGGTTTCCGATCCCTCTTCGACACCGCCACCGAGCACCCCGAACTCATCCGATTCCTCAGCTACTTCGACTTCACCTTCCGGCACACCGGACTCACCACCGAGCAGCGCGCCGAATTCGGGGAGTTGTATGCCGATCAACTCCTCCTCCCTGTCGAACTGCTACACCAAGGCAAGCACGACGGGTCGATCCGCACAGACCTCGATTCCTCGACCACCGCTATCGCACTCGGTAACGCCGTGCTCGGCGTCCTCCAACGGCTGCAGATCATGGATGAGTACACCAACGGCCGCGACGAGGTCGCCCGGGGCCTGTTCGATCTCGAACTCGACGCGTGGCGGACCTACCTGAGTTGCCCTGGCGGTCGACCACACCCAACAGTGCCCTGACCGCCACAGATGGCTCTCGGTTTCGGAAATAGATTGGCCTGCGGGACCGCGACCAACTCGGCATAGGTGCCGTCGGTCTCGTCGCCGAGGATGGAGTAGTCCAGACTCGGCGCCTCCTGCCGATCGCCCAATTCAGACACGGATAGATCACGACCTCCTCACCGGTGCCCGCAAGGACGCGCCATGCCAAGGATGCTCGGGAGTTCGAAACCCCTTCCGCTCTGGCCAATGATGACGTCGTGCCAATCCAAGGAGCTGGCGCGAAGCTGGACTATTACTTCCCCAGCAGACCTGCGATGCCGAGATGCTCACGGTTGGAAGAGAATTCAACGACGGCATACGGTGTGATCCGACGCAGTTCGTACTCGGTGACCTCGTAGAAGCGCGACTTCGGCCCCCACCGTCGGTCTGACTCTTCCTCGGCGCAACGGACCGGCCGAAGGGCACTTCGACCGCATCATGGGTGACCGAGAGGATTTGCGCTAGCCCATCGGGAAAGTGGTGGTAGACGGATCCACGCGGAGCGCGACTACGAGTCACCGCGGCGCCGATCGTCACGCCACCGGTAGCCCCAGATCGCGGGTATCAGCTTGTGTCGGTGTAAGGGCTCAGGACACGCTTGACGGTTTGTTCTCAAGAGACGCTTGACGTTTCGGCGTGATCGATGGTCTTGTTCCGCTCGGCTTTGTCGACGCAGCGGACGGAATCGGGTGTGGATCAGCAGGCGGTAGCGGAGTACCGGTATCGGGCGGTGTGCGAGGTGCTGGGTGGTTCACCGATCGGTGAGGTCGCGGCCCGATACGGCACGACGCGGCAGTCGCTGGACACCTGGCGGCGGCGGTTCACCTCTGAGGGGACGGCAGGGCTTGTCGATCGGTCCCGACGGCCGCATTCGAGTCCGTCGAAGGTCAGCGCCGAGGTCGAGGCATTGGTCTGCCGATTGCGGCGCGAGAATCCGCGGTGGGGTGCGCGCCGGATCAGTCACGAACTTGCCGGGCACGACCTGGCGCGGGTGCCGTCGCGGGCGACGGTGCATCGGGTGCTGATACGCAACGGGATGATCGATCCGCAGGCCCAGCACCACAAACGCAAATACAAGCGGTGGCAGCGGCAGACACCGATGCATCTGTGGCAGCTCGACATCGTCGGTGGAGTGCCGTTGGCCGATGGCCGTGAATGCAAGCTGCTGACCGGCATCGACGACCACTCCCGCTTCATCGTGATCGCCACCGTGCTGGCCAAGCCGTCGGGTCGACAGGTTGGTGAGGCGTTCACCGCGGCGATGCGCCGTTACGGGGTGCCCTCGGAAGTGTTGAGCGACAACGGAGGTCAGTTCACCGGCCGATACGTCAAACCGCTGCCGGTGGAGGTGTTGTTCGAGAAGATCTGCCGCGACAACGGCATCAAACAGCGACTGACCAAACCGCGCTCACCGACCACGACAGGCAAGATCGAACGGTTCCACAAGACCCTACGCACCGAATTCCTCGACCACGTGGCCCCTTTCGAATCGATCACCGCCGCCCAGGAGGCCGTCGACGGATGGATCGCCGCCTATAACCATCGACGTCCACACCAGGCGCTGGACATGGCAGTCCCGGCAAGTCTGTTCCGCCCCAACGGACCGACCCGCATCGACCCCACCGACCCGGCATCATTCGGGGAACCTTCGCAGGAGTCGTCGCCGCTGGTCATCGGTGTGATCGAGCCTCCGCCGCACTCCACCGGCAACGGCGCCGCAGTCGAGTTCGAACTACGCGTGCCGCCCACCGGCAACCTGTCGGTTCGCAGCCAGACCGTGTCGCTGCACGCGAGCATGGCCGGTCGCATGGTCACCGTCTGGGCCGACCTGCGCAGCATCCACATCAGCTGCGACGGCCACGTTATCCGCACCCTCGGCTCCCGGCTGCTGCCAGAAGACCTCACTTACCTCACCATGCGAGGTGCCAGACCAGCCGGCCCCGCACCCGCGCGACCGGCGTTGCGTCGCGTCAACGGTGTCGCCGTCGTCGAACCCGGCCAAGTCGTCGAGATCGACCGGTCTGTCAACAAGGACGGCTTGGTCGGCATCGGCGGGATCGACCATCTCGTCGGATTCGCTTGGGCCGGAAGGCGAGTCACCCTGCGGCTGGACGGCCATCTGCTGCACGCCGTCGCTGACAACGCCTTGATCGGCACCTGGCCCTGCCCGATAAGCCGCGACCGGATTGGCCGCCTTCTCGGTGCTCGCACACCAACCACGCCACTGCCGCCACCACCGCTACCCGCGGGATCGCTTCGCGCACAACGCAAAGTCCACGCCAGCGGCCGCATCATGGTCGCCGGCCAGGGCATCAAGCTCGACCCGCGTCACCGCGGCAAGATCGTCACCGTCATCATCGAGGACACCCACCTGCGCATCCTGCACGGCGAGGAAGAGATCGCTGTCCGCCCGCGACGAAGCAGCAAGCCCATCACCCGATTCCACGTCACCGGCGCCGGTGTCAAACCCGACGAGCGTCAAGAATCTCTTGATGACAAACCGTCAAGGATGTCCTGAGCCCATACATTGACAGCTTGCCGTTGTTTCCCCGGTGATCAGCATCTTCAGTGTTTCACCGATGCGCTCGACGCTCCCTCCACCACACATGGTCTCGTGCATTGATACGCTGGCAGTCAACCATCCGGCGATCTTTCCCGCCGCCTCGCCATAGCGATGGGCGTAGTCGACCACCACGAAACCGATCAGGGCCAGGCCAGGGGAGCGTTCACCGAGCGGTAGGCAGATTTCGACGACGTTGCCTGTCGTCAGCCCACACCCGGTTGTGCCGCATGACAGATATCGCAGAGACCGACTCAGCCGACGCCCCCACGTTCGCCCATTTCCAACCTCGACTCGTATCCACGCAACGCCACAGCGTGCGACGCTGTGGCGCGGTCTCGCTCATCGCCCAGTCCAACGGTGAGATTCACGCCCATCGGTAGCATCACCTCCGACACCGCGTCATCGAAATCAGCGAAGTGCTCGGCCAGCTCCAGGGTGATGTAGCCGTGGACAAAACTCCACAGCTGCGCTGTGACCACAGCGGGTTCTCGAGGTTCGATCCGTCCGGAGTCCACAAGACGTGCCGACGCTGCCAGCATATGAGCGTAAGAATCCCGAAAGGCGGGCGAACGCCCGCTGAGCCGAAGATCCGACTCTCCCATCGGGCGATACGTAGAGCGCGTGGAAAGGCCGAACATCAAGTCGTAGAAATGAGGGTTCGCCCGAGCCACGCGCCGACACACCAGGGCCATCACGAGGCGCTCGGCATGGAAGGCCGCTTCGGCGCCGGCCTGCCATCTATGTCCGACAGCTCCCTGCTCTTCCTGCAGCACATGCTGTCGAAGATGAAACCGACAGGCAGCCGAATCATTGCCCTGTTCAGCGAGTCAGCGATGCGACGGGGCGGCGCTGGCAGCGGCGAGTCGAACATCCGGCGATATGTGATCGAGAACGACTGGCTGGAATCCATAGTGGCCCTGCCGGACGGTCTTCTCTACAACACAGCGATCCCCACCTACCTCTGGACGCTTACCAACTGCAAGACCGCCGATCAGCGGGGCAAGGTTGTCCTCATCGACGCGCGAGATCATTCGACGCTGATGCGCAGACCGCACGGCTCGAAGCGAAGGAGCATCACCCACGCGCAGATCAACGAGTTGGTCGATATGTTTGTGAACTTCGAAGCTATCGCGTCAGACTCCAATCTGGTCGATCGCAGCGCGCTGGTGGTGTTCAAGTGCGCGACCGGGGTCATCGTCGTCGAGCACGAACCCATCGCGCCCGGCGAGGCATCGATTCTCGATGCCCACAACGCTGGCCCCCAGCCCGCGCCGAGTCGTCGTCCGCGTCCGAAAACCACTGTCGGGCATAAGTTCTGCGCTCTCGGCGAGGACGCCGAAGCATTTCTGGTCGGAGCGGCGGCCCACGGCAACAGCCGCCTGGCGGGCGAGCTGGAGAGCTCGCCATCGCCGCCGCTCACGGCGAACAGGCACTGGTCGCCGCCCTGCGATGGGCAGTGGCGTCCAAACGGTTCCGCGCCGCCGACCTCCGCTCGATTGTGGCCGGCAAAGTACCTGGCAGGACGGCCGGGGACAGCAGTGACGAAGGCGATCCAGTGGAACGGGTTGCCGTCGCCCTGCTGCCCGGAGGAGGTCAGTGCTGGATTGCACCGTGACTGAACGTCGGCTTCGTCCCTGGGCTGGTCCAGTGCGCGACGAGTTCGCTGGAGGGGAAGAACTGAGGAAAGCGTGAATCGCGGGTGGATCGATCGACGATCGACTTCTCCAGAATGAGCGAATTATATTGCGCTGCGGTCGTTTCGATCGTGTTGGCGTTGAGTACCACCTCCTGTGACCACTTGTTCGACCACCGGCGCAGGCCCAGGATGGAGCTGTGTTCGGGCACCAAGCATTCGACGGCAATGGCGTTTTCGCTGCTGGCCCAGATGCCGGTGGATGTGTTCAACACCAGCGATTGGTTTCCGAACACGTGGCCGGGGGTCTTGAGCACTGCGACGCCAGGCCCCAACAAGACATCGCCGTCGATGGGTATGAAGGCATCGGGTGACACGTCGGCGAAGGTGTCGGGCTGGTACCAGGGGACCTGCAGTGGGTGCAGCGCTGCCATCGCGCTGAGCTCCTCGCGTTGAACGATGACTTTCGCGTTTGGGAAGAACGGTGTGAGCGCGTCAGTTCCGAGATCGGCTTGCGGCGCGGTGGTGCCGACCCACCGTCGCAGGTCCTGGGTGTGGAGGTGGTCGAACATCAGATAGTCGACCTCGTCGGGACGGATGGACAACCCGGCGAGGTGCGCCGCGACTGTGCCGTGGATCGGGAGCATCGCATCGACCACTCGATCCGGCATCTGGGCCGACAACCCAGCGAAGTAGGGGGTATTGCGCCCCAGCTCGTGATCGCTGGGCTCGAACAGCAGAGTGCGTCGGCGCCCGTCGGACTCGTGCCAGCGGATGACCACCATCCGGTTGCGGATCCACAGAAAAGGAGCAGGAGTCGCTGCGGCTCGGAACAGACCGAAGCGGGTCGGATACGGCAGGGTGACGAGATCGCGTGTGTCCACTGAATCCGGCATGCCGCTCGAGACGAATTCGCCCCGGAAGTCCCGGACACCGTCCCATACGGCACCTGCAGCGAACCCACCAACGTCGCTGCCGGCGGTGACGACTGCCCGGTCCGCTTCAGATGCGTCGGCTGCACCCACTTTTCCACCGACGTCTCGTATCTGCCGGACCTGGAAGCCTATCTGGCGGACCTGCTGCGCAGCCGCGAACGGCTGCGCAGTGCCTTTGCCGCAGCTGACGACTGGGCCAGAGCCGAGGCGATGCCCTCGGATGAGGAGATCACCCGCATCCGGCGCCTGATCGCCAAAATCAAGGCCGACATCGACGAGCTGTCCACCGAGGACCGGACCCACATCGAAGAAGCCGTCGACGTAGTGCGCCGGGCCCGCAACAGCGTCGTCGGTCTCGGATTGCCACGCATCCGGCAGCCCTTTCCCGATATCCGCCCGGACAGGAGCGCATAACCCCATGGCAAACACCATGATCCAAGGTCGCCAGGCCGACTCCGCCCGCCGCAGGCAGCGAGTCATCAAGGCGCTCAACACCGCCCGCACGGACGGCAGCGAGATCAGCGCCTCGGCAATCGCTCGCGCTGCGGGTGTCGACCGCAGCTTCCTCTACCGCCACCCGGACCTGCTCGCCCAGATCCACACCACCCAAGCAACCCCGCCGCCGGCCGACGGCAACACGCCGCCCGTGACCGTGGCGTCGCTGCGGGCCGATCTCGCCAACGCCCAGGCCCGCATCGCCCGGCTGGCCGGCCACAACAAACAGTTGGAGCGGAAGCTTTCCGAGATGCTCGGCGCCGAGGCATGGAGGAAGTCGGGATTGGGGGCTCCCGCCGACATCGATCAGCTTCAACGGCAGATCACCACATTGGAGCAGCAGATCGTCGAGCTGCGGGCCCAACTGGACGACCGTGACCAGGAACTGGACGCAGCCCGCGCCGCGAACCGGGAACTGTTCGCCAACATGAACAAATGGCACTGACCGCGTAGGCACCAGTTCAGCGACAGTGAGGTCGCGGAGCTGGTGCCCGCGCATCAGAACTAGATCAACTCGTCCCCGGGAGCGACGCCGAGCAGGATCCGGACCGGTTCAGGTCGATTCGCAGGTGCTCGAGGAATCCTCAGAGTCTTGGGCGAAGTGCGCGAACGAGGATCTGACCGCCGGGTCGGCAGCAGCCAGCCGGTCTCCGAGCAAGTCGAGCATCGCGGTGAGTTCCACAGCGTTCTCAGCAGCAAGTCGGATCCCAGGCGCCCGATAACAATGCACTACACGATGCCGACGTTAGGAAGAATGTGAGTTTTCGAGCCCTCTTCAGTGATCTCCGAAGTCCTCTTCAGCGGGCACGGTGATGTGATGGCTTTGTTCGCTGGTATGCAGCGGAATTGGTCGTACTCCCTTCGGTGATGACCGCGACCGGTGCGTAGCTGAGTACGCAAACCGTGCTCACCGGCGAGGTCAGCCGGGAAGGTTGGGGCACAGTTTGATGTAGGGGATGTCGGGTGAGACCCAGTCGTTCCACTCACCGGGGGTAATGTTGGATGTCAAGATGGTGCACAGACCTTCGGGGGCCGGTCGGTATATCGGCCAGAGTCTGACTTGCCCGTCTGCTCCCCCTGCGGTGGCGAGTAAGGTCGTGTCGGGGTTGAATGCGACGCCCCAGAGCGGCGCCGCGTCCCCGGTCAGTGGTGGACCGAGTTGACGGCCGGTGTGTGCGTCCCACAGCCGTACGGTGTGATCGGCTCCGCCGGAGGCGAGGTAGAAGCCGTCTGGGCTGAACGTGACCGTTCTCACGAAGCCGTTGTGTCCGGTTAGTGGTGGGCCTATCTGCTGACCGGTGCGGGTGTCCCAGATCCGGATGGTGTCGTCGCTCGAGGAAGAGGCGATGCGGGTGCCGTCCGGGCTGAAGGCCACTGAGAGTACCGGACCGGTATGGCCTTTCAGCGGTGCGCCGAGTTGCTGACCTGTCTGAGCGTCCCATATCCGGACGGTTCTGTCCCCGCTGGCGGAGGCTAGGCGAGTGCCGTCGGGGCTGAACGCGACGCTGTATACCCGGTCGGTGTGCCCGGTCATCTGTGGGCCGATTTCTTGGCCGGTGCGTGCATCCCATGTGCGGATGGTGCGGTCCCAGCTTCCGGAGGCGATGCGGGTGTCGTCGGGGCTGAACACGACGCTGCTCACCTTGTCGTCGTGTCCGGTGAGGGGTGGGCCGATCTCTCGACGTGTGTGGATGTCCCACACGCGGATAGTGGTGTCAGCGCTGCCGGACACGATGCGCTTGCCGTCTCGGGTGAAATCTAGGCTGTTTACTGGGCCGGGTATGTCGGGATTGTCGTTCAGTTGATCTAAGGGGTGGCCGGTGTGGGGGTCCCACAGCCATACTCCGTTGTCGGCGTTGCCGGTGGCGAGGCGGGTGCCGTCAGGGCTGAAAGCCACGGTAGCCACAGCGTCGACTTCTCCGGGGATGGGCTGATCGAGTTGCTGGACAATGGGGAGGTCCCAGATCCGGATGGTGCTGTCCCAGCTTCCGGAGGCGATGTGGGTGCCGTCGGGGCTGAACGCGACGCTGAAGACGCCGGCGGTGTCGCCGGTGAGGGGGCTGCCGATCGCTTGGCCGGTCCGGGGATCCCAGACCCGGACGGTACTGTCCGAGCTTCCCGAGGCCAGGTAGTTGCCGTCCGGGCTGAAGGCGACACCGAACACGGTACCGAGGTCACCGCCGAGGGGCGGCCCCATCTGGCTCCCGGTGCTCGCGTCCCAAATCCGGACCGTACCGTCATCGTCCCCGGAAGCAATGCGCATCCCGTCCGGACCGAATGCGACAGTCTCCACGGAGCCTTCGGCCGTTGCTGAAACGACCTGGAGGCGTTCGCCGGTTCGACTGTCCCAGATACTCACCGAGCCGTCCGCGTTGCCCGCAGCGACGTGGGTGCCATCGGGGCTGAACGCGATGCTGTTCACCGAGCCGGCTTGCCCGGCGATAGGCGGCCCGATCTGATGGCCGGTGCTCGCATCCCAGATCCTGATTGTGCCGTCATCGCTTCCAGAGGCGATGCAGGTGTCGTCCGGGCTGAAGGCGACGCTGTTCACCCAGGCGGTGTGTCCGCTGAACGGCTCACCGATTTGGCGGCCTGTGCCGGTATTCCAGATCCGCACGGTGTTGTCACGGCTTGCGGAGACCAGCAGAGCGCCATCGTGGCTGAACGCCACACTCGTCACTTCGGCGGTATGACCGGTCAGAGGGGGATCGATCTGACGTCCCGTCCGCGTGTCCCACAGCCGGATGCTGAGGTCTCCCCCGGAGGCGATGCGGGTGCCGTCTGGGCTGATGGCGACTCCGTGAACCACACCAGATGTTGGTATGACCTTCTGCAGGTATCGGCGGCGGTAGCGGGTGTCGATCATCGCGTCGACGGATTCCGGGTCGGGGCTGAGAGCGTGGGCGGCGAGGACCTGCTTGATGGCGCGGATATCGCCGCCAGGCTGATCTTGAGCCAGCATCGCGGCGGCCTGCGAACGGAGCTTCTCTACCACGGCGCGGCGGGCACTGGCGTCGGCCCGGTGTTGGGCGGTGGTCGCAGCGCGGAATCCGATGGTGGCTACGACCGAAACGGTGACCGCGACCACCAGTAGCACGGCGAGGACGGAGCGCGTGATGACGGACCGCCGGTGCAGCCGGTGGCGTTCCATCCGTGATGCGGTAAGGAATTCGGTGGTCACGGTGCCGAGCCGGGCGTGTCCGATGTGGGCCTCGACACTGGCCAAACGAGCACCACGGTACAGGCGAGAGGGATCGCGGTCGCTGTCGCGCCATTGTCGGGCATCGTCGGCGAGTTGCTGTCGCAGCAGCAGACCGTTGCGGTCTTCGTCGATCCAGCGACGCAGCCGAGTCCATGCGCGTAGCAGCGCGTCGTGGGACAGGCGCGCGACCGCGTTGTCATCCACGGTGATCAGCCGGCGGGCGGCAAGGGCGTCGCGAACGGCGTCGAAAGCCGCGGTGTCGCCGAGAAATTCGGCGGTCAGGGCGGTGAGGTCGACCGTGCGGCAAGTGTCGTCGGTGTCGGTTCCGATGTGCACCATGCGCAGCAGCAGGGTCCGGGCGGCGCGCTGTTGGTGTGGGGTGAGGCCGTCGTAGGCGAGGTCGGCTTGGCGGGTGACCGCGTCCCAGATCCCGCCGGTGGCCTGGTAACCGGCGAGGGTAAGCAGCGAATTCTCGCGTCGGGCCCAGGTCAACTGCAGCGCATACGACAACAGCGGCAGGCTGGCGGCGGCTGGGTCGCGGCCACCAGCGGCGTCGTGCAGCAGTCGATCGGTCAACCCCGCTTCGAGTGCCAGCCCCGCTATACGGGCCGGTTCCTCGACCGCCATCCGCAGCTGTTCGGTGGGCATTGCGGTGACCGGAATCTGCCGGTTTTTGAGGGCGTCGAACAACGATGGATAGGCCAGACAGTGTGGGTAGAAATCGGCCCGTAGGCACACGATCACCACCGCCGCCGACCCCGCAGCCGCGCATACGGCCGTGACGAACGTCTGGCGTTCCTCCTCGTCGGTGCAGGCGGTGAAAAGCTCCTCGAACTGGTCGATCACCAGCAACAGACGTCGGGCCGGACCCTCGGGGGCCAAGTCCCGGATCGTTTCGGTGATGATTGTGCCGAGCTGAGTCGCATCCGTGCGGAGTTCTGCGGCAAGAGCATCTTGATCGTGGTGGCCGCGCAGGCGAGCCGCGAGCGTTGCGACCGGATGTTCGCCCGGGGTCATACTCAGGTGCGGCCACCGTTGCGAGCCGGGGACTGGCAGCTCTCCGCGGCCGATAGCCGGTAGCAGCCCGGCCTGCAGCAACGACGACTTGCCGACCCCGGACACGCCGACCATCATCACTGGGCCATCGCTGGCGGTGAAATCGGCGAGCTCGTCGAGGATTTCAGCGGCCAGGTCGGCCCGGCCGTGGAAGTACCGGGCATCCTGAGCCGTGTAGGCATCCAGCCCCCGGTATGGGCACGGTGCGTCACCGACGCCACTCTCGTCGCTGCCCGAGATACGGGCGCGGGGGATGGCAACCGGAGTAGCCGGGTTGCGAGCCAGGATCAATTCGCCGGTATTACCGCTGGTGTGGCGGCGCGGCGCGGGAATGTTGTGTCGGGGCAGCAGCCGTTGGAGATGTCGGTAGGCGCCGTCCAGGGTGATCATGGCCGGCTCGGCCGCATCACCGTCGTCGAGCAACTTCAGCAGCGCCCCGGTGAACGCGGTGTGGCGTGCGCCCACCGGGGCGAGCGCCTGTTGCGTCGCTGAGGCCGCCGTCAGCAGATATGCGCCACCGGTCGTTGCCAGCTGCAACGCCTCCGTGGGCGTTGCAGCGACCGAGCCGCGGGCGCGCCCGGCGAAACAACAGTCCATGACCACCACGATCGAGCGCGCGCGACAGTCGCCGACAATCTCACGGACTGCCTGGAACGGAAAAGCCTTGTACCGCAGTTCAGTCAGATTCTGGGTCGCCTGCGTGGCCAAATACAGACTGTTGCCAGCGCTGAGCAGGCCGTGGCCGACGTAGTAGAACACCAGAACATCGCTGGCCTGCTGCGCTGCTTCCACCAACGCCGTGTCCACGCACATCGGATCCGGCGGGTCGATGACGGTCGTCACGTTCTGCGGGCGAACTCCGCACCGGCCGGTCAGCGCGTGCGCCAAATCGGTGATCGTGGCGGCCGCCGACGGCACGTCCGGCAGCGCCGAGCCGTCAACAAAACTGCCACACCCGACAAGCAGTACCCGGGTGCCCGGCGAACTCAGCCCCAGCGCCGGAATTCTGGACTCGGCCGTCTCACTCGGGCTCATCGATGGGACCCAATGCGCGCTCCAAATCCGTTGCAGCGGCCTCGATTTGCGGTAGCGACATGGCGTGCACGTTGGTCGCGCTGTACTCGAGTGTGGAGCCGTCGGACCTAACCACCTTCACCGAGACATCACCGGATCGGTGTTGCAGCCAGACGATCAACGCCGACGACAACGCTCGCACGGCAACCGTGGCTGCACCGCCCGTTCCGACTGCGACGATGAGGGTGTCGGTGATCGCGCCCAGCGTTCCAGGCTCGGGGACTGAGCCGACCACCCGTATTCGACCGCGTAACTCATCCTCGGCCACAAGCCATTGCCACAGTGACGTCAGCTCCTGCGGAATCGTTGGTGCATCAACCCGGACAGTGATATCCACCGATCCCCCCAAGGCGGTTCGCGAGCGGCGACCTGAAGCGAGATCAGAATACAGGCCCATGGAACACCCCGCGAGCGAAAGCTATTGCAGACCAGCCAGACTGAGCGACTGCTTACCGCACGTCGCCCACGCGCCATTCTCGACCCTGTCGGCCCATCCTTCCTCACGACGACCGGCGTGCCCGTGCCGATCCCGAAGGAAGGACATCGAGGAGTTCCGAGTTCGCCCCTTCACGGGAGCGCAACTAGCTAGAACTCGCCACTCTGCAGATCCCAGCACCACACCTGTCGTGATTTGCTACAGTCCCTACGAAAGCCGCTGAGCTGCACAAACTTTCTTAGAGCCGGGCCTCACTCCCAGGCGACCCCCAGAGAAAGGACGCCATAGCCGATGTGACCACCCCTGCGGCGTAACGAGTCGTTGAGGGTGTGCCGGATCGCCGTGCGACCTATGACCTGGTCGCGTGCCATGGCCACCAGATACGTGGCGGCGACGATACCGTCAGGCAGATTGAACCCCTGCCGCTGGTCCTCGAGTGTGGACACATACTGCGACCATGCCACGTCCTGGGCCAGTCCCAAGGCGAACGAAAAGCCGTCGTCGGACATCGCCTGATGCGCCGCCCGGACGACGTGCTCGTCCGATATCCGTAGTGGACGCAGGCGAACGGCGTCCCACGGGACCGGTGTTCGCGAAACAGGTTCCATGAGCCCGAACCGTAGTTACCGATGTGTTTGTCGTCGACGGATTTTCACGGTTCCGCGCCTACCACCCCGGGTCGTGATTCGCCTGGTCAGCCATTATCGATGTCCGTTGCCAGTTGACCTGACGCAGGGAACGAGTCCTGCGCAGGAGTGCGTCGGATAGGTGGCAGAGGATGGTGTCGGGTTCCTGCCAGGTTGTTGGCGCAATGTCGGCTCGGCGGCCGGGCCGGGGCTGATGCGCATGGCTCTTGTCTTGGGTGCGGTTCGTGGCGTTCGACTTCGCTGGTGGCCGGCAGCGGTGGTTGGGGAGCCGGAGCACCGTGGCGGCTGCGCAGCCAACTGGCCGACATGTCGCTCGGGCGAACGGGGTTTCAGGGCATCGGACCGACCGGGCCTTCTATCTACTGCGTGTTCCAACAGTATTAGCTTCCGCCATCAGCGATTCGAAAGCACCGGCCTGTGCGGCCAGTATCGCCGCCGCGGCCGCATGCTGCGGAAAACCGGCGTCTGCCGGAGTGCGCAACAGCACCAACTGGTGATATACCGGCGCTGTAGCCGCGACAAGCAGTGCCCGCGCATCGGTTTCGGCCGGGATCTCACCGCGCCCGATCGCCCGCTCCACGATGATCTCGCACTGTGTGTAGCGGTCCTCCCACAGTTGCCGCAGTGCTCGCGCCGCGTCCTCCGAGCGGAAAGATACCGCGATCAGCGCCATCGCAATCGACGAGTGCTCGGTGAACGAATCCTGGATCTCGCGGTTCACTTCCGTGAGATCACCGCACAGTGAACCGGTGTTGGGCGGATGCCAATCCAGATCGCTCGCGGCGGCGAACACATCGGCGATCAGGCCACCTACATCGCGCCAGCGGCGATACACGGTGGTGCGGTGCACGCCCGCGCGGGCAGCGACGGTATCGACGGTCAGTGCGTCGTAGCCGTTTTCGGTCAGTTCCGCCTCAACGGCTGCGAGGACCTGGGCGCGAATGCGGGCCGTGCGGCCGCCCGGGCGCGACCGCGGCGAGGCGGCGCTATCTGCGACAGGGGTCATAGGGCTATCCGGTTGCTCGGCGGGACATGATATGCAATCATCCTAACGCAACATCAGTCGCACTAGTGAGGTCGCCAATGCTCATTCGAAGTGTTCACCAGGCTCAGCGGTCGCCCGTGATCGTGTCGTCCTCGAATGCTTCGGAGGTAGTTCGTGCCCACTCAGATCACCGCACTCGCGGTCAGCAAGTCCTTCAACGGCCGCACGGTTCTCGATGCAGTCACCTGTTCGCTCGGCGCAGGTGAACGCACCGGGATCATCGGGGAGAACGGGTCCGGTAAGAGCACGCTGCTGCGCCTGTTCGCCGGATGCGAGCAGCCCGATCAGGGCGAGGTCGTTGTGCACGCCGAGGGTGGCCTCGGCTATTTCGCTCAGGACGAGCAACTCCCGACGAATCTGAGCGTCCAGCAGATCATCGACCGGTCGTTGCACGAGCTGCGCTGGATCGAGGATCGGATGCGCCATCTCGAAATGGAGATGTCTACCGGCGACGAGTCCCGCCTGGGCGAATATGCCGAACTGGCAACGGTTTTCGAGCTGCGCGGCGGTTACGATGCCGATGCCCGGGTGGAGCGAGCCCTGCACGGTCTCGGACTGGGGGTGGTTCCGCGTGATCGAGCGGTCGGTGCACTGTCCGGCGGGGAGCAGGTCCGCCTGCGCTTGGCAGCCCTGCTTGCCGCGGCACCCGAGGTTCTGTTGCTGGACGAGCCGACCAACCATCTCGACGACGACGCGTTGACCTGGTTGGAGGACTACCTGCGGACTCGGCGCGGCACCACGGTCACCGTCTCCCACGACCGCACCTTCCTCGAGCGGGTAGCGACCACGCTGCTCGAAGTGGATTCCGATCGACGATGCGTCGTGCGCCACGGCAACGGATACGGCGGCTACCTCGCCGAACGCGAGGCGGCTCGGCAACGCCGGGTCCAGACCCATCTGCGCTGGCAGAACGAGGCCGACCAACTGCGCGAAACCATCGCCACCACGGCACGGCGGGTCGCACCGGGGCGCCCGATGAAGGACCACAACAAGATGGCCTACGACCGGGCAGGTGGCCGGGTGCAGCAGTCGCTGGCAGGCCGGGTCCGCAATGCCGAGGAACGCCTGCGGCGGCTACTGGCCGATCCGGTACCGCTACCGCCGGAACCGTTGCAGTTCAGGGCGGTTCCCCCTGCGGGAAGCGCGCACGGGGTCGTCCTGGATGCCACCGAAATTGCGGTGGACGGCAGGCTCTCACCCACGAGTGTGCGGGTGTCCTCGGGAGAACGGCTGCTGATCACCGGCCCGAACGGCGCGGGCAAGTCCACTCTGTTGCGGGTGCTGGCAGACGAGCTCACGCCTGACTGTGGCACGGTTCTGCGGCGCGGCCGAGTCGGTTATCTCGCTCAAGAACCGCCTCCCCCCATACCCGGTCAGACCTTGTTGTCCGCCTTCGCCCAGGGCCGTTCGGGGCAGCCCGGCGATCACACCGAACGCCTGCTGTCACTGGGCCTGTTCACACGCGCCCAGCTCACGAACCGGGTGGAGAATCTGTCCACCGGGCAGCGGCAGCGGCTCGAACTGGCACGACTGGTCAGCGAACCATCGGAGCTGTTGCTCCTGGACGAGCCCACCAACCACCTCTCGCCCGGACTCGTCGAGGAGTTGGAAGCCGCCCTGGCCGACTATCAAGGTGCGTTGGTCGTGGTCAGCCACGATCGCCGGCTCCGAGACCGCTGGCGTGGTGCCGGGCTCGATATGCGCGCACTGGCCTCGGCCTGATTTTCGATCATCGACCACCACCTTCGATCACTCACTGACAGAACGGATTCCGCATGCTCGAACAGCCCCCGGTCACCGCACCCACCGTGCTGCATCCGATGCCCGGACAGCCGCGCGTGGTACTGCTGAAACCCCTGGTCACCTCGCCGCTGATCGAGGTCGGCGAGTACTCCTACTACGACGACCCGGACGACCCCACCACCTTCGAAACCCGCAATGTCCTATACCACTACGGTCCGGAGAAGCTGATCATCGGCAAGTTCTGCGCCTTGGCCACGGGCGTGCGGTTCATCATGAACAGCGCCAACCATCGTATGGACGGACCGTCGACCTTCCCGTTCCCCACCATGGGCGGCGCGTGGTCGCAGCATGTCGATCTGCTCATGGACCTGCCGAATCGCGGCGACACCGTGGTCGGCAACGACGTGTGGATCGGATACGGCGTCACGGTGATGCCCGGAGTACGGATCGGTCACGGCGCGATCGTCGGCGCCGGCTCCGTGGTGACTGCCGACGTCCCGGATTACGGCATCGTCGGCGGCAATCCGGCCAAACTCATCCGCCACCGCTACAGCGCGTATGACATCGATCGCCTGCTGGCCCTCGCCTGGTGGGACTGGCCGATCGAGCACATCAATGACAACGTCCGCACGATCATGTCCGGCACCATCGACGACCTGGAGAAAGCGATGCCCGCATAGGCGGTATAGCCACCACGCGGCCGCGCTCCAACCGGCGCCCAGACGCAGCACGGCGGCGGGATCTGATCGAGGTCAGGTTGATCGCCCGGTCGGCGACCGCTTCCGACGACAAACACGACTGCAGCTCGGCCGAGGGGGAACAACAACCCCGCCGAGTTGGCGGGCCATGGACGTTGCCAATTGCCCGTTCGAGGCAGCGCGTCAGTGGCGGCTGGCGGCGTAGGCGCCGCTTTCTCGCGCGGCACGCGGCGGACCCTCGAAAACCTTGTGGCGACTGGTCGAGCAGCTTGGCCTCGAGGACGCCGCCGGGCTGACCACCGGCGCCGTCGGCGGTGATGCCGGTGCCCGTGCTGGGGGTACTCCCGCAGGCGCATCCCGATCGAGCCGTTCCGCGCACCAGAGAACGGTCGACACTGGGTACATCTCCGTACAGACCCATTGATTTTTCTCAGACTACTCATCTGCTACAGGTTGCGCGTAGGACCGATTCTTGGTGCCGTGACAGACCAGGATTGCATCATGCACGGGTGGAGCGTCATCACGTCGGCCGCAACGCACTCTCAACTGGCAGGAGTGCTAGCCGGATTTCTCTTCACCGGCATCGTATTTCTATTCGCCAGGAGTGGTCGAGACTACACCAGGACCATTGCACTGCTCACTGCGACATTCTTCAATCGTCTCATGTGGTGTGATTATTCACCTTGAGCCTGATCAGTTGATGAATTCGCTTGCTTTTTGCTAGCCTCGATCCAGTCCGCTGGCACGAGTCGTACGCCTCGGCGCGCCGCTAGTGTCTCACGGCGTCTTGAAACCATCGTTCATCAACGAGGTTGACATGGTCGCTCACAATTATCTGCATTCGTGGAGACAATTCGTCAACTACGTCGCGCATTACTAGGAACATGGCCGGCACAGCCTGCCGATCCGCATCCTCGGCCGCCCCAGCATTTCTAGCGATATCTGATGGGTAGAAAGCCTGAGTGGGCTGGTCGATCATCAGAAATCGCGGTACAGGTCGATCATTCTCGACGAAGTATCGATGGAGGGCGAGGTGTGTCGCTAGATGATATCCGGTCCAGTTCGCCGCACTGCCGATGCGTTGTAGTGGCAATGGCCCATCGCTCGTGTCAGTTACTACAGTCAGGTTCGCAAGGTCAAGGCGTACTCCGTCCTCGACATGTTCGAGTCCAATGCGTCGGGCCAGATCGGTCATGGTGCGACCAACGATGTTGAGCCGAGACAGCAGCTGTTCTCGGTCCACGTCTTCATCGAGTGCTGCGAGTAACGGGTCACCTGCGCGTTTGCTGTATCGAGGTGCGACGAAGGCTCGCGGTAGCCGTCGGCGTTGACGCCGGTGGCGATCAGGGCGTGGACATTGACCACGCGCCCGTTCTCGCGGACCTTCGACACCAAGGCGTCCGCGGCGACGAACGTGTAAGGCCCTTGGTCCAGGGGCCGGCTGAGGAACGCTTCGACCTGCGCGTCCAGATCGCGGGCCATCATCGACACTTGTGACTTGGATCTGCCGAGCCGAAGGCTCGTCGAGGCGTTTACACCACCGGTAATAGGTCGACGAAGCGATACCCAGCACCCGCAATACGAGCTCGACCGAGTGCTGGCTGTCCTTGACGAACCGCACGATCACCTCCGGGTCTGGCCGAGCTCCGAGGCGAAATACGCACTCGCAGAACGCAGGATGTCGTTCACCCGCTCCAACTCGGCCACCTGCTTACGCAGCCGCTTGTTCTCCTCGGCCAGATCAGTCGCCGGAGGTTCGGGGCGTCGGCCGGTGTCGGCTTGGCGGATCCAGTTCCGCAGCGCCTCGTGATGTACGCCCAGCTGCTGGGCGAGTTTGCGGATCGTCGGTTTCGGGTCCGACTCCAGATACAGCCGGACCGCTCGGCCTTCAACTCGTCCGGGTATTTCTTCGGTGCTGCCACGCGGGGCTCCTTCCTGGTCCTATCGGACCATGTTCAGAGCCCTCCAAGGAAGCGAAGGAACCTCAGGACGACCACAACGGATGGGTTTACACGACTGCACAGCATGCAAACGGTCTGGCTCGGGTGCCTGCCCCGATCGGTGTCAATCACATGGCTGCAGGAAGCATCCGAGTTATCGGACTCGATGACCCACGACACATCCGGACACGGCGGCCCGGTTACGCTAGGGACGTGAACGCCCCGAAAATACAGCCGGACGACGGGCAAGCCAACCGCAGGGAGCGAATCCTGCAGGCAGCGGTCGAAGAGTTCGCCAACAAGGGTGAGGCAGCGGCCAGAATGGACGAGATCGCACGCCTAAGCCAGGTCAACAAGCAGCTCCTATACTACTACTTCGACTCAAAGGCAAATCTCTATACCGCAGTGCTTCAGCGAATGGTTGAAACGAATGTCGGCCTGTGGGAGGACTTGGCGAAGTCCGAACTCTTCGACGGGGTTCGCCGTTTGCTGTCGGCAAGACAGGACGACGGCATCGAATGGTCTAGACTTCTCGCCTGGGAAGGCATCGAATACGGCAAGTTAAAAGGGAGCAAGAGCATCGTCCTCCAGAGCCGTAGGACGAAGGCATACTCCAATATGGCCGATTTGTTTCGTCGTGCGCAGGCCACCGGTGATCTGGACTCGCAGATCGATGCCGAGATGCTCACCATCGCTTTCACTCTGGTGACCCTAAGCAAAACACTTCTGCCTCAGGTTGTCGAGATGGTGACCGGTCTCGATCCAACCAGCAAGGAATACGAAGAGCGGATGAAGTCCTTCTTGTTGGATCTTATGCATCACTTGGGACCCAACGAAACTTCTCAGGACTGATCGGGCAGTAGATCGGCATAGATGTTAGGGCGGTTGCGGTTGTGAGAGTTGGAGCAGACTGACCCGCAGGAGGTCTCGGTGCCGAAATCCTTTACGCCGTCGATGCGTCGGCAGGTGTGTGCTCGGCTGCGAGCCGGTGGACCTGTCGCTGTAATAGCAGCCGAAACAGGGATTTCACCTGCCACATTGTTCCGCTGGAAGGCGCAGGTTCTCGTCGATGCATGAGTTCGAGAAGGCGTGCCGAGCGTGGAGGCCGACGAGCTGGCCTCAGCGAAGAAGCGGATAGCGGCGTTGGAAGCCGAACTGAAACTCACACGCGACGCCTGCGAACTAAGGTGCGCGGCGTCGCCCGCTGCATTGTCAGGCCGGTATTGCGCAGCCAGTTGTAACCGGCATCTCCACCGATGTCCCACCGCTTTCGCCGCCGCAAGGACCGTCCCGCCCCTGGCCGAGCAGCCGGAAGAACTCATCCCTCTGCCGCTGGGTGTACTTTGGGGCTGCTGCACGATGTAGTGATGGCCTGTCCCCAGTGATTGAGCCGTCTGGTTTAGAGTCGTTGTGGCCCTGGTCAGGGCTGAAAGGGACACTGAAGGGCATTGCTGGACCCTAAGTTGATAAGGGTCCGGAGCCGGTCTTCGGATGCCTGGGCCGGTGGGGTGTGGCTGATGTGCTGGATGTTGTCGTTGTGGCTTCATTGTGATATGCCGCCCTACCGACCTGGACTCTCCGGCCGCTGATTGAGAGCTGCTGCAGATCGTCGCTGTTTAGGGACCTGCCGGCGGGGTTGTCCACGGGCGCAATCACTTCGATGGTCAGGAGCATGTGGGTGACAACTCGCCCTCAGATATGGGTCGGGGATCGACGTCGGCAAGACCGCGCATCATGCCTGCGCAGTCGACGAGACCGGAAAGACGCTGTTCAGTCATAAGTTCGGCAACGATCAGGTCGCGATCGAGGCGCTGATCGCTCGTAGCGGCCAGGCCGCTGACCAGGTGCGGTGGGCCATAGACCTGACTTCTCCGATGGCATTGCTCTTGATCAAGGTGTTGTTGGCCACCGAGCAGTTGGTGACGTATGTGCTGGGCCGGGTCGTCAACTCGATGACCACGGATTCCGCGGTGCTTGGATTCCCATGATCGTCGCAACACCTCTGGAGGTCGCGGCGTTGGCTGGTCCGAAGTATTCGAAGGCGTAGCGGGAGTTGTTCTTCGATCTGCTCGATCGTGGAGGCAATGTCAGGGCCGCGGCGGTCGCGGCGGGGTGCATCCAGGTGCGGCGTATACGTGGTGCGTAAGAGCGGGTTGGTGATGCGTCGCGGTAGTCCACGCCCGTATTCTGCGCAGGAGAAGGCCGAGTTCTTTCGGTTGCTGGCCGAACGCGGCAACGTGTCGGCGGTCGCGCGTGAGCTCGGATTCACCAGGGTCACGTGTTACATGTGGGCTCACCAGGCCGGGATTTTCACCAGCGAGGCGCGGCGGGTGCCGCCGCGTCGGGAGGAGTTCCTGCGATTGCGCGCCGAGGGGTTGACTCGTGCGCAGGCGGCCCAGCGGGTCGGCGCCGACAAGCGTTCGGCGGCGAACTGGGACAAGGGCATCACGGTCATCCATCGGGGCCGTGTCTACCCCGACGGTCGGGTGGTTCGATATCCGGAACCGATACTGGCAGATGTGAATTCACCGCGCACCGCCACCGTTGGGTGGGGGTCGACCTCGATCGAGTCGAGAAGGTCATTCATCCGCGGTATCCGAGCCTGTTGGAGCGCGAACAACTGCGTGATCTGCACCGCACCGGGATCTCGATCCGCGCGATCGCCGCCGAACTGGGTCGCTCACCTTCGACCATCAGTCGCGAGTTACGCCGCAACACGACCTCGGCGCGGGGATCTGCCGCACTCAGCGCACCGAGCCTCGGTCGCGCGCAGGTTGCGGCCGCGGGAAACGAAGCTGTCGGTGAACGCACGGTTGTATGGATCGAAAGAAACTGCAGTCGAAGTAGTCGCCGTAGCAGATCAGCAACCGCCTGGTCATCGACTTCCCGACCGATCTGCGGATGCGCGTATGCACCGAGACGATCTACCAGGGCATCTACCGTCCACGCCCACGGCGAGTTGAAACGCGAACTCGCTCGACAGTTACGTCGCGGACGCGTCCGCCGCAGAGCCTCACCGCGCCCCCGCCATCCGTCGGCCGCGTTTCGTCGAGCCGATGACGCTGATCACCACACGTCCACCCGACGTCGAATCCCGCGCAGTGCTGGGACATTGGGAAGGCGATCTGGTCATCGGCGCACCAACCCGTTCGGGCATCGCGACTTCTGCGAACCGGGCTCTCCATGGCAGCGCAGCAGCAACGACAACACGAACGGGCTCCTACGCCAATACTGCCCACGCGGCAGCGACCTCAAAGTCCACACCCGACCGCACTGCAAGCCGTCGCCGACGAACTCAACAACCGACCCCGCAAATGCCTCGCCTGGCAAACACCCACCGAACGGCTCAATGCTCCACTGGGTACCTCGTAATCCGAACCGCTGCGACGACTGCTGGAATCCAAGCGGTCCGATGCTCGGAAATATTGCTGAGCCACAACATGTTCGGCCGATCCGCGGTGAATTTGCGGTGGACGAGATCGTCATGGACCGGCGGGCCCGGTCCGCTGCACTTCCCACGGCGTGGCTTGCCGAACACACTCCACCACCTGTTCGTCGAGCAAATCCGCCATGCGGTCCGCGTGGCCATCGGCTCACCCGCCGCTGCGGCTTCATCGGCCAGGAACCGGTATCCGAACTCCGGGTCGTCGCGGTGGGCATCGAACAGGGCGTCGGCTCGGTAGGCCTGCACGATCTCGGTCGGGGTGACCGGTCGGACCAGCCACCGGTAGTACGGTTGGCGGGCGCGCTTCAATACCCAGCACGTCACCACGACAGGAATCCCGTCGGCGGCGAGCTCTTTCACGAGCGGGTAGATCTTTTTCCGGCAACTGGGCTTGCGACAGATACGCCGCCGCCCGGCGCAGGACCTCGTTCTCCTGCATGAGCAGGCGGTTGCGGCGCCGCAATTCCCGCAGTTCGGCCGACTCGCCACTGCTGGTTCCGGGTTTGCCACCCGCACCGATGTCAGCTTGGCGCATCCGGTTCGACAATGTCATCGGATGAATCCCGAAATCCGCGGCGATCTGATCCAAGGTCACCCCGTCCTCACGCTGACGAGCGACCCGGGCCACATCCTCACGAAACTCCTGGGGTAGGGCTTGGGCACGATGAACATCCTTCCAGGCCCACCTCACGGCAAGCCAGATCGATGTCACCCATCCGTGCAGCAACCCCTTCTGCCATCGGAATTATCAATGGCGGCTGCCCTTCCATTTTCCGCTTCGTCGTCTAAGTCAGTTCACGACCACAGATCCGCCACACGGTCCCAACTCCAGCGCGAGACCTCGACCGACACCGGTCAATATTGCGACATCGCCCTACAGATCACTCATCGAGCGTCTCGAACACGTGCGACCGGCAGCGAGTTTAGCTGATTGATGAACACAGACCATCCACGCTTTGGCTTACCATTCGGTTCAAGCTTGAAACCACGCTTGATCATTTCCTCGAACAGAATTCGCATTTCAAGTTTCGCGAGAGCACTTCCGATACAGCGATGAGGCCCGCTGCCGAAAGCCAGCGTCGCGGTCTCCTTTCGCCACGGATCGAATCTGTCTGGTTCGTCGAACACAGCCGGGTCACGGTTAGCTGCGATGAAATAGAGATTTAGTACGTCGTCCTTACGAATCATTTGTCCACCCAACTCGGTGTCCTGCGTTGCGGAACGAGTCATATACATAGGTGGGCTGATAAGCCGGAGGAACTCGTCCACCACCTTATCTGCCCCAAGCTCCTCAATGCCTCGGAGGGTTCTCTCCGCCACTTCCGCGTCGTCGAGAATCATTCGCATCGACTGACCGATCGCAGTGTGCGTCGTCTCGTATCCGGCAGTCTGAAGAAGATTGAGGAAGTCGTACATCTCACCTTCGGACACATCGCCGCGCTCGTACGCGTGCAAAATGACCGTAGTCATATCGTCCTGCGGATCGTGAAGCTTCTGCGGCACCAGCTGTGTACGGTAATAGTCTTCCACCTCGCGGACGTTTCTCATTACCTCTTCGTAGTCGCCGGACGCATGCGCTGCAAAGGTCGCGACGGTTTTATCGACGACAAATTGTCGTTCGTTGCGCGGCACTCCCTGAATTTGCGCGATAACGGCCGAGGGAATGGTCTGCGCTATTTCGGTCACGTAGTCGAAATGACCCAGCCCGTCAACATGATCGAGCACCTCCGTCACGATCTCCCGCACCCACGGCTCGAAGTTCTTCACAACCCGAGGCCCGAAGGCGGCCGCAGCTACGCGGCGGACCCTACTATGACGAGGCGGATCCATAGCCACTAGGTGATTATAGAGCGGGTTTACGGACAGGTCGGTCGACACCGGATTGTTGGACATCGGCCACGACGGCCCTCGTTGCGACGAGAAGACCGCTGGGTTTGCTTCCGCTTCGAGAATGTCAGCGAAGCGGGTGACTACCCAAAACCCTCCGTGAACCGTGCCGATGGCAGCGGGCTGCCAGTACAAACCGGACATCTCCCTGATCGATGCGAACGCATCGAAAGGTACACCAGGAACGAACGTCTCGGGGTCCGTAAGATTGGGAATATTGACGGTGTCGACAGTGGCGGTCACTGATTACTCCTTAAATCCGACCTGTGGCCGAGTGGCCATGGTCACACTCTATGCCAACCGTTCAGTTGAGTCAATAAGTTGTTCGATACGAGACCCATGAAGCATGGGTTTGATTGCAAACTACTACGCTTGTTAGTCTGGTGGTCGGAGAATATTATCGAGACACAGGGTCTCTAGCTCCGAGTATTCGGCAGCGCGATGAAGAAATGCCGGTCAAAAGATCTTTCGAGAGCGGTGTATCCGATGCGCTATCGCGAGTAGACGCCGACAATTCGCGCCTGGCCGATGACCCGGTTGCCACATCGGGCTAAAAACTCACCGCGAGACGGTTCTCTCTCTCCCTTACCTTTGAGTGCATACACTCGGATGTTAGTGGTGATCGCCGGCTCCAGGCGGAGGCAGCGGGCCAACCTAACCTGGCATACCGAAGTCGCTGATTCCGGCGCGACAAGGTCTCGGGTTGCGAGATGTTCCACGAAATCGGGGCTAGTCCGTACCTCAACCAATGCGTGAATCCATTAGGTAGTGGCGCATCTGGATCGTGAACAATCAGAGCGATTTCACAAGTACCCGTCAGGAACGTCGCTGACAAGGGATGTTACCGGATTCGACAGAGAAGCGGTCCGCAAGTCGCACTCCTGTGCGAAAGTCCGTACTCCGCCTCAGCCACCTCACGTTCCCCGGCCACAGGAAAATAGCCCCATTCAACGTCGTCGAAAGGATCGAAGCAGCGGAACGTCTCCCCGGTCGCCGACGACACCCAGTCGTCTCCGATGAGCATCTCGTACCGTTTTTCACTCGAAAACTCTGGGAAACGGCCACGGTCGGTATCCACAAGCTTCGAAGGAGTGATGGTCATTTGCGCCTACTGTCTTGGATCGGGTGTCTGCATTCGTTATCCGGTCAGCCATCTGCCGCCGAAAGCGCCAGCACGCCAGTGGTTTCGCTCGATGCCCGACAGCAGACCGGCGCCGAAGTAGTCACCGCTGCGGGACTGTTCCGGCAACCAAGGACTTCAGGGGCAATCCGAGATTTCGGAGCAGATCCTTAGAAACGGTCACGCGAGCGGCGACCAGTTTCTTGGCCGCCGCGAACTCAGCGGGGCTGCATATGACATCTGCAGCGCGAATAGCACCGTCCTTGAGGTAGAAGGCAGCGAACTTCCTACCGACGGTGCTGTCTCCTCGGACCACGACGTCATCGCATCCGGTAAACAGCCCCACGGCCTGGAGTTTCACGTTGTACTGGTCGCTCCAGAACCACGGCACGTCGGAGTGGGCATCCTCAACACCCGTGATGTGGTCAGCGACCAGGCGCGCATGCGCCACCGCGTTGGGCATCGACTCCAACCGACGGAGGCCACCATGCTCGGAACACGGATGGCGAGCAACGTCGCCGATCGCGTAGACGTCCGGATCTTCGGTAGAACAGTGTGCGTCGACGAGCACGCCGTTGTCGACGGCGAGGCCGGCGTCGCGTGCGAGTTCGTCGTGTGGCGTAATGCCGATACCGATCAGCAGCTCGTCAACCTCTGCTTCGGTTCCGTCATCGAGTGTCACTCGCGTGATACGACCCGATTCGTCGTGCTGGAAACTCTCGGGCCGAACGGACAGTCGGACGTCGACGCCCTCCTCCACATGCACCCGCCGAAAGAACTCGGACACCTCTGGGACGGTCACCCGCGCGAGCAGCCTCGGCGCCGTTTCGATTACCGTCACGCGCATACCGATCTGGCGCAGGACGGCCGCGACTTCCAGACCGACATACCCTCCACCGATAACTACAAAGCGCCTATTCGGAACGAGCGTTTCACGCAGCCGATCGATGTCGGTGATTGTGCGAACGTAGTGGACATTCGGCGCGCCGCTGAGAGCGGCGTCGACGATCCTGCGCGGACTTCCTCCGGTCGCAAGCACGAGCTTGTCGTACCGCACCACGCGCCCGTCGTCGACGACGACCGTCTTGGCCGGGCGATTGATTGCGGTCGCCGCGCGGCCGGTCAGCACCTCGATTCGGTGGTCCGCGTAGAAACTTCTCGGCCGCAGGTACAGATCTTCTATCCGAGACTCACCGCGCAGGTACGCCTTGGACAGTGGGGGCCGGGTATACGGAAGATGGTCTTCCCTTCCGATCATGGTGATCGCTCGGTCGTAACCACCCTGGCGAAGGGCGGCCGCAAGTTCGCCACCAGCATGTCCGCCGCCGACGATGACGACACCGGGCGCGCTCGACAACTGAGAATCCGTGGTCATACGTTTCCTCGTGTCCTAACGCTGCGTCTCGGGAACATGGAGAACGAGGCCATGAAGTTCCTGCGTGCATTTGATCTGACAAGCGAGACGGCTTGCTTCCGTCGGCTCCTCCGAGGTGGCCTCGAGCATGTCCTCCTCGTCGGCCGTCCGCACCGAGAGCCGTTCCGTCCATTCGCTGTCGACGAAAACATGGCAGGTCGCGCAGGTCAGGTCTCCGCCGCACTCACCGATGATTCCCGACACCAGATTGGCGGTCGCCAATTTCATGATGTTGCAACCCTCTTCGCCATGCACTGTCTGCCGCGTGCCATCGGGCTGAACAAAGGTAATGTCGACCATTGAGTTATTCCTTTCTAGGCCCTGGCTGCGACGAGCCGACGCCGGTTTCGTACAAGGGGTCGATAGGACAGTGAAACGTGTTCGGTCCATCGCAGTGACGCTTCGGCTCCGACCGGGGAGGCCCCAGTGAGGCGCGCTGGTCACCACGCCGGACGACTGCCGATCGAGGTCACCGACAGCTTCGCGGACAGCCGACCGGATGGATGACGTTCGCGCCGATCTCGACCATCGACCGCGACTTACGGTTAATCCGAGAGTCGAGTAGCGAGGTCGGCGGGTCCGCGAAGCCTGCGCTGAACGTCGCCGCGGAGGTCGGGTCACCGGCCGACTGCTCAACGGGCAGCCTCGGTCCAGACCGCGACCGTGTCGGGTCGCCCTGCGCAGATCGGCGGGTTCAGGCATCTCAAGTTCGAATGCGGAATGCAGCATCGAATCCTCCTTGAGCCGATGGCCGAACGAACGCAGCGCTTCGCCGCACTGGGACTGTATGCCAACTGGTCAGATAAGGCAACAATGCCTCCAATAGGTCCTGTTCAGACGGTAGTTACCCTTTTGATTCAACCGAACAGTTGACCTCACATCGGTCCCTCGGGCTTAGCCGCCTATCGACACTCCGGAAGTCACCGTCGGCGCATGCGCTACCTCAGCGGGGCCGGGCAGAATGCGGCCATCGCACCTGAGTGTGCGGCCACGGTGGTGTTCACCGGGAACGTATCGACACCGTTGGGGCGCTGGAGATCGGTGTGAAAGAAGTCGCCGCACCGGAGCAAGTGCTCGCCCAGAGCGGAGGAACTGGCGACGAAGGCCGCCTACTGCTCTTGAGTTCCACGGGGCGGAACCAAACTATGCTGGCCGCCCGGCCGGCACCGCGAAGAACGTGTGCCCGCGCCAACGTTACCAGGAGTCGCGACCCACGCCTGCCTCGCTCAGGTAGTTCGATCGAACGGATCGCCAGGTTGCCCGGCGTCGCAGAATGGGACCAAGTGCGTGCCGACGGGACACGGCTCCAATTTCTAGCACCGTGGATTGCTCCCAGTTCTAGGCCGGACGAAGACCAAGCCCCCGCAATGAAAGGATTCCCCGGGTGGCGGCCGAGGACCTCGCCGACTAGGGCGAAGCGGCGGTCAGAATGGACGAGATCGCACGATGCAGTCGAGTCAATCTGCAAACCGCCGGTGATTTGGCTGCACGAATTGATCCGAGATGCTCACTATCGCGTTTACGCTGGCGACTATGAGCAAACGTTCTTACCTCAGGTCGTCGCGATGGTGACCGGCCTCGATCCATCCAGCGACGAGCACGCTCAGGATATGGAGTCTTTCGTGTTACCACTCATGCGCCAGCTGGGTCCAGCGGAATACTGCTCCTGAATTATCTACCCGCCTATAATCCGCTCAGAGAAGCCGGACTCCACCCTCGGTCGACAGCCCGTCCGGTGCGTTGTGGACGCAGCGGCAAACGCAAAATTTGCGCGGGTTCGCAGTTCGACGAACCATCCACAGCGTGAAGCCGGCGGGTCCTGCAAATCGCACCCCGCGTACTAGTCACCAACTGGTTGATGTATAATTCACTTCACTACTTCATAGGCGTCAGGGGTGCCGATGCAATTGCGAACCAAAGCCACACTGTATCGAGGTGGGACGAGCAAGGCGATGATCGTCCACACACGAGACCTGCCGACGCAGGATCGAACGCTGCTCCAGGAGTGGCTGCTCGCGGCCTTCGGCTCTCCCGATCCTCGCCAAATCGATGGGATAGGCGGAGCCAATATGCTGACCAGCAAATTCGCGTTCGTCGGCCCGCCGAGTGTTCCAGGAGCGGACGTCGACTACACATTCGCTCAAGTCGGCGTAGACGCCGCCTACGTCGACTGGACGATCCTCTGTGGGAACATCAGTTCGGCTATAGGGCCCTTCGCGATCGAAGAGGGCTACGTCGCGGCTACCGGTGCGTCCACGATGGTCAGAGTGCACAACACCAACACAGGCAAGATCTATACGGCGCGCGTGGAGACGGATGGCGGCCTCCCCAGGACTAGCGGTGATGCTGTTGTCGATGGGGTGCCATCTTCCGGCTCGCCTGTTGCCCTCGACTTCAAAGGGGCCGGCGGCGCCATCACTGGCAAGTTGCTACCTACCGGCCGCAGACGGGATAGCCGGTACGTGCCCGGATTGGGACCTGTGGAGTACTCCGTCATCGACATGACGGGACTCTTCGTGTTCGTGCATGCGGAGCAGTTCGGGCTGTCGGCTTCGGCCGACCCACACGTTCTGGAGAGTCAGGCCGATCGGCTCGGGGTGGTCGATGCCTTCCGCGCAGAGATCGGGAAAGAGTTCGGTATCGACTCGCCGATCACTCCGGCTGTCCTACTCATCGGCAAGAGCGCCGACTGGGATTTGATCGGCGGGGTTGGTCGTCGGTCGGCTTCCGATGCCGATCTCCACGTCCGTTGCACGGCGATCGGAAAAGTGCACAGCTCGATCCCAATTACAGGCACGATGGCGACAGGAGTAGCAGCTTCCCTGCCTGGGTCGGTCGTCTCGGATGTCATCGAGGGTGCTCCCGATCCGTATCGAATCGGCCATCCGAGTGGTGTCGTCTCGATACAGGCGGTCTCCACGGGACCCGACCCGGCCCCCGAGATCGTCAAGGCCGAGGTGATCCGGACCGCGCGGCGAATTTTCGATGGCGCGATCTCCGTCGACCCGGCCCGCCTCTCGAAGCCAGAAGAATTCAGTGCTTCTGCCCCGCCGCTGACCCAGTAGGACCCCTCGGGGGCATATCGAAGCCGGGTTCCGCCGAAATGACCGGCGAACCGCCCAGGCGGCAGGGTCTGCCCGCACGACCGGTTCGCCGGCAATGGACTGGTCGACGCAGGTGGAGGTGAGCAGCGGGAAGCCTTCCGCTGCGGAGAAGGGAAAGCCGGGCACGGATGCGGAAAATCTGCGGAGTCTGTGGCACGCGCTCTCCCGTCGCCGCCGCGCGTTCTCAGCTGTCGTACTACGGTGCGTACCCTGCAATCACTTGATCGCGAAACCACCATCCACTGGCAACGCGACTCCGGTTATGTAGCGCGCCTCGTCGGAGACCAGGAAAAGCACCGCGTTGAGCTCGTTGCGACGGGGGAGGGCTAACCTCAAGGCCGCTTAGTTTGGGTGTGTGGCGTGTTGTCAATGGGTGGTGGGTGAGGGCATCGATCCCGGTTCACGGGTCGGTGAGGGGGTGTTTGTTCAGGGGCATCTCGGTGAGTTGACCCAGATCGTGTCGTTCGACTTGGTCGATGCCGCGGGCGCGGTCCAGGAGCGGGTGCGGCTGCTGCCGTCACGGGTGGCGGTGTATCTGCTGCTGGCGGGTGCGTTGTTCGAACAGATCGGTTACCGGCAGGTGTGGGCGCGGCTGGGCAGCGGCCTGGCCGGTCCGGTGGTGGCCGCGCCGAGCACCTCGGCGGTGTCGCAAGCGTTGCGGCGGGTCGGCAGCGGCGCGCTGCGCTTGTTGTTCGAGCTGGTGGCCGGGCCTGGTGCGGGCGGGATTCGGTGGCGCGGCTTGCTGGTGTGCGCGATCGACGGCACCACGTTGTTCGTGCGGACACCGCGAGCAATTCGCGCGTGTTCGGCCGGCAACCGGCCCGGCCCGACGCGGCGGCCGGGTATCCGATGGTGCGGCTGTTGACTGTCGTGGCGTGTGGCACGCGCACGGTCATCGACGCCGTGTTCGGCTCGTATCGGGTCGGGGAACGAGCTGGGCGCCTCGGTTGCTGGACTGCCTGAAACCGGGGATGCTGTTGCTGGCCGACCGGAACTTCCCTGCCGCCGCGTTGATCGAGCAGATCTCCGGGACCCGGGCGGACCTGCTGATCCGGTGCCGTGCCGACCGCCGACTCCCGCCGGTCGGGCGGTTGTCCGACGGGTCGTGGCTGGCGCGTGTGGGCCCAGTGCTGATGCGGGTGGTCGATGCCGAGATAGTGGTTCGTGACGGCGACGGCGGTGTCCGCCGCACCGGCCGTTACCGGATGATCACCACACTCACCGATGAGAAACGTTATCCCGCAGCGGAATTGGTGGACCTCTATCACCGGCGGTGGGAGATCGAAACCAGCTATTTCGAGCTGAAATCGTCGACCCTGGGCGGCCGGGTGCTTCGGGCGCGTACTCCCGACGGTGTCGCTCAGGAGGTCTACGCGCTGCTGATCACCTATCAAGCCTTACGCACCGCGATCGCCGACACCGCGCTGGTCACTCCGGGCATGGTCGCGGACCGGGGCAGTTTCACCGTCGCCCTGCACACTGCCCGTGATCAACTCGTCCATGCCGCCGGGATCGTCGCCGACGCGACTGTCGACCTCGTCGGCGTGATCGGGCGTGCCGTGCGCGACAACCCGCTACCCGCTCGCCGGCACCGAAGCAGTCCCCGCGTGGTCAAACGTGCCATCTCCAAACACCGCGCGAAAGGCGTGGTCGACCGGACGATCTACAACACCCGGATCAGCGTGCGCATGCTGCCGGATTGACAACCCGGCAGCACACCAAACTAAGTGGCCTTGGGGCTAACCTGCCGGTCGCTCGGCCTGGCGGAACTTGGCTTCGTAAGCGGTATCGAAGTACTCGCGGTAGCCCACGACCTTGCCGTCGGCAACATCCAAGCTGATTTGGCAGAGACTCTCGTACGGTCGACCGTCATGCCAGGTGGCGGTGATCCTGTTCTCGACCGACGCGCGATTGCCGTCAGCCAGAACCGAGAGGAGTTCGACCTTCAAATCGGCACCCCCGTCTTTCAGGCCGCCAACCCAGGCATCGCGGACAACCTTCGCTTCCTCGATGTCGTGGAATCCGCTCCACCAGAAGTCTCCGAGCACCCACTGCCTCATGTCGGGCGACGCAACTTGGGCGAAGAGATCGTAGTCGCCGTCGATGAATGCCCGGAAGAACGTAGTAACCACCTTTCGAGTCACTTCGGTCTGGTCTCCGTCAGGCTGGTGCTCCACCACGAATCGATCCATTTTCCGGTCCTCTTCGACACGATCGCCCTGCGAGTCAGGGTCGGCGCTTGTACTCAACCAACTGGATGATCAACTGTCAAGGGTCACCCGGATCGGCCGCGGTGGGTAGGAGGTGGGTCCGACATGGTGTTTCGGATCGGCGCCGCATCGTGGCTGACGTGTAGGCGGACTGTGTCCGGGTCGCCTCCTCGATCCGGACACGACCCACGCGAGGGCCACCTGGTCCATTTTGGCGACCGGCGGTGGTGAAGCGCGGAGCGGCAGCCCGCTCGCAGCGATCGGGAGTCGGCCCGAACTCGTAATCCAGAGGACGACGGCGGCAGCGGCGGCGGTGAGAAAATCTACCGCCGCGTCGGCGGCGACACCGGTCTTGACATGCTCCCCGCCTGCTCGAAGGCGGATTGCGATAGCTCCAGCTATCAGCGCGAGCGCTCGGAGTGCGCCAACCAGGCCGAGCGGACGGACTCAGATGTCTGCTGCTAGCGCCGCAGCGACACACCCTCCGAAGACGTCGACGAGTTTCCAGAGCATCGGGCCGTGGTGGAGACTCTCCCGGATCGCGTGCGATGCGGTGGCGCCGGCCAGCTTCCCGCACCGGTTGCAGTGAGTAGTGCGGCGAGAAGCGCCGACATGGCGATGTGGATCCGGTGGATCTCACTCACTGTGCTCGCGTCCTCTTCTGGCAACGGCTGGGGGCGAACCGCTCGCCCGATGCGAGATTACCGGGCTGGTGTCCCCTGCGCCTCGATGGACAGTTGCTTCCACTGCTCCCACTCAGCCAGGCGCTGCTGGTAGACGTGGGGGGCGAGTAGGGTCGGCTGTTCGCCGAAGAACACCCTCAGCGGCGGCTCGTCCGCATCGACGATCTTCAAGATGGCGGGACCGACGGCAACCGGATTGCCTTGAATCGCAGAACTTGAGGCCGCGTACATTGCCTGCCTCACCTGGTCGTACTGGGCCTGAGGCTGAGCGTGAACTGCGCTGCTGCCGCCCCAGTCGGTGCTGTATCCGCCGGGTTCGATCAGGGTGACCTTGATGCCGAACCCAGCTACCTCCTGCGCCAGTGATTCCGAGAGCCCCTCCAGTGCCCATTTCGACGCGTGATACCCGCCGAGGGTTGGGAAGGCCGCGATGCCGCCGATGGTCGAGATCTGGATGATGTGGCCGGAGTTCTGTTCACGCAGGATCGGCAACACGGCCTGAGTCACATGCAGCACGCCGAAGAGATTGACCTCCAGTTGATCTCGCAACTGCTGCTCTGTGATCTCTTCGACGGCGCCGAAAAGCCCATACCCGGCATTGTTGACGACGACGTCGATGCCCCCGAAGGTGTCAACCGTTTCGGTGACCGCCGCGGCAACAGCCTGGCGGTCGGTGACATCGAGGGTTAGCGGTAGTACGGCTTGGCCGTACTGCGAGACCAGATCCTCGATGTCTGTTTCCTTCCGTGTGGTGGCCGCGACGCGATCGCCGCGACCGAGGGCGCTGTGGGCGAACTCTTTACCGAAGCCGCGGCTCGCGCCAGTGATGAACCAGGTCTTACTCATGCGGAACTCCTATGAATGGAATAGATGCAACGTCACTGTACGTCAAAGATGTCACTTAGTGCCATTAGGGCTACTCGATTACACTCGGCTTATGAGCGCACACACCCCGCGGCAGGTCGAGTCGATCCGCCAGAGGACGCGGCGCGTGGTGACATCCGAACTGCTCGACCGTGCGCAGGATCTGTTCGCCGAATGCGGCTACGAAGCGGTGACTATCGACCAGATCGCCGCAGCGGCAGGCATGTCGAAGCGCACCTTCTTCCGCTATTTCGCGAGTAAAGACGCTCTCGTGCTCGGCAAATACGATCGGCAGGGCGAGCAGTTCGCGGCAGCGATCGCCGCCCGCCCTCCCGACGAGCCCGTATGGGTCTCTCTGCGACGGATGTTCGACGGCGTTGTCGAGTACATCTCCGACCCCGAGCTCGCGAAACGCGCCGCGGAGATGGATCGTGTCATCAGTGCTTCCGAAACACTGCGTGCCGGGCAACTCGAACGGTTGCAACGCGGACAGAACCTGGTCGTCGAGCAGATCGAGAAACGCAGCAACGGCGCGATCACCGGTTTGAGTGCGACCGCCCTGGTTGCGGCCGCCTTCGCGGCGCTGGCAGCCGCGCACGCCCATGCCCAGGCTCATGGCGTCCCGTTCGACACCGCACTCGACGCCGCTATGTTCGCGGTGTCGCACGCAGGAGACCCGGTCCGGACGGTGACCGAGTCGGAAGGCGAGTGACTCGCAGTCATTTCGCGCTGACGCGCGGTGCAGCGCGTCAACCGTGTGCTTCAACGGCAACGGGTGGCCACTGGTGTCGGACGGCTGGTGGATCCGATCCGACCGGCACAACGCCGGAGTCTTCGACCGGCTACATCAGTCATGCTCGACCGGCGCAACGCCGCCGGGCTGATCGACTTCGACTGGTCATCGCCGACTCCTCGCACGTCCGCGCGAAAATGGGCGCAGATACCGGCCCGAGCCCTGGCGCCCAGCCCAGGTTCTGACGTGCGGTAACCAATGATCGGCGCGCTGTCGTGTGTCGATCATATGACGTTGCCGCCGCTATTCGACGTCGTGCGCCGGCTGGGCGGTCGGCCGCGGCGCAGGATCCGAACCCTGATCACCGAAAGGGGTTATGACTACCCGTGTGGGTACGACAAGCTGCACCGCACCGCGTTACTGGCGTATCCCGTGGCGCGGAACCCGCGACCAGGTCGCTCCGGCACGTTGCGGGACAGTACTTTCTGCAGCAGCAGGGTTCGCCGCCCGTATACGGGGTGGCAAGGTCGGGTACCTGCTTGAACCGGTGAGTGAACTCACTACATCCCAATAGGTTGTTACCGACTGGCAGGATATTCAACTGCGCTGCGTTTGTCAGCACTTTGGCCGATAATATTAACCATATGGTTGATATACAAAGTGATCTGACTATTACCCAGTGCTCGACAGGCATCGCCACCCGTTCGGCGGATACCGCGCCGACGTGCACACGATCGGCATCATTCCACGCATGGTTGGCGACAGTCTCGATCAACTAGTTAGTGCAAACTCGGCTAGCCCAGTCGAAGACGAAGGAGTCGGATGATCACGTCAGTTACGCACCAGCCGTCCAAGCTGCGGTGACGGCGATGAAGTTACGCACTCGAGGCACGATCTATCGCGGTAGCACCAGCAAGGCCCTCGTCATCGAACAACGACTTCCCGACCGAGGATCGCGCCCCACTGGAGGAGTGTGTGACGGCAGCTTTCGGGACATCGGAGGCGCGCCAGATCGACGAGGTCGGCGGTGGCGAAGGACTCACGAGCAAATTCGCCTACGTAGGTCCACCGACACGGGTCGCGGTGGCCATCAAGGGCGCTGTAGTGAACGACAGATTCGTGCCCGTACGAACGATGAGCCGTCACCGCCCGAGATCGTCGAGGCATCCGCCATTCGGACGGCACGCCGGACCTTCACCAGCAGACTCTTCATCGACTGTTCCCGACTGAGCGACCCAAGCCAGTTCCGGTCCTCAGACGTGAGTTCATCGTGCCCTTGCCCGGCGACGACGCACGTCAACCCGCCCTGCCGGTGTGCTTCAACGGCGCCCGACCAACGTAGCTGAATGAGGATGACGAACTCATGACCATTCCCGAGGAACCTCGCATTCTCCTAGACGTCAAGGACAGCGGATATGCCGTCCTGACCATCAATCGCCCCGAAAAACGCAACGCCGTCGACCGGATCGCACAGATACAGATCCAGGAAAGACTTGAGGAAGCACGGGCAAAGGGCGCCAAGGCGATCGTGATCACCGGAGCAGGTGAGATCAGCTTCTGCGCCGGTGCAGACCTGCGGGACACTTCGCCGGAGATCCCCGCGACAGCGAAGGCGCCCACCTCGTGGATGGGGACCCAGCAGGCGATCACCGAGCATCCCGCAGTGATTATTGCGGCCGTCAACGGCTACGCCCTGGGCGGTGGCCTGACCTTGGTGAACAACGCAGACCTCGCGATCGCTTCCGCTACAGCAACTTTCGGTATTCCGGAGATAGCTCTCGGGGTCTACGCATCGCTGGCGGGTCCGAGCACAGTCCAGCGCATCGCGCCCAAGCACGTATCCATGATGATTTTCACCGGCGAGCGCATCGACGCGGCGAAGGCGCTCGAAATCGGACTGGTGAACGAGGTTGTCGCGCCGGAGCAGGTACTCGCCCGGGCAGAAGAACTGGCGGCCAAGGTTGCGCAGTACGATGCGCTCACGCTAGATGTCGCGAAGAAGTCGATCCGCGCTGAGCAGCATATGGAGTGGGATGACGCTTTGCTGCACGGTTCCTGGTCGACCTCCTTCCTCGCTGCGACCCGAGCAGCGACGAATCCCCGATTGGCGGATCGCCGATGACGGTCCACTATCCGGGCTTCGTGTGCTCGATCTCGGCATCATCACCGCGGGGAGCCGCGTCCTCGCAGGTGTTCGCCTACTTCGGCGCCGACGTCATCAAGGTCGAAGTGCTCACTTTGAAGCTCCCCGGGTTTCGTGCGCACCGTGATGTTCCTCGGGTTTTTCGGAGTCGGTTTGGTTGACTTTCTTGGTCACGACACCGTCGAAGGAAACTCGTTCGTGCCCAGGCGTTATCCCGAAGAGTTCCGCCGCAAGGTTCTGGATCTGGTCGTTGCAGGTCGATCGGTCGAGCAGGTTGCCGCCGATCTCGGCATCAGTGACCAAACGATCTATGTCTGGCGCAAGCAAGAACTGATCGACACCGGCCAGCTACCCGGCGCATGTCGCGCCGAGCAAGCCGAACTGTCCACCGCCAAACGGCGGATCCGGGAACTCGAGCATGAGCTCGCGATCCTGAACGGCTCGTGAGCTGCTGAAAGAACTGGGAGGCGACCCAAAAGGCGATACGCGGCCACAGCCACCATGGCGTCCCAGGGTTTACCGGTGCAGGTCGCGTGCCGATTGCGTTAATTCGGCGTCGTGTTGTTCAGTGGCTCAACAGGATTCGCTTCCGGAGCAGGTCGGTTTGGCGCGGCCGAACATTTGGCGTTTGAGCATCTTGATTCGGTTGACGTGCCCTTCGACCGTCCCGCTGCTCCAGCGGGTGGTGAGGCCTGCGGTGACCGCGTCCTGATCGGTGCGTAAGCCGCGGACGAACGAGTGCAAGGCCGGGCGGTCATCGGCATCGACACTGGTCATCCAGTTTTCGAGTTCCCGGCCGCGCCGCTGGGTCATGATCGTGGCGAACGCGCGGACATGGGCAGCGAGCGATTCCAGCTCGGGACTGGCCTCCAGGATCGCGGCGAGGCGACGTTGGTCATCGGGATCGATATTGGCTGGATGAGTCATGATCCATGCGCTGACCTTCCGGACCGTGGGTGGTTTCGGCGGTGGCGCCGGGATGTGTGCGATGGTCCGGAACGGCTGCAGGTAGGCGCGAATCTGGCTGGCTCGGCCTCGGTAGCCTCGTGATCGGATCTCTTCGAACAGCCGCGCGGCGTTGGTGCAGCCCTCGTTCCAGCGTTGATGCAGGTAGGGCTTGAATTCTTCGAGCAGTCCGGTTCGATAGCCGGTGCGGTTGTTGACCAGCAACTCCTGCGGTGACTCCGCGCGGGCGAACCGGCGGACCGTGCCGCGGGCCAGCCCGAGCCGGATAACGATGCCGCGGATGGTCTCGCGGTCGGCCGGCAATGCGTGGATCTGGGGGTAGCGCGCACGGGTGCGGACCGCGGTGCGGTCCTGCCGCTGTGCCGGCTCGACCGGGATGTGATGGAGGCCGGCCGCGACCTCGGCGATGTCGGGCCGGCCAGCCGGGCGCTCCAGGTCGGCCGCGGTGACGATGCCGCCGATGTGACCGCGGCCCAACTGCGGACGGTGGTCGGAAATCTGATCGCCGCCGGACGGTGGCGGTCCGACGATCCCGACATCTGGATCGTCGGCGATGCCGGCTACGACGGGCCCGGTTGGCGTTCCTGCTGTCGGATCTGCCGGTGCGGGTGCTCGCCCGGATGCGCTCGGACCGTGTCCTGCGCCGGCCCGCACCCCCGTGGTTGCCCGGCACCACCAGCCGCCCGCCGCGCCATGGTGGGGAGTTCGCGTTCGGTGACCAATCGACCTGGGGCGAACCCGCCACCGAAACCTTTACCGAGACCAGGCTCTACGGGCCCGCGCACGCACGATCATGGACCGGCTGCATCCCCGGCTGACCCACCGCTCGTCCTGGATCGCTGCGGCCCGGGAACTACCAGTGATCGAGGGCACCGTGATCCGGCTCGATGTCGACCGCCTGCCCCGGGAGGTGGACCTGGCTGCTTCTGGCCGCCTACACCCCACTGAGCCTGGCCCGCGGACTCGCGGCGGCCGTGGGAGAAACCTGTTGCTGCACAACGACTCACACGCGCACGCGTCCGGCGGGGGTTTCGGCACTTCCGTCCGAACATCGCCTGTCCGGCCGCTGCACCGAAACCCTCCCGCCCCCTGGCTGGGCCGCCCAGCAGGAAAGCGAAACCAGCGGCCCGCTCCTCGCCACGAACGTGCATCTCGGTACCGCAGGCAATGCCAGAGGACCAACTCCAGCCGGGACCCGACCACGCCGTACTAGTTAAAACCCAAGCTAGTACAGGGGTCACCTGGGACCTGAACGGGCTCGACGACGTCCTGGCCCGAGCACACCTGCCCTCCCGGCTGGTCGTGGACGATGTCGTAAGGCGAGCGCCGTCTCCCGCAACGGACTCACCGACGAGCCCGTGACCGCCTGGACGATGATCACCGCCGCTGGGCGGTCGCCGGGCCGACGCCACTGCGCATGCCTGCGCCGAGCGCGCTTCTGCCTCGGACCCGATCCAGGGGCTCCCTATAGGCGGGGCCGAATCGGCGGCCGGCCGCGATCAACAGCTTCGGCTCAAGACGGCCGGTTGTACAGGCTCTTTCCACCGCACACGTACAGAAGCTGGCCGGTGGTCGATCCGCCGGCAGGCCCGACGAAGTACGATACGGCCCAGGCGACATCCTCGGGAGTGCCGATCACACCGGTCGGCTGGGCGGCGAGAAGCCGCTTCATGACTTCCGGCGACTCGTTACGGATCAGAGGTGTGTCAATCAATCCGGGTGCGATCGCGTTGACGGTGATCCCGAATCGGGACAGCTCGATAGCCAGGGACCGCGTGAACGAGACCACGCCGCCCTTCGACGCCGAATACGCCGACTGCCCGAACCAGCCGAGCCACGCGCGGGAGGAGATGTTGACAATCCGTCCAGATCGACGGTCGGCCATCACCCGGGCGGCCGCGCGCGAGCAGTTCATCACCCCGGTCAGGTTGACCGCGAGGGTGCGATTCCAGACTTCGTCCGTCAGCTTCCTGATCGAGCTGTTGATGCTGATGCCCGCATTGTTCACGAGGATGTCCAGCGGCCCGTAGCGCGCTTCGCTTTCCGCCACCATGGCCTCGGCGGCATCGGCGGAGGTGATGTCGGCGGCGACGGCGGAAGCCGTCAAGCCCGCAGCGGTAAGCTCCGCCGCCGCGTGCTCGGCACTCTCAACGGACCTGTCGGCGATCGTGACCGCCGCGCCTTGCGCAGCGAGTTCCGCAGCGATCGCAAGTCCGATCCCTTGTGCCGCACCGGTCACGATGGCGGTCTTTCCTTCGAGCTTCACAGTGATCTCCTCAGACGCTCAGGCTGGACAGCAGACTGGAGCCACCGCAGCAGAAGAGGATCTGGCCGGTGATGTAGCTGCTGCGCGGATCCGCCAGAAAGGCGGCGGTGGCGGCGACATCCTCGACCGCAACAGGCTTCGGCAGGAGGCTCCGCACATCCCCTGCGGCCGGGTCACCGGGTGCGATCAGGTTCACCCGGATTTGCTGCGGTGCCAGTTTCAGCGCCAAGCTCCGCACGGCGGACGCCAGGGCACCGGCGACAGCCGCGGCCTCGACCCGATCAGCACTGCCGAGTTGATCTCGGCTGCTCACGACGACAATTGCGCCACCACCCGCCTCACCGGCGCGGAACTGCCATCGCCGCACACCGGCGAGCAGCTCTGCCACGGCGTCCCCGTTCACCTTGCCGCCACCGAGGAGCCCCGCATCCACCACAACCGCATCGACCGGGCTGTCCTCGTCTGCGGCGACCTGCCATCCGGAGTCCTGAAGTTGCGCGAGAACGGCATCGGTGAGCGGTGTCGGCTCTGATCCGATCAGTACGACAGGCATGTCACGCCTCCGCGGTGATGATGTGGACGGAGCAGGCACCGTTGTCGACGCCGAAGATCCCACCGCCGGTCGTATGGGTCAGTGCGACCTCCGCACCGGAAACCTGCAGATCTCCCGCGGTTCCGGTGAGCTGCCAGTGGCTCTCGGCCAGCTGACTCACGCCGGTGGCACCGACCGGGTGCCCCCGGGAGAGCAGACCGCCGCTCGGGCTGACCGCCACCCGGCCGTCGAGAGCGAATTCTCCGTCCGCGACCGCCCGGTATGCTGTGCCCCGTTCCGCTAGACCTAGAGCCTCGGCGTGCAGGAATTCCGCGACCGCGAACGCGTCGTGCAACTCGACCAGGTCGAGGTCAGCGGGAGTGATTCCCGACATCTCGTAGGCTGCCGTGACGGTGCGTTCGGTGATGTCCGGCCAGGCCATGTCGCGGAAGGTGGTGTGGAAACTACCTGAGCGAACCACACTGGCCCTGATCCTCGTCGTCGGCCGGCCCAGGTCCTTGGCGAACTCGTCGCTGCACAGCAGCAGCGCCGCGGCGCCATCGCTGTTGGGGCAGCAGTGGAACAGGTTGAGTGGGTCGGCGATGGGGCGCGACTGGTCGACGTCCTCAGCCGTGACCGCCGCGCGGAGGTGCGCGCGAGGATTGCGTGCGCCGTTACCGCGATTCTTCACCGCCACATTGGTCAGGTCTGCGACGGTCGCTCCGGTCTCGTACAGGTAGCGCTGCGCGCGCATGGCGTAGGTCGCCGGCATGACGACGCCCTGGTCGATCTCGATATCGGCGGTGGTGAGCGGGAGCGTCCCGCCGCCGAATGCGGACAGGTTGTCCACGCCGACCACCAGCACGCAGTCGTACTGGCCAGCCGCCACCCCCTGCCACGCGAGGTGGACGGCCGATCCGCCGCTGGCGCAGGCATTCTCGACGGTGAAGACCGGCGGGCCGGACACCCCCACCCGCTGCAGAACCCGCTGCGCGATGAGAGAGCCGCCGTACACAGAGCCGACGAAGCCGGCCTGGATCGCTTCCGGTGCCACGCCTGTGTCAGCGAGAAGCATCGCGGCCGCTGAGACACCGAGGTCGGTTGCCGAAGTATTCTTGTGCTTCCCAAACGGATGCACCGCGGCACCGGCGATATGAACGTTTCTCATGACCGATCACCTTCCGAGCTGACTTTGGCACCGTCGCGGTGCGGGCGAACTACATAGGACACGAGCGGGCGCCCATCGGCGTTCCCGATCTCTCCCACCGCCAGCTCCACCGGGGAGCCCGGCTCCAGCGCCTCTGGCGCCTCGGTGTGGGCGAGCAACCGCACGCCATCGATGTCCACGTAGCTGAGGACATACGGCGCCGGAAATCCGGGCGGTCCAACCCTCACCACAGTCGAGGCGTACGCCACCCCGGTTGTCCCGCTCTCGATGACGACCACATTCGCTCCGGCACACTGCGAACAGATCGCGACCGGTGGGAACCAGCGACTGGCGCAGTCCTGGCATTCGGTGATGCGCAACCGCACCCCGGTTTCGTCGTGGGTGAAGAAGTTTTCGGCGACGACCTTAGCCGCCGAGTCGGTTTCGATGGGCATCTACTCGCCTCCGTATGAGGGGTCACGTCGTTCGCTGAAGGCCCGGCGGCCCTCGGCACGGTCACTGGTGTCCCGCAGCAGGCCCCACATCGCCTGTTCCATGGCAATCGCCTGACTGAGCGGGACCTCATAGCTGCGCCGGGCCAGCTGCGTGATGGCACGAATCGAAAGGGGGCCGTTCGCCGCGATCCGGCGTGCCAGCTCGAGTGCGGCGTCCAAGAGTTCATCCGGCTCGTGTAGATCGCTGACCAACCCGAGGCGTAGCGCCTCGTGGGCATCGATCCGATGCCCGGTCAACAGCATCTTCATCGCCACAGCCGGCGGGATCGCTCGTAGCAGATGGGACAGCCCGCCGACGGCCGGGATGCTGGCCCAGCGAGCTTCCGGGAGCGAGAAGGTCGCCGTGGTGGAGGCGATCCGTAGATCACAGTCCAAGGCGATCTCCAGCCCTCCACCCGCCGCGTGACCGTTGACCGCTGCGATCAGCGGCTTACCGGCGGCGACCTCGCTCAAGGTGATGGCCCGGACATATCCTCCATCGCCGACCCCCTCCTCCCATGGCGCCAGCAGGGCGGCGGCGAAAGGTCTCCCGGCAGGCGGAGTGCGACCCAGGTCCGATCCCGCGCAGAACGCGCGCTGCCCAGCTCCAGTCACGATCGCGACCGCGAGCGAGCTGTCGTCACGGAACTCTTCGAGTGCTTGGCGCAGCAACACCATCGAATCCGGATCGAGCGCGTTGGCCACCTTCTCCCGATCGATTCGGACGACCAGGATCGGGCCTTCGCGCTCGGTACTGACTCCCGGAGGCGATGACTGATCGATCTCCGACATCAGATCTCTCCTATCGTGCTGGGCGGGCCCCGTGCCGTCTGCCGAAGCCCTCGATCAGCGACTCGGATCCAAGCGCGTCAGTGACAACGAAGGCCGAGAGGCCAACCAATCTTGACCAACTGGTTGGCTAATTGTCAAATCACGAAGCCCTTCCAGAAGGCTCCACACCGGCGCAGATACCTTCCCGACAGGCGTGGGTTGACTAACAATCAACTAGTTAGTTAATCTGCCACTAAATAACTACGCCCGCACAGACCGACGACTTATCCGACCCTTATGAGAGCGTGGCAACGCATGACAGCAAGCCTTGAGAAGCCGATCCCGATCCCCACCGAAGCAGACAGGCCCTACTGGGACGCACTCCGCGAGCATCGTGTAGTACTTTCGCGCTGCGTCGCGTGCGGCTGGCTCAGCCAGCGGCGGAAGATGATGTGCCTGCAGTGCCACAGCGAAGAGTTCGACTGGGCCGAGATCTCGGGGCGCGGCACGATCTACTCCTTCACGGCAGTACACCAGACCTGGGTCACCGCCTTCAAGGATCACGTGCCCTACGTGCTGGTTTCGGTTGCCATCGAGGAGCAGCCCTCGCTGATCCTCGTGACCAACCTCCTCGGCGAATACGACTTCGAGTCGCTGGAGATCGGCCAACCAGTGGTTGCCGACTTCGAACCATGCGGTAGCGAGGTTCTGCTGCAGTTTCGCTTGCAAGGAGCCGACGATGTTCAGTCCTGACAATCCCGTCGCCATCATCGGCGTCGGGCACTCCCAGGTGGGGCGCTACCTCACGCGGCCCCTCGGCCTCCTCGCCAAGGATGCCGTGCTGACCGCCATCGAAGACGCAGGCATCCGGCCGGAAGATGTCGACGGCGCCGCGACATTTCCGGCGTACCCCGAGGGACCCACTGATGGCACGAAATTCATCAGCATGGCGTGGCTGGTGCACAACCTCGGCTTCGACAACGTCCGGTGGTGGGCCGAGACCCAGACCGGCAACGTGAGTACAGCCATCGAGCAGGCCGCCCACGCCTTGGCCCACAACCGGTGTAATTACGCAGTGGTGTGGCGAGCGATGTCGTTCGCAGCCGGGGGTAGCTACCAGCCCATGCACAACGACCTCGAGGCGCAGGGGAACCTCGCCTACACGCTTCCATACGGCAAGGCGAGCGCGATCGCCGAGTTCGCACCGGCCTATATGCGATACATGAAGCTGTACGGCGCGAAGCGCGAGCATCTCGCGACTCTCGCGGTAGCCCAGCGCAAGGGCGCCAATCTCAATCCCAACGCCCACTTCCGCGACACTCCGCTGACGTTCGACGAGTACATGAGCGCGCGGATGATCGCCGACCCGATGTGTCTGTTCGACTGCGACATTCCGGTCGATGGAGTGGCCGCCATCATCATGACCACGGCCGACCGCGCGAAGGATCTGCCGAATCCACCGGCCTACATCACCGGCCTCGGACAATCCGGCATCAAGAAGGGGATCGAGCCCAGATCGATCAGCGGTCTCGTCAGCGGTATCGGTCCTCGGATGTTCGAGCAGATGGAGCACACCGCGGAAACCATCGGCGAAAGTCTGTGGAGCACATCCGGACTGCGCCCGAGCGATATCGATGCTGCGATGCTCTACGACGGATGGGCTCCCGACGTCTACTTCTGGCTGGAAGGACTGGGCTTCTGCGGGAAGGGCGAGGCCTTCGAATTCATCCAGAACGGGCGGATGGAGATCGACGGTGAATTTCCGATCAACACGTTCGGCGGAAACCTGAGCGAGGGCCGCCTGCACGGAATGGGGCACTGGGTCGAAGCCGCCTTGCAGGTGCAGGGACGCGCTGGAAAGCGCCAGATAAAGAAGGCTGATCACGTCGCCGTGGCGAGCGGCCTGATGAACCTCGGTTCTGGAGCCATCCTCAGCAAGAGCCCACTCTGACCGGATAGGCCGCACCACACAGGGAGCAACCGCCGAGCCCGAGCCGTGGCGGTCGACGGGACCACCCGTCGACCCCCATGGCTCCCTCGCAATACGGGCACCTCAAGAAGATGGTGCAACGAACCGGCGGCCCCCACGGCCGATCCACAGTGCCAGTATCAGGAGCCTGCGGCAGTGTTGATGGCGACGGTGTCCAGTACCCGCTCCGGGGCGTCGGCTTTGGCCACGGCAAGCGTGGCCCGCCCCAGTTGCACTGGTCGTGACGTGACCGGATATGCACCGTCGCAACAGCGGATACAACGGCCTGACCACCCTATACAATGCGACGTAGGGTCTTGGACCTCGCCTTGGTCCCGGGTAAGGGGCCGATGAACGCGGGCCGGAACATGTAAGTCTCGTCGGACATAGCGCGTTTCCGTTTCGCCCTTTACCCGCGCCCACATCAGACACGCTTTGCCGGTGCTGTCGGTTCCGGCACCAACGGATTCGCCGTGGCCGGGAAGGTCGACCACCAGAGCTGGAATGTTCTCCGCAGAAGAACCCCCTCCCCGGTGTGAGCTTGCAGCCCTCCTCCACGCAGGAAAACAGCTCTGGGCTCGCCCCGCGCCCCAGCAAGGAACGCTGAGGCGCCTGTCCCCCGCACCGAGCTCGAGCCGCCGGATGACCAAAACTACGGCGATGTCGAGGTGTTGGGCGATCTGCTGGACATGCCCAGCGTCATCCGGCGACGCTGGGCCGAGCCCCAAGGTCACGATACGCACCTGTCCCCGGTCGAGATCCGGCATTACTTGGCGTCCGTCACTTCTCCTCCTGATCGTGCGGCGTCCGCCGCTTCGTCGCCCGGCTCAGCCCCGAAACATCGACGAGATCCGGACGCATGGTCAGACCTCGGGCCCCTTGCCGCAACGGTCCAGGAGGTAGGCGACGAACGACTCCACCTTCGCCTTATATTGGGGGCTGTCCGCGTCGAGGCCGGTGATCATAGTCACCACTTGGGGGAAAATCCGGCTGCTCATCGCTAGTAGGGTCACCGTCAGGGCCAGCGCCTCGGCATCGACACCTTCGTCCAGTTCGCCGTTGCTCTGTGCGCGACGGATCAAATCAACCTCGACCTGGTAAGCGCGTGTTCGCCGTTGTTGCAGAACGATATCGACCTCGTTGACGTCGGGACTCCCATGTTCGAGCCCTTCCCAGACGAGTAGCCGCCGGAAATCTACGCCGTTGTCTTCCGGGCCGTCGAGGAGCCTCTTGATGCCGTCTCGAAGTCGCGCCTGCTGCACGGTCCCCCAGAGCGGGGCGCTCTGCTCGACCATCCACTCCAGCACAGCGGTGAATAGTGCGTTTTTCGAGTCGTAGTAGTAGTAGATGAGAGCTTTGTTGACCTTCGCCCGGCGAGCGATTTCGTCGACTCGGACGGCCGCGCGGCCGCGGCGGGAGAATTCCTCGGCGGCGATGCGGAGAATGCGGGCACGTCGATCGGTCCTGATCTTGGAAGTCTCGGATGGAACGGCGTTCACTGTCCCATCAGCGCCGCGTCCCGCATTCCTCCTGCCCATTCGATGTGGCGCCTAGTCTTTCGCGCCGACAGACTGTGGGCCGTCGGTGAAGACGACGCCACTCGTCTCCAGACCCGCGAGTTCGTCGTCGCTCCGGTGGAGCACCTGCCGCAGCACTTCGGCCGTGTGCTCGCCCAGGCGGGGCGCCCTTCGCACCACTGCGGCTGGCGTCTCCGACATGCGTACCACGAAGCCCCGCTGAATGATCGGGTCACCGGGCGCTTCCTGAGCGAAGCCCAAAGCGGTCAGTTGCTCGTGGTCGAGCACCTCCGCCGAGGTCAGCACAGCGGCTGCGGCGACGCCGGCCTTTTGCAGCGCCCTGGCAAGTACCCGCTTATCGAAGGAAGCGGTCCGCTCCGCCAGAACGAGATCGAGGTCATCGTGCCGCTCTCGCCGCGACGCCGCCGGAATGGCGGTCAGATCGGGCGCCAGTTCGAGAATCTCGACTAAGCTGGCCCACTGCTCATCGCTGCGCACCGAGATCGCGACCCACTGGTCCTCGCCCGCCGCCGGATAGACCCCCTGCGGAGCAAACCAATCGTGCCGATTACCCTTCGGTTCGGCAATCTCTCCACTGGAGCTGGCCTGGAGCAGGGTCTCCCCCACCACACTGGTCACCGCTTCTCGTTGCGCCAGATCGATATGGACAGCTTCGCGGGTGCGGGCCCGGTCGTGCAGGGCCGCCAGTGCCATACCGGGGGCGAGGATCGACACGAGTTGGTCGGGGAAGTTGACGTTGTTGCTCGTCCAGGTCGGGTCGCCGGCGGCGTACCCGGTGATGGCCATCCCACCGCCGAGCCCCTCAAGGGGAGAGCCGAACGAAATGTAGTTCTTGTCCGGCCCGCTGGTCCCCTGGCTGCTGAGCGACAGCAGGATGATGGTCGGATTGATAGTCTTCAGAGTGTCGAATCCGATGCCGAGCCGTTCGAGCACTCCGCGGCGAAAGTTCTCCACCACGATGTCGGCCTCGGCAGCGAGGGCAAGAAAGAGGTCACGCCCCTGAGGCTTTTTCAGGTCGATGGCCACCCCCCGCTTGTTCCGGTTGACGCTCCAGAACGGCGGGCTTTGGTTCAGGTCTTGCGAGCCTGCCGCCGAGATCTGTGACCAGTTCCGGAACGGGTCGGTGTACGTGGTGGATTCGACCTTGATGACGTCGGCCCCGAAGTCGGCGAACACCTGGGATGTCGCGGCGCCGGCGGTGATTATGCCCAGATCGAGCACGCGGACACCCTCGAGAGCCGCGGTCATAGGATGTCCCGGCACGCCGACGACATCGGGATGTCGTAGCCGACCCCCTGGGTGCCGACATCATTCGCATGCCCGGCCGTCCGCGAGTCCGACCAGAACCGGTCGTCGGGTTGCTGTCCCATATCGTATTCCGTTCTGTTGTGTGGTCTCGACGCGATCAGGTAGCTACGCCGCTGGCCGCTGCGGTCGCTGGTCATTGAACCGCACCGGCAGCGCCGGCTGCCGCGCTCCCGTCTCGCCGCCGGGCACTGGCACGATGAACCCGCGCTCGCTGTACTGCTCGCAATACAGCAGATCGTGCGCGTCATAGACCGGTCCAGCTGGCACACCTGCTGCTTGCAGCCGGTGATACAGCTCGTCGCGGGTGGTGGATTCGCACAGTTCATTGATGACTCGACAGAGCTCGTCATGATTCCGGAGACGCAGAGCATGCGTTGCGAACTGCGGCGCGTCCAGCCGATCGGAGCCGAGGACCGCTACCACCGCGGGCCAGTCGGCCGGCCGGTAGTAGAAGCCGAAGGGGCCATCGGAACAGCGGGAGACGAAGGGGCCCGACAGATCTCCGCGGGCAAGATCGCCTCCAGTCTGGGTATACACCCGCCCTTTCCACTCGATGTACGCTGCCGTTTCGAGAAGCGAGGTCTCGACCTGTTGGCCGACCCCCGTCGCAGCCCGGTGGCGCAGTGCGATCATCAGTCCGGTGAACAGGGCCAATCCCGCAGAGTAGGCGAGTTGATGACCACCGAGCGAGAGGGGCGCCTTCTTGCTGTCGCCGATCACCGCCAGCAGCCCGGATGCGGCTTGAGCGATAAGCTCACCACCTTGCCATCGCGCCTGTGGTCCGTGTCCGCCCAGCTCGGTCACTCTGCCCACGATGAGCGACGGCAGACGGTCGGACGATGGTGCGCCAGATCCGTCCTCGAGCAGGATGTCGATTCCCGCGAGGTCGAGAGTCTCCGCTACGGTTTCCGACTTCGCGTTGTCCAGGTAGGCGGAGAGATGCACCGGCCAGTCGGCCGCTCGCTGTCCCGCGTTGCCGCGGCCCGACCGGTAGAGGCTGACCTCCGCGCCCAATTCGGCAAGATACTTCGCACACATCGCGAGTGCGATCGATGAACCCGTCTCGACTACCCGAACCCCAGCGAGAGGCTGGCTCGCGCTCACGAGACGGGTCCGGTTTCCGGCAACCATGCACGTCCGCGCGCCGAACGATCGTCGCCGTCAGCGATCACCGCCCAGCGCTCAGGCGCATTCGTCTCCGTGCTCTTGCCGTTGGATATTGCCGTCACCTGCTTAACCCTTCCTGGCGGCCGTCGGCCACCGAATTGTCCCCGTACGTGCCCCGGTCGCCCCGGTCGCACCGCATTAAGGTCATCATACGTTAACCAGCTAGTTGGTCAATACGAACAATAGAACCTTTGCAGTGGCGAAACACGCCGCCCTCGCCGATTTTGGACTTTCGCTAACCAGTTGGTTAGTATTGCGCCGATGCTAATACGCCCGCTGAGCACCCTGGAGAATGGTCGACGATGACTGACACGAAAACACCGCCCCGCCGATTCGCCGAGATCGACCCCGAACAGTGCTTCGACATGCTGATCGGTGAGAGCTGGGTGCAGGCGTCGTGCGGCGAGTCCTTCCGTTGCTTCGACCCGTATGACGACGAGGAATGGGGACACATTCCCGTCGCCTCAGCGGATGATGTCGCCCACGCGGTCGCCGCCGCGCGCGACGCGTTCGCCACATGGAGCCGGATTCCCGCCCTCGCCCGCAGCGCTGTCCTCTCGCGCTGGGCGCAACTCATCGACGAGAACTCCGAAACACTCGCGCGCCTTCAGGTGCACGAGAACGGCAAGACCATCACCGAGATGCGCGCCGCGACCGGGTCGCTCCCGCAGACCGCGGACTACTTCGGTCACCTTGCCCTCGGGCCGGTCGGCTCGACGATCGAGCCGTTCATGCCGAACCATGAAGCATGGACGGTGCGCCAACCTATCGGCGTCGTAGCAGCCATCGCCCCATGGAACAACCCGCTCGGGTTGCTCTCCTGGAAACTGTTCCCGGCCCTCGCTGCGGGCAACACGATCGTCGTCAAACCCTCAGAGGTAACACCGGTTTCGACATTGTTCTTGGCGAAACTCGGCCTCGAGGCCGGACTGCCCGCCGGAGTGCTCAATGTCGTCACCGGGGCAGCGCCGACCGGCGCGGCACTGGTGGACAGTCCGGGCATCGACAAGATCGCTTTCACCGGCTCGACGAGCACCGGTGCCGTCATTGCCCAGCGTGCCGCGGCACGTTTCCTCCGAACGACACTGGAACTCGGCGGTAAGGGCGCGCAGATCGTCTTCGCCGACGCCGACCTCGATCGCGCCACGGCATCGCTGGTCACCGGTATCACCGCAGGCACCGGACAAGCGTGCAATGCCGGATCGCGGCTCCTCGTTCACAGCTCCGTGTATGACGAGGTGATCGACAGGCTCCGCACGCTGATCCCGGAGGTGAGGATCGGCGATCCGCTCGAACCTACCTCGGCCATCGGCCCCTTGGCGTCACGTCCGCAGTACGAAAAGGTGACAGGCTACCTCGATCTCGCCGAAGAAGAAGGGAGCGAGCTTCTCGTTGGCGGGCGTCGAGGTGAGCAGATCAGCGGCGTGACAACAGGCCGCTTTGTTGAGCCGACGCTCTATGCGACACCCGACTCACAATCTCGCATCAGGCGCGAGGAAATATTCGGACCCGTCGGCGCCGTCATCCGGTTCGACGACGAAGACGAAGCGGTTCGCATTGCCAACGAGTCCCCGTACGGTCTTGTCGCGGGGATGTGGACCAGGGACGTGTCCCGGGCACACAGGGCGGCCAAGCGGCTGGAATCCGGCGTCGTCTGGATCAATACGTGGCGCGCATTCAGCACCAACGTTCCCTTTGGCGGGGTTAAGCACAGCGGAATCGGCCGGGAGATCGGTCCTGATGCGCTCTTGGAGTACACGGAGACCAAGTCGGTCTGGCTGGGCCTGGACTGAGTGAACCGCAGCGCTGCGGCCTGCCCTGCGCAGTCGACGCACAACGTATCGGCCGATGGGCCACCGAGCCACCCGGTCAGATGTACGGGACAGTCGGGAGGAACGGCGGACGGACGCTTCCCTACCACGCGGCGCCGAGTGTGTTGGCTGTTCTGTGCTCGAAGCCGTGTTCTAGAGTAATTGCCGATGGATACAGCACAAGCGAGCGACGGTGCGCCGGCGCGCACTACGCGGGAGCGAATCCTGGCGGCTGCGTCCACCGAGCTGGCGCGCGCCGGATTCGCTGGCGCACGGATGGAGTCCATCGCGCGCCTCGCGGGAGTGAAGAAGCAGGTCATCTATTACTACTACCCCAGCAAGGTGGAGCTTGCCCGGGCCGTTCTCGAGAAGTCGAACGACGACGCCGCTGGTCTATGGGCGATGTTCCCTACCTCGACTCTGTCCGAGATCTGCCACGCTGCGATCGACCGAAGCGTCAAGGCGAGCGAGGGAGTCGCCCATTTGGTGTGGGAAGGTCAGGAGTACGCGAACGAGCACAGTTCCGACTTCCCCATCGGACCGCGTCGCGCGGCCGATCTGCAGAAGATCGTCGCTGTGGTCAAGGCTGAACAATCCGCCGGAAGGCTCCCGACGAACATGGCCGCTGACTATTTCGGGCTGCTCATCGTGCTGCTCACCACCGCGCCCGCCATCTTGCCGCAGGTCACCGACATAATCGTCGGCCGAAACGTGCAGGATCCCGAATTCGCGCAGGGGTGGCACGCCCTCCTCGATCACATTCTCGAAGCACTGCACCCGTAGAGCGACGATACACGTTCCGCGATTACCTCCGGGATTTCGCCCGCAGGCAAAATTCGCTCACCCGCTCGAAACAGGTACCGCGGCGGTTTGTGCGACCAGCGCCGTCGAGGCAGTCGATTCGAACCTCGCGAAGATCCCGCCACCTCATGCTCCGTGACCGCGTTGCTCCGGCCAGCCCGTTTGTGGCCATAACACGCCCGAGCCACAGTAGCTGGCCCCAGCCCACCCCCGTTGCGGCCTTGATCTCAACTGACTAGTTGGCATACAGTCTTCGCAGGCGGCACACGATCGCAGATAGAACCGTTCAAGGAGGAACCGGTGACCCCCATTCTCGAAACCCGGCAGTTGCTGGATCTGACCGACCCTGCGACGTTCGCACCAAGCGTGCCACACGAAGGTTTCGCGCGGATCCGCCAACTGCCCGGCCTGCACTGGCAAGCGACTGAACACGGAACAGCGAACGGGGGGTTCTGGGCAGTCACCCGCTTCGCCGATATCGTCGAGATCGAATCGAACCCGGCGCGCGGCTTATCTACGTTCATGAACCAGATCCGTTCTCTTCCAGTCTCACGGATCGAAGGAGTCGAAAAGTGAGTGAGCTGAACAACGAAGTCGCGATCATCACCGGCGCTGGCAGCGGCGTCGGTAAGGGAATCGCGCTCGAACTCGGATCTCGCGGTATCGGTGTCGTGGTCACCGATATCGATGACGATGCCGGACAGGCGACCGCCGCAGCGATCACCGCGGCCGGAGGAAATGCCGCATTCGTTCACGCGGATGTACGCGACGCAACCGAACTACAGGAAGTGCTGCGGGTGGCCACCAGTACTTTCGGGCCGGTGACCATCGCGGTCGCCAATGTCATGGGGGCCGGTGCAGGCGGAAAGGTCTGGGAGCACGACCTGAGCGTGACACGCGGCCTGTTCGACGTGCTCGTCTACGGGTCGTTCGTCACCGTGCACACCTTCGGCCCTGCCCTCATCGAGACATCCGCACAGGGCAAACCGGCCCGCCTGCTCATCGTGGGTTCGGAGCACTCGCTCGGCGTTCCACCGCATGTCGTTCCCGTGAGTGCGTACACCATCTCGAAGTACGCGACTCTGGGTTTGGTCGACACGGCCCGGCGAGACTTCGAGGGCACAGGCGTCACCGTCACTCTCGTGACGCCGAGCTGGGTGCGTACGGAGAAGGTCCAGGAACTCTTGAACGGTAACTCCGAAATCGCCCAGGCCATCGAGCCGTACGTCCAGGACACGGACGAAGTCGCCCGACTCGCGGTCGAGGGTCTGCTGAGAGGGGACTACATCGTCGCAACGAATCCGGTCATCCGGCAGTTTGCGATCGACCATGCCCGTGAAGTCATGGCGGCAGTGCAGATGTTACCTGCGGTGGGGGTGTCCGATCGCATCCACGATGGAGGCGGCGACTCGTCGAAGTGCCCCGTCGTGGGCCACTGACCCGGCAAAATCGAGAACGAACCGGTCACTCACGTCCGGGCGATCTACCAACGGCTCGTCAGAAGACGACCCAAGCGATGCTCAGCAGTCCGGACGGCCGGCGATGTACCAGGCCCACGGCGGCGGTATGACCGTGAGCACGGTGCCGGCGCGGGCAACCGACTTGTCAGGGTTGCCTCAGACGTACATCGACGCCGGCGACGCCGAAACCTTTCGCGACGAGGCCGTAGCCTATGGTTCTTTGCTCTGGGCAAGCGGAGTATCGGCGGAGGTCCACATCTGGAGAGGCTGCCATCGCGGCTACGAGTTCCTCTCCCCCGATGCCTCGGTCTCTGATATCTCCCGCCGCACCCGGGCGCACTGGGTGGAACGGATTCTCGGCGCCTGAATGCTGGCCCCACGCCGTCGCCGCCAGGTGTCCTTCACTGACGGCGCCGAGCGTTTGCACCCGAACTCGGCGCAACATCGCCAAAGACCAGCTACGGAGTGAGGCATCGGGAGCTGTCTCATACCTGCTGAAGTCACGCACCCACTGCTGATCTGGCCCCCGCTGAGGGACCGCGGTTGTGAGAGTTGGAGCAGACTGACCCGGAGTTGGTCACGATGCCGAAATCCTTTACGCCGTCGATGCGTCGGCAGGTGTGTGCTCGGCCGCGAGCCGGTGGACCTGTCGCTGTAATAGCAGCCGAAACAGGGATTTCACCTGCCACATTGTTCCGCTGGAAGGCGCAGGTTCTCGTCGATGCATGAGTTCGAGAAGGCGTGCCGAGCGTGGAGGCCGACGAGCTGGCCTCAGCGAAGAAGCGGATAGCGGCGTTGGAAGCCGAACTGAAACTCACACGCGACGCGTACGAATTGTTCGACCCGCAAGCGGTGGTATTCCCAAAAGGCGGATCGCGGGCGTCGAAGGGCTGATCGCACTCGGACATTCCGGCCGGTCAGCATGCCGAGTCGCCGGTATGCACAGGTCCGCATTCTTGCGCCAGCGGCACCAGCCGTTGTCCAACAGGGGAATCCGCAGGATCGTGGTCGCCGACGAGATCTCCCGGATTCACACGCAATCACGCGGAAGTTATGGAAAACGGCGGATCAAGGCCGCGCTGCTGGCCGAGTGCGAAATGATCGTGAACCACAAGCTGGCGCCCTCATGTCCGAGCAGGGCTCTTTGGCCTGCCCAAACGCAAACGCCGCGGTCACCCGCTGCTGGGTGCCGCCACGCCGGCGGACTTGGTGAACCGCGCGTTCACCGTCGCTCGTCTCAATGAACTGTGGTGCACCGATATCGAGCGCCACGAGGTGTTCCTGAACCCTACTGCGTGGAAGGACGCCGCCGCTGGTCGGTCGCAGCCGACCGGTTGCAGCTGAGGAAAGCTCGGCTCGTGGGATGACGGGTGCGGGTGGAAGCAGTCCCGACAACGACGGGACGGGCCAGTACTGCCAGATGGCCCGGGTCCGGCAAGCAAGACGGAAAGGTGTACGTGAGGAACCAGCGGCTAAAAGCCCCTCAAGAGAGCCACCAGCTCGAACCTGGCGGATCTGGCCTGGATAGCAGCGCGCACCCGGAAAGCGTTGGCTTACGTGGAACTCCTGGATTGGGTGATGTCGTATGGTTTCCGCCCGAAGCGCCGGGCTCAGGACGCGATCGCCGAGATCCATTGCCTCGCTTTACCTCGTCGCGGTGGGGAGCCAGCTCCGCGGCAGCGGAGCAGTGGTCGGCCCCGCCGTGAGCCGAAGCATCCTGCGACAGCACCGGTGCCACCTTCGACAGGTCGGACAGGAACAACTCGCGGTCACGGTGGGAACGCTTGGATACTTTGGTTACCAGGCACTCGTAGTGCCCCTGGTCGTCTGGACCATCAGATGCTCGATCAAGCGGACCAGGACCAGCTTGGCAGAATCACGATTCCGCACATCACAGAGTTGAACAGGAACATACGAGCCGATGTCCAACGCAGCGCGGACTTCGTCTTCGTCATAAATCTCCGCGCCATCGAAGCAGTTGACCGCGACGATGAACGGGATGTCTCGGGATTCAAAGAAGTCCACTGCCGCGAAGCTGTCCTGCATCCTCCGCGTGTCGGCCAGCACAACCGCACCGAGTGCACCGACAGACAATTCACGCCACAGGAACCAGAACCGATTCTGGCCCGGGGTCCCGAATAGGTAAAGCACGACGCGCGGACTGAGTGTAATTCTCCCGAAGTCCAGGGCGACCGTTGTCGTCTTCTTGCCCTCTACACCGGTGAGGTCATCCACGGTGGACCCGATATCGGATAGGCGCTCTTCAGTCCGCAGTGGCGTGATCTCACTAATCGTACTGACGAAAGTTGTCTTTCCTACGCCGAATCCGCCTGCGACAAGAAGTTTAATCACTTCGATATCGCGCAACTCCGAAATGCCGAGTTCGTCAGATTTTTCGAACGCCATCGAGTACCGCCTGCAGTAGCTGTATGTCGGGACGGCCGACATATTTCGTGGGGGATCTGAATATCACGTGTCCCGACATAATCAAGTCGCTGACGAGAACCTTCACTGCCGCCATCAAGAGCTTCAACTCAGCGGATATTTCAGCGATCGACAGTGGCCTGCCTTGGCACATTCGAAGGATCCTGGCACATTCCGAGTCCAAGCCGGCCGCGTCGCCCTCCGGACGAATCGCGACGACCAGAGTCAGGATGTCGAGGTCGTACAGGTTTCGTCCGGCCCTGCCGCGGGTGACAGCGAAAGGTCGTACCAGCGGACCTGGCTCATCATCGATCCACTCGTCATCGGTCCATGGGTTGTTCGGCATGGCGTATCAGCGCCCCGACGCATATCCCATTGTCGGCCGCGGATCGGCAGATAGGCTGGCGCCGACTTTGCCGACGATCACGTTCATCTCGTAGGCCACAAGGCCGAGGTCCGCACGCTCCGAAGCCAGCAACGCCAGGCAGGCGTTTTCTCCCGCTTCGGTCACTACCAGATAGCCATACTCGAGTTCGACGACGGTCTGTTGCGCAGACCCTTTGCCGAACTGTTCGCCGACCCCGCGGGCCAGGCTCCCCAGCGCGGAAGACATGGCCGCAAGATGCTCTGATTCCTCCCGGGCTAAATCCTTGGATCGAGCCATAACAAGCCCGTCTGCTGACAGCACGATCGCGTTCTCAGCGTCGGGCAACCTCTCGAGGAGATCGTTGAGCAGCCAATCGAGCTGGCGTCTCGTCGACCCGAATCCGGACTCTTCCTTCATTATCACGACCATCCATATTCCTACGTCGGACCGCGACCCGAGCCGCGCCCCTGCCGAGTTCCACTCTGGAACGCAGTCATCGAATTACGCACTTCATCGGCGCTACGACCGCGTGCTGCGCCGCGCGATGGAGCCTCGGCTTCCGCACTGTTGTCCGTGAGTCGCAGCTGCGGAGCGAGGTGGGTCAAGCGCTCGCGTCGAGGAAGCGGGGTTTTCCCCAACGCAGGCGCCGCCCTGACCGCGCGGCCGATCTCCTGGCGGGCAGTAATCGGCGGAGAAGGCAGAAGCGAGTCCGTTCGCTGCACCTCGAAAGGCGGAGCCGCTCCATTGCTTTTCTCGCCGATTTCGGTCCACTGCGGTACGTGATCGACAGCGAGCTGAGGAGTAAAGGGGTCACTGCGGCTGAGGCTACTGGGGCTGTCAGGTATATCAGACATACCTCCCCCGCCATGAACAAGCAGGGTATCTGCGAGCAGCGCGATCGCTTTGACTCCGCCATAGGCGGACTCCAGTAGGTTGACACCGATACCATGCCGTCCAGCCAGGTGGCCAACGACGAACAACCCGAGATTGCGATGCCCAGTCAACGCCATCTGCTGGAAGCCCGACGGTTCACGAAGAACTTGATTGAGGCGCTCGCGCTCCTCGAATCGGATACCCAGCCCTTGATCCTCGACCTCGATCACCAGACCTTTGCCGACGAGATTTCCCCGCACCGTCACCGGGGAATCAGGCGGTGAGAAGGCGGTCGCGTTGTCGATGAGTTCGGCCAGCAGGTGAATGAGGTCAGCCACCGCGGCCCCGGCCACATGGACTTCCGGCAAGCGCACTGCGCTTACCCGGGTGAAGTCCTTGGTCTCGGAGATGGCGCTCCTAACGATTTCCTCCACCGAAACCGGTTGGCGCCACCTCCGCCCCGGTTGACCACCACCGAGAATCAGCAGGTTTTCGGCATTGCGCCGAGCACGAGTCGCGAGATGATCGAGTTGGAACAACAACTCGAGATGTTCGGGATCGTTCTGCTTGGCTTCCGCTACATCCAACACCTTGAGTTGTTGGTGGACGACGATTTGGCTCCGCCGTGCGATATCCGAGAAGACTCGGTTGACGCCGCTTCGCGTGCGGACCTCGGCCGCAGCGGCTGCGATGGCCATGCGCTGCGCGTTGTTGAAAGCTCGCGCAACATCGCCGATTTCGTCCGCACCGTCATCTGCCAGTGCAAGTTCGGCATCGACGTCCACCGCTTGCCCGTCGTCCAGTCGCTCCACGATGGACGGAAGGGTCATTTCCGTCATCTCCACGGTTCTGGCACGCAAAGCGCGCAGGCGACGAATGAGTCGGTTGGCGAGTCGTATCGCGACAACAGATGTGGCCAGAGCCATGAGCAGCACGCCGGCGCCCACCACGATACTTCTGCGGAGCTGAGCCTCGGCAGACTCCTTCGCGACCTGCTCCGAGTTGCGGAAGTGACTCCGTACCAACGCTTGAAGCTCCGCGCTCACAATTTCCTGGACCCGCAACCACTCGCCGAACTCGATAGGAAGCCGTCCGACCAGCGTCAAGGAGTCCTCGGCTGCCGTCATCGCGCGCCATTCTTTGCTCAGGACGAGCTTGTCGAATCGCGCCTTGTCGACGTCGGAGACCTGTTCCACAGCCGCATCGAGTCGGCTGTGGAACGCTCCGACCAGACGTGCGTACAGCTGACGATCGGCCGGTGTCATCGTTACGTCGCTCGTCAGCGCCACCCACGCGCGGCCGACCGCACGCGAATGGAGATCAGCCGCACGAATCAGGTCGGCAACAACGATCTCGTCGGCGGCAGTGCGGCCTTGTGGCGAACTCTTGGCCGTGTCGACGATGCCTATTGGTGCGGTGCCGACGAGCCGGGTATAGAAGTCGTCGACATCTGTGCTGGTGGCTTGCCCGCTGTCGACGGTACGTCTGAGAGTCGATATCTGACTCATCAGGGCTCCGAAAATACGCGCCGACTCCATCGCGGCCGGATTCAACTCTGTGAGAAGATCAGCTACTTCACTGATCTTCAGCAGTTTGGCATCCGTCTCCATCCGTCGGGCTGGAAGTGTAGCCAGGGCTTCCGCATCGCCGACGAGAGCCCGAAGACTGGCGATGCGCTCTGCTTGCACATCGGCGATTAAATCGAGGGTCAGATCGATCTGGAGGCTCACCCTCTCAGACCAACGACGCGCCGCAAGGCCTTCGTCGATTTGCAGACCGACAAATCCGGCACCGCCGACCAGAAGTGTCACGGCCGGCACGAGCGCGATCGCAAGCACACGGGAACGGATCGTTACCGGACGCCGCATTACTCGGCGAATACTCTGACCCAGGGACGCCTTCCCTCGGCTTTGAGTCATCGCGATTCTCCTGTAGGCATAAGGGTCCTGTTTCGCCGTTATTGGCAATTGTAGGATCGAAAATTGTATAGCCGATGCTACGTTCGGTTTTGTATGCGCGTTATCAGCCGGTCCCGGGACTGTACTGATACAGGTCGGTTCGCGAGAATTTGCCGAATCGTCAGCTCATACGAAGGCTGTGAGATTTCTAGAACTTGCGATAGTCGGTGGGGCTATCCGGTCTTTCGTAGAACTGTGTCACACTTTCCGCCGTTGGATGCCCGAACAGATAAGGCGGGGACATCGCGTCTCAACCCGTCATGTTTCCCCGGAAATCGTTCCATATGTAGCTCCTGGTCGGCGCGAGCACCCTCGCGGACCAGGGGAAGGGCTGCTGGCATTCAACCAACTAGTTGTTGACCTGTCAAGAGGCGCCTGCTGTGGGCGTGAGCGGTCCCCGATGACGAGACCACCCGGAATTGAGCCCAGGTGATTTCGTTCCGTGTTCAGTTGGTCCCGCAGGCCACCGGGTGGTGGGTGCA